>NZ_CAJQZB010000046.1:0-45500 GCF_907164545.1 Paraburkholderia gardini | reverse complement strand
CCGGCGCACGCCCGTATTAACAGGGCCGACCGGCGATGAACCCGGCGGGCGGCGCGCGGGGCGCGCCGCCCATGCCGCGTCCGGGCTTCACGGCGCCGGTTGCGGCCGCAACCATCGCCGCCATCGCCGGCACGGCTACAGCCGCTACCTTCGCAATCCGTGTCCGGTCTCTTTGCCTGAGGGTTTTCTGACCTATGAGCAGTCCACCGAATGCAGGCGCTGTGCCGCCGGAGTTGCAGGCGCCTCTTGCATTGACGCCGACGCCGCCAGCAAAGGGCGCGGGCCAGTCCGCATCGTTATGGACCTGGATCGGCGTGTTGCCGTTCTTCGTCTTCGCGCTACTGTTCCTGATTTTGCCGACAGCCATTCTGGTGGTCGGTGCGTTTCAGGATCCGCAGGGTCATTTCACGCTCGCCAACTTTCGCGACCTCTTCTCGGAGGGCGTGATCGACGCGTACTGGATCAGCTTCAAGGTCAGCGCCGCATCGGCGTTCGGCGGCGCGCTCATCGGTTCGCTCCTTGCTTGGGCGGCAGTGCAGGGCCAGTTACCCGGCTGGATTCGCCCGACGCTGATGACGTTTTCCGGCGTCGCGTCGAACTTCGCCGGCGTGCCGCTGGCGTTTGCGTTCATCTGCACGCTGGGGCGCGTGGGGCTCGTCACGGTCCTGCTCAAGAAATACACGGGCCTGAATCTCTATTCGACGGGCTTCAGCATTCTGAGCTTCACCGGTTTGACGCTGACGTACCTGTATTTCCAGATTCCGTTGATGGTGCTGATCATCACGCCCGCGCTCGACGGTCTGAAGCGCGAATGGCGTGAAGCCTGTGATTGTCTTGGCGGCACCGCGTTCCAGTACTGGCGTTACGTCGCGTTGCCGGTATTGTGGCCGAGCGTGCTGGGCGCCGCGTTGCTGCTGTTTGCGAATGCATTCGGCGCAGTGGCGACCGCGTATGCGCTCACCGGCAGTTCGCTGAATATCGTGACGATCCTGCTGTACGCGCAGATTCGCGGTGACGTATTGCACAATCCGAATCTCGGTTACGCGCTCGCGCTTGGCATGATCCTGGTGACAGGCATCTCGAATGGCGGTTATATCTGGCTGCGTGCACGCGCTGAAAGGGGGCGTCGATGAATTCCCGGTCACGTGCGGGGGCGTGGGTTGCCATCGTCGTCGGTTCGCTGTATTTCCTGATTCCGCTGATCGCGACGTTCGAGTTCAGCCTGCGCATGAAGCGCGGTGTGTACAGCTTCGAAGCGTACAGGGTGGTGCTTGGCGATGCGCATTTTCAGGCGTCGTTTGGGTATTCGATCCTGATGGCGTTGCTGACGATCGTCGTCGGCATCCTGCTGGTGGTGCCGACGGCGTACTGGGTGCAGTTGCGTCTGCCGAAGCTGCGGCCGGTCGTCGAATTCATCACGCTGCTGCCGCTCGTGATTCCGGCGATCGTGATCGTCTTCGGCTATCTGCGCATGTACAACAGCAGTTCGATTTTGCCGCTGACCGGTAACGAACGCGCTACCGACCTGCTGCTTGTATTCGGATACGTGACGCTTTCGCTGCCGTATATGTACCGCGCGGTCGATGCCGGTTTGAGCGCGATCGACGTGCGCTCGCTGACCGAAGCCGCCGAATGTCTCGGCGCGAGCTGGCCGACGATCCTCTTCAAGGTGATCTTTCCGAATATCCGCTCCGGCATCCTGTCGGGCGCGTTCCTGACGTTTGCCGTGGTGATCGGCGAATTCACGATTGCGAGCCTGCTCGACCGGCCGGCGTTTGGCCCCTACCTGCAGTTGATCGGCGCGAATCGCGCATATGAACCTTCGGCGCTCGCGATCATCGCGTTCGCGATTACGTGGGCGTCGATGGGTCTGATCCAGGTGTTCGGCTCGGCCCGCAGAACGAGTCGTGCTCCTGCGCTCGCCGCACAGAAACCCTGATGAATGAAGGCGTCCGCCATGGCATTCCTTGAAATAGAAAACCTGCACAAGACCTTTGGATCGAACACCGCGCTGCATCGCTTCGACATGAAGATCGAGCGTGGCGAATTCGTCACGTTCCTCGGGCCGTCGGGTTGCGGCAAGACGACGGTGCTGCGCATGATCGCGGGCTTCGAAAGTCCGACGCGCGGCACGATCCGCCTCGATGGACGCGACGTCACGCATCTGCGCACACGTCAGCGCAAGGTCGGCATGGTGTTCCAGTCGTATGCGCTGTTTCCGAACATGACGGTGGCGGCCAACATCGGTTTTGGGCTGCGTGTCGCCGGGCGGCCGGACGCGGAAATCCGCAAGCGTGTCGATGAAATGCTGGCGCTGATCAAGCTGCCGGATCTCGGCGACCGTTACCCGTGGCAGATGTCAGGCGGACAGCAGCAGCGTGTCGCGCTGGCGCGCGCGCTTGCCGGCAAGCCGCAGGTGCTGCTGCTCGATGAACCGCTGTCGGCACTCGATGCGAAGATCCGTATTTCGCTGCGTCAGGACATTCGCATGCTGCAGCGTGAACTCGGCATCACGTCGATTTTCGTGACGCACGATCAGGAAGAAGCATTGTCGATCTCCGACAGGATCGTCGTGATGAACGAGGGGCGCGTCGAACAGGTCGGCACACCGTCGGAAATCTATAACTATCCGCGCACGCGTTTTGTGGCTTCGTTTGTCGGCACACTCAACATCCTGACGGGACATGTGGTGGACCCCTCCACGGGCAGGATGGCCGTCGAAGGACAGGAGCTGATCACGACCCAGACGCTTGCGCCGGACGACGCTGGCAGGAAGCGCATGCTTGCCTTGCGGCCGGAAGCGATCGTGCTGGAAGCGCCAGCGCCTGGCCGCAATACGCTGGCCGCAACGGTCGAGGACGTCAGTTTCCTGGGGGCTGTCGTGCGGATTCGCGCGCGCGTGCAGGAAGCGGTCATTTCGCTCGATATCTTCAACGACCCGAATCGCAGCCTGCCGGAGCGCGGCCAGCCAGTTGCGCTGGGTTTTTCCCACGAAAATCTGCTGGTGCTCCAAGAGGGCGCCTGATTTCGGGGTGGGCCGCTACTGCGCGCTTTCCTGCCGTTTTCTGTGTTCAAATGGAACCGCCGCCGTTGTCCACAGCCGGAGGTTCCCGTTTTATGTCTGCCCCGCAAGCAGGACCGTTGTGCGCCTTTGTCGCCATGCTTCGTGTAGAGCAGGCCAGTCTGACCGAGCGCTGGATGAAGGCGGTGTTCCGCGACGACGTTCTGAACGACAGCGACAAGCTCACTTACGAGCAGCTCGCCGACCATCTGCCGAATGTTTTCGACGAAATCGGCGTCGCGCTGGAAAACGAGGACCTCGACAAGGTCGAGCCCGCCATCGAGCGTAACGCGCGCCTGCACGGCAAGATGCGCTGGCGTCAGGGCTACCGGGTCGACGAACTGGTGCGCGAGCTCGAACTGTTCCGTCAGGTGCTGACGGGCGCGGTCATGCAGTTCGCCGAGGCCCATCCCGAGTTCACGCGGCGCAGCGAGGAACGCGCGCGCTACTATATCGACGAGGCACTCAGCTTCGTCACGCTGACGTCGATTCGCGAAGTCATGACCGAGCGCGACCGCAAGATCGACGAATACACTGGCCGGCTCGAACGCGCCAACCATGAGCTGCAACTGAAGCAGCATCTTGTCAGCGACCTGTATGAATCGCGCATGCAGATCACACGCAGCGTCGTGCACGATCTGCGTAACTTCCTGAACGTGTTTTCGATGGCGCTGCAACTGGCTGCCCGCACGCCGTCCAAGACGGAAACCGCGCTCGCGCTCGCCAACCGTCAGGCGGCCGACATGAAAGCGCTGGTCGACGAACTCGTCGAGTATGCGGTCGTGCTGCGCGACGCGGATACGGTCGCGATCGAGGTGTTTTCACTGCGTGAGCTGTTCGACGAACTGGTCGCGTCGTGCCGGCCTCCGGTCGAGGCGAAAGGCTTGCGGTTCGCGACGTCCTTCGACGGGCAGCTGGCGGTCGTGTCGTCGAACCGCCTCAAGCTGAAGCAGATCGCACTGAATCTGCTGACTAACGCCGCGAAGTACACGAAGACCGGCCAGATCGGCCTGACGATGACCGGAGACGGCGACGATCACTGGCGGCTGCGTGTGTCGGATACGGGTGTCGGTATCGGCCAGCACGATCGCGAACGCGTCTTCGAGGAGTTCGAGCGCATTGCGGGCGACGACGTGCCGGGCGTCGGGCTTGGCCTCGCGATCGTCAAGGAGCTGTGCCGCGTGCTGGATGGCGAGATTCACTTCGATTCGCGCGAAGGTCTCGGCACGACGTTCGAGATCCGCTTTCCCATGGTGTTAAAACTGAAGGATTGAACCGGCGGGCGTGCGTCGGGCGACGCCGGGCGCGCGCGAATGTTCGCTGGACCGCACATCGCGGGGTGGAATGCGTGCCAGAGCACAGTCACCGTATCTATCAGATGTCATGCTGGTGAAGCTACCAGTCTTGTGACCGAACTGTTCAGATACGGAGTTCAGATGGCACTGCATCGCGACCTCACCGATGCGCAATGGAGTAGCGTGGAAGGACTCTTTATCGCGTTTCGCGCCCGCAAGGATCCGCGCGGGCGGCCCACGCGCAACACGCGCATGGTACTGAACGGCGTGCTATGGGTGCTCACGAGCGGTGCCGCATGGGCCGCGCTGCCCACGCGCTACCCGGACTACCGCACGTGCCATCGGCGCTTCAAGGGATGGTTCGATTCAGGCGTTCTGCAGCGTGCGATGCACGACCTGTACGGCGAGACCGGCGACGCGATGTGCGAAGCCGTCATTGCGCGCATGCATCGTCCGCAGCCTGGGGATCGGGGCGCGTCGGGCGGTACACCGGCTTCGGGGCGCGGGCGGGATCGTGCACGACCCATGGCTCGCGCGGTCGATTGATCATCGCCGCGGGATTGTCGCCATCGACACGGGCAATGCGCCCAAACCGGCAAACAGATCCAGCAGGGGCGCGTGAGCCGCGCCCCTTTCCACGTGGTTCACTGTCCGGCGACGAAACGCCGGACCTCGCACTTACTTTACCGCGTTGCCTTCACGCGTGACTTCGGCTGCGGTAGCCGACACGAACACCGCGTGTACCGTATCGCCGACCTTCAGCTTGTCGATCGAAACGTCCGGCGCCACTTCGAGCGTTTGCGTGCGATTCGGGCCGCGCAGCGTCACGAGACGCTTCTTGCGGTCGATCTTCTGCACGGTGGCCAGCACTTCGACGCGGCGTGCCGATGCCACGACGCCTTCCGAAGCCGGTATCGCCGCGGTCGTCTCGACGCGTTCACGGATACCGCTCGCCTGCGTCTTGTCGACAGCCAGCAGGATCGCGTTTTTGTACGCGATGTCGACCTTGTCGCCGAGTTGCAGCTTCTTCACGTCACCGACCTGCGGGTCGACGTCGACCACCGCCGCGTTGCCGCGCGGCCCGCGCAGCGTGACGCTGTTCGTCACGGTGTCGATGCCGATGACGGTCGCCTGAACGTGTACGAGTGCGGCGCCGCCGATGGCTTTCTGTCCATCGGTCGAACCGGCGTTCTGTGCGAATGCCGGCCAGGACAGCGCCACCGACAACAGCATGGCTGCCTTGATCGCCGTCGTGCGTTTCAGGCCGGTTTTCAGGGGTGACTTCATGACTGCTCCTTTTGCGTTACTGCGTTGTGTTGCGAGAGATACGTAACGTGCGGGCCCGGGTGCGGTGTGCGGCAGTCCGCCGTGAAAACCATCTGCACCCGTAACGCCTACTGGAACGTGGCACTGACGGAAAGCAGGACCGCGTTGCCCTTCGGGCGTGCCTGCACTTCGAATTCATTGACCCAGCGCAGCGACGCCGAGACCGGCGTCTTGTCGATTGCGCCGGACCACGTCACGATCGGGCCGATACCGAGTGAATGGCCGCGCGCGCCGTCCGTCTGACTGGCGAGGCCGCCGGTGTCGTCGCCGAGCTGCTGGATCCAGCCGCCGACCACGCCGACGCCCCAGCCGCCCTTGAAGCGCTTGAGCGCGAGCAGGTCGAGCACGCTGAGCGGTGCGTTGTGATAGTTGGTGGCACTGTTGGTTGTGTAGAACTCGACGCCGTAGTTCGCCGACAACTCGATTTCCTGCGCGGGGAAGAGCTTCGTGTACGAGATGGTTGGCGTGAACGTCCACGTGTTCTGGCCCGCGTTCGCAAGACGGTTCGGGTTGTAGGCGCCCGTCGGCGCGTAGATCTGGACGCTTAACGCGACGTGATCGGTCTTCGTCAGGTGATAGCCCGCCACGACCGGCGTGAAGAAGATATCGGCAAACTGGGTGGCATGGTCGTCAGGCAGGATTCCGTGAAACGACGACGCATTCGTGTACTGCACCGGCACGCCGAACGACGAAGCGAAATTCCATCCGCCCGCGGTGATGCCCCACGTCTTGACCGCATTCGCGATGCTGTACACGATCTGGTAGTTCAGACCGGCTGTGATCGTGCCCGCAACCGGCAGCGTCTTGCTCGCGCCGAGCGAGCCCTGGTAGTAGATCGTCGAGAGCGACACGATCCAGTCCGAGGTGGGCGGCACCACGCCGGCGTATGGCATCACCTGCATGCCGGTGATCGGCCGGCCGACACCGCCTTCCGTTGCGTGAGCCTGCTGCGCGAAGCTCAGGCCCGCGATCCCCACAGCCAGCGTGACGTTAATGCCGGCGCGTCGTGCTTCGTGCATCGGGCGTCCGAAGTATCGAATGATATTTTTCATCCTGGCTTTACTCCCTGTAACTTTTCCGTGTTCGCATCGTGACTGAACTGTATCGCCGCGATCCTGCATGTGAGCCCTTCGCGGAAGAAACTCCGGACGGACGGTATTTCACCTGCGAGGAACGCCATCGTGTATGCGTTCGCGCCGTTTGGTGGCTCGCCCGATGCATCGTCGTCCAGATAAAAATAGCGTGTTTCGTTCGTCATGTTGATGAAAATATTCGACTGGGCCGTGCTCATGCGCCGCGCCGTCCATCTGACATCAGCCTTTTTTCGGCTCGGGAAATTTCCAGCCGCCATCGAACACGGCCTGCCCGGGGCCGTAAATGCGCATGATCACGGTGTAAGGGCCCTGCGGCGCGGGCAGCCAGTTCGCCTCTTTCGCTGCACCGGGAGAAGTGTGCTGGACGTAGATGTCGAGCGAGCCGTCGGCGTTGTATTTCAGGCCCTGGGTGCGGTCGCCAATCGAATACCGACTGATCGGATTGGGTACAAGATGGCGCGCCGGCAGGTCGTACATCGTCATTGACCAGAAGAACTTCGCCGGCGGCAGATCCGTTTTGTCGAAGTGAATCACATACGGCTGCGACCCGACCAGCTGCTGATGGTCGCCGTCCTGACGCGTGCCGACGTAGACGGCCTCTTCCTTCGTGTTGCCGTAGATTCCCATCGCCGCCGCGACGGCCCGCTTCATGTAGTCGCCCTTGAGCGCTTCGCGGGTGCCGAAGATATCGAACGAGCTGGTGGTGTGGTTCACGGCGTCCGCAAGCGCCGCCTTGCCATCGGCGACGCCGCCTTCGATCGCCGCGCGCGTGCCGGGCGGCAACGCCGCCGCGTTGAACGGCTTGCCCGGCGCGATGCCGATCTTCGCGAAGCGCTCAAGCAGTTCCGTTTCGGACGGCGCCGGCGGCTGCGTGAACGTCAGCAGGAAATTCAGGTACGCGATGAAATCGATCGATGTCGCCTTCGCTTCATCCCATTTCGGGAAGTCCGGCCGTGGCACGGCTGGCGGCGGCGCGGTGTGTTCGAATGCCGACAGCGGCGTCAGTTTGTAGCCTTTCTGGACGGCCTGCACGTTCTTCACATCGCCCGGGCCGTTGAGCGCGGTGCGCCCGAGTGCCAGGACGATATCGGTTTCCGGGCGCAATACCTGGTCGATCCCCCTGGGCGTTTCGCCTTTCCAGTCGGGACCGGCGAGCAGGTAATGACCCGCGCCGTTGCCGGTGGTGCGCGATCCGATATAGGCGAAGTTGTATGTGAAGAGATCGACCCACTGGAACACGTAGTAGCGGTTGTCCGGCACCTCGGGCACGGTTAGCACCCACGGCTCACGACGCAGGTCGAGCCACGCCCACGAATAGGGCGTGTCGTTGTTCGGCGTGACGATTTCCCTGTTCTCGGGACCGTAGGGCTGCGAGTAATTCCGGAACCGGCCGAAACCGCCCACGTACGACTTCGACGTCGGATCGACGGCCTGCTGGTACAGCGTCTTGTAGTTGAAGAGCATGGGGTACGCGTAGATGAACGCGTCCTTCGCGATGGCGCGCGCTTCGTCCGGCGAGACGGCGTTCTGCACCTGGGCGATTGCGGCGCCGCCGATCATGAGACTGGCTCCGAGCGCTGCGGCATGCATGAAATTCGACAGTTTCCTCACATCGATCACCTTGTCTGAAACGGTTTGCTGGCCGGGTGACGCGCTCGCGCTGCGCCACCCATATGCGTCGCACTTACTTGCCAAACGTCATGTTCAGCCCGGCGAAAATCGTAAACTGCGGCACGCCCGCACCTGAATGGGCGATGGAGTACTGCGGTTCGATGAAGGCGTTATAGATGGTGGATCCGCCTTTCCATGCCTTGCCGGCACCGAGGCCAACCGGGATGTAATAGCTGCCGTGCTGGAGGTCGAACGTCCATGTGCCGGTCGAGCGGATATACCAGCCGCCCGGCAGGTTGAAAATGCCGAAGGGCTGCGCGGTGAGCGACTGCGTGGTCGGCCGGCTGCTCTGGCCGGCGAACGAGTGTTGCCACTGGACCAGCGCGCCGAGCAGCCGCGCTTTCGTCGCGCTCACGGCGACCGCGGCGAGACCCGCCTGCCATTTGCCCGTGCCGAGGCTTGGGTCGGTTGCGGTGGGCATGGTGACGAGTGGTCCGACGCCGACCTGGAACTCACCCTGACTCAGCAGAAGGATATCGAACAGGTTGATGTCGCCGAGGCCGGTGTTGTAGCCGCCGCTCGGGTCAGGGCGCGTGCTGATGGGCACCGTGCCGCGGAAAATCTGTGGCACGCCGATCAGCCCCGGGCCTACCGGCACCGTGGGACGTAGCAGCAGATCGTTGGTATGAGCGCTCCCGCCAAACACGCTCGGCGTGTAGAAATTCTGGACGTTGAACGAGGCAGCGAGATTGAGCGGGTTGTTACTCTTGTTGGCGTCTTCCGCGGTCTGCGCGTGTGCGCCCTGAGCGATAAACAAGATTGAAAGTAGCGACACCCGGAAAAACCGGCGAGCAAGGTTCATGTTTTATATAGAAAATACGGACGCGCCGAACGCAGCTACCCATTTGCTTTCGCAAACCAGATTAAACAATACGCATATCAACTGGAGCGATAATCGGCCGCACAAGGACCGATTCCGCTGAGGTCGTGGCAGAATAAAATCTTTCAGTAACTGAAATGACTGTCTGCAGACCGGCTTTGCGGTCAGCCGGTTATGAAGGTGTAGGTAGAACCGTTCTCACGCACATATAGAGAGCCTCCTTGAGGGGTAGACAGTACCTGATGCGGCGAAAAAAATGGGTTCGCATGTCCCGACGGTTCGCAGATATTAGCAAACGTTCAAATACGTTACACGCATAATTTGTAACACGGCCGAAAATTTTAACGATCGAGAGGATTATTCCGACTTAGGTACCTTGAGTCAAGGCGATGATTGCACTGGCTTGATATTTCTCAGTGGACGTGAAGACGATGGGGTATTTAAGATTTTTCCAGCAGAACCGAATCGAAAATTCAAAATAAAAAAGCCGGGCATCAAGCCCGGCTTACTGTAAATAACTTAAAAGAAACGTATCTAGCTGAAGAGCTTCATTGCCTGAATCAGCGTGTTCACAACGCCCCACGCCAGGGGAATCAGCACATAGGCCCAGAAGACCACCAGTTTGCCTTTGCTGGTCGGGTGCACGGTGTTCGATGCGGTCATGTCGGTCTCCTTACTGGCCGGCGAGCTGTGTTTCGCTCATATGATGTTTGTCGTTCACGCGCTTGACGAGCAGGTTGCAGACAAAGCCCACTATCAGCAGCACGGTCATGATGTGCACGGTCATCGTGTACGCATCGGCCTTGGCCACGCCATGCGCAACCTGATAGGCGCGGATGTAGTTGACCAGCACCGGGCCCGCCACGCCAGCCGCCGCCCACGCTGTCAGCAGACGGCCGTGAATGCCGCCGACGAACGCGGTGCCGAACATGTCCGCGAGATACGCGGGAACCGTCGAGAAGCCGCCGCCATACATCGAGATAATCAGGCAGAACGCCAGCACGAAGAGCGCGATGTTGCCCGACGCGGCGAAGCCTGGCACCGAGTAGTACAGCACGGCGCCGAACACGAAGAAGACGTAGTACGTATTCTTGCGACCGATGAAGTCCGACGCCGACGCCCACACGAAACGGCCGCCCATGTTGAAGAGCGAGAGCAGCCCGACGAAGCCGGCAGCGGCGCCCGCTGTCACGGTGTTCTTGAAGCTCTCCTGGATCATCACCGAAGCCTGGCCGAGAATGCCGATGCCAGCCGTCACGTTCAGGAACAGCACCAGCCAGATCAGATAGAACTGCGGCGTCTTCAGCGCCTGATCGATGTGCACGTGGTTGCGCGTGATCATCTGGTGCGACGTTTCCGGCGGTGTCCAGCCGGCCGGCTTCCAGTCGTGCGCCGGAATGCGGATCGCAAGGGCACCGATCGTCATCGAGATGAAGTATGCGATGCCGAGCACCACGAACGTTTCGGCGACGCCGATGCTCGTTGCGCTCTTGAAGTGGTTCATCAGCGCCACCGACAGCGGCGCTGCGATCATCGCGCCGCCACCGAAGCCCATGATGGCGAGACCGGTCGCCATGCCGCGGCGGTCCGGGAACCAGCGGATCAGCGTCGAAACCGGCGACACATAACCGAGCCCAAGCCCGATGCCGCCAATCACGCCGTAGCCGAGATAGAGCAGCACGATCTGATGCAGCCACACGCCCACGGCAGAGATGATGAAACCGCCGCCGAAGCAGCATGCCGCCGTGATCATCGTGCGACGCGGCCCGACACGTTCGAGCCACTTGCCGGCGAATGCGGCGGACAGGCCGAGGAACACGATGGCGAGCGAGAAGATCCAGCCAAGGGTCGTGAGCGTCCAGTCGTCCGGTGCGGATTGCGTGATGCCGATCACTTTCGTGAGCGGGCCGTTGAAGACGGAGAACGCGTAGGCCTGGCCGATACACAGATGCACGGCGAGCGCGGCGGGTGGAACCATCCAGCGGGAAAAGCCTGGCTTTGCGACGGTAGCCTGTTTGGAAAAGAAGCCGGACGAGCCCGGGCTCTCCGGGTGGTCGGTCATGCTGCTCATGGTCGGTCTCCGTTAAGGGGTAACTGATTGATACTTATCGGCTCTGTTGCGCTTTTTCTTTAGCGCCGGTCTTCGAGTCCTGTGCGTTGCGCGCTCCACAATATGAGGAGCGGCCCGGGTTGGCAATATGAGACGCGAATGCATAACGGGTTTGCCCGAAGGAACCCACAGATGAATCGAAACCTTGCGGACAGCGCGCCACACGACGTTTTTGCGACCCACATAGTGTGATTTGCGTTCTGTTTTCAGGGGTGGATTCAGATACCGGGACGCTTAGGGTTTTGGAGCATGCAGATTGCCGGGCGCGTGTCGCTAGCAAGACGTGCAAGACCAAACCAGTGAGGAAGCGCATGATCAGAAAACTGTCTATCCGGGCGACGTTGACCGCCGTTATTGGCGTGTTGTCGCTCATGTCGATCGCGATCGGTGCGATGGGCATTGCGGGGACGCGCATGAGCAATGTCGCGCTGCAAAAAATGTACAGCGATGACACGGGCGCACTGGTCGCCCTGCATCAAAGTTCGGAAGAAGTATTGCGTGCGCGTTTGCTGATGAACAGCTATTACGCGCTCTATGGTCTTGGCGAGCCGGACCCGGCGCTCCTCGATGAGTCGCATCGCGCGGTCACTGTCGCCGATGCGGCGTACAAGCGCTTCGACGGCATCGCCAGACAGGACGACAATCTGCGTGCCGACGTGGAGAGTCTCGCCGTCACGCGCACGAAGCTTGTTTCGCAGGCGTTGCTGCCGGCGTTCAAGGCGCTCGATACCAATGACTTCATCTCGTTCAAGCAACTCCAGGGCAAGGAGACCGAAGCGATCGCCGGCCAGTACGCGCGCGCCGTCGCCTCGCTCGAAGCACGTTTGATGCAGCGTCAGGAGGGGCGTTTCCTGAAGGCGCAAAGCCGCTTCATGCTGACCGTGCAGGTGCTGGTCGGCGTGACCGTGCTGCTGCTCGCCGTGAGCATCGCCGGTCGCATGACGTTGATGCGCGCGATCATCCGTCCGGTCGAACGTGCGATCGCACAGTTTCGCCTGATCGCGGGCGGCGATCTGTCGGGCGAAATTCCCAACGAACGCAACAATGAAATGGGCGCGTTGCTGGGCGCGCTCAGCCAGATGCAGGACGGCCTGCGCCGTACGGTGGTGACGGTGCGCGGTAGCACGGATGTGATCCATACGGGCGCGCAGGAAATCGCGCTTGGCAATACCGATCTGTCGTCGCGCACGGAACAGCAGGCGGCGGCGCTCGAGAAGGCCGCCGTCGGCATGGAAGAGCTGACGATCACCGTGCGCCAGAACGCCGACAACGCGAAGCAGGCCAACGAGCTGGCGCAGAAGGCGTCGGAAACGGCCGTCGCGGGCGGCGGCGTGGTGCACGAAGCGGTCAGCACGATGCGCGACATTTCGCGCGACTCGCAGCGGATCGCCGAGATCATCGGCGTCATCGACGGCATCGCGTTCCAGACGAATATCCTCGCGCTCAACGCAGCCGTCGAATCGGCGCGTGCGGGCGAGCAGGGAAGAGGCTTCGCCGTCGTGGCCGCCGAAGTGCGCAGTCTCGCGCAACGCACGGCAGCGGCGGCGAAGGAAATCGCTTCGCTGATCGGCAGTTCCGTTGAGCGGATCCGCTCCGGCGAAGCGCTCGTGGAGCGCGCGGGTGTCACGATGAGCGACGTCGTCGCTTCCGTGCAACGTGTGACGCTCATCATGTCGGAAATCTCGAGCGCCGCGGAACAGCAGCATCACGGCCTCGAGCAGATCAACGTCACGGTCACGCAGATGGACCAGTCGACACAACAGAACGCCGCGCTCGTCGAACAGGCCGCGGCGGCGGCGGAATCTCTGCGGGCCCAGTCGAAGCTGCTGAAAGAAGCGGTCTCCGTGTTCCGCCTGGAGACGGTCGCGATCGTCTGACGCGGGCGACTTCTGCGGTGCGCGTGGTTTCGCGCGCGCCGGGCCGGTTCTCCCCACTGCTTGTGCCTCGCCGGGCGCCCGCACGCAACCTCGCTGCGTTGGCCTGCGCATGTTGCGACCCCATCGCGCGTCGGATCGCATGTCAGCATGCCAGTCAGCGCGCACCGCGAGCGCGCATCCTTCCTACCCGTGCTACCGTGTGCCTGTGTTCTAGAAGCAACAGTCTGTGATATATCACATACGAAATATTGATTTTTGCGGCAATGCAGCATATGATTGAGTCATTCACTCACTCATTCGGAGCTTCAAATGGATTTTGTTTCTCTGTCGCTGCTTGCCATCGGTGTGGTTGGTCTGGGTTCCGCTGCCACTGTTTTGCTGACAAAATGGATTCCGCAGCCGGTTGCTGAACTTGCCGCGCTGCACGGCCGTTATGTCGGCCTCGGTGAAGCGGCCTCTGCCGCGAAACCGCATCGTGAGCGTGTTCAACAAGAGGCGATGAATGTCGTCAGAACTTCAAACTGAAATAGTGGCTACACCCGCCGTTGCACTTCCGGTCGCATCGCTGACGCTGGCACTCCAGCCGATCAATGCGACCGCCAGCCTGCGCGACCAGGCTTACGCCATGCTGCGCCAGGCCATTGCGGACGCGGATATTTACCAGTCGCGCGAGGAAATCCGCCTCGACGAACGCGTGCTGAGCGAAACGCTCGGCGTGAGCCGTACACCCGTTCGCGAAGCGATGACGCTGCTGGAGCAGGAGGGCTTTTTGCGCATGGTGCCGCGTCGCGGGATCTATATCGTGCGCAAGAGCAAGCGTGAAATCGTCGAAATGATCCAGATGTGGGCCGCGCTCGAAAGCATGGCCGCGCGCCTCGCCACCCAAAACGCGACGGACGCGGAAATCGCGCATCTGCGCCACATGTTCGATCATTTCCGCGATGCCACGCCGGCCGAGCACATCGCTGAATACTCGGACGCGAATATCGCGTTCCACCAGGCGATTGTGGAACTGTCGAAGTCGCAGATCATCCTCGAAACGATCAAGAACATCTTCATCCACGTGCGCGCAATCCGCCGCATGACGATTTCGCAGAGCGACCGCGCGTCACGTTCCATCGTCGATCATCTGCGGATCATCGAGGCGCTCGAGCAGCGCGATACCGAACTGGCCGAGCGTCTGACGCGCCAGCATTCGCTGGATCTCGCCACGTTTGTCGAGGCGAACTGCGATTTTCTCGACTGATCGGTTCACTGAAGATCAGCTTCAAGGCAACAGGGCCAGCGGTGGCGTCACCGCTGGCCCTGTTGCTGTTTACGCCCCGTAAATGTGGCTGCCGGCTTCATCTCATACCACGCACGATCCGGTAAACGCCGGGAAAGCCCTCCCTTGACGCCTCATGAAATCTGGTATGTGATATATCACAACGAATCGTGAATGAATGCGGCTCGGTATTTTCCCCTGGTCAAGACATGGAGACGTGACGTGCATCCGGCCGGAAACCCAGGCCAGACGGCGCCAGAGCGGATATTTGACCAGAAAGGCAGCAGCGAAAATACGCTTGAATGAATGTGATATATCACATACCGTGTCGGTCAGGGCAGGTCGATCTTGCCGCGGATCGCAGTCATGCACGACGGACCGGTGTACACACAGAACGCATACATCATTGAAGGAGACATGACATGGGTAAAGCGCTCGACGGCGTGAGGATTCTCGACTTCACACATGTGCAGTCGGGTCCGACGTGCACGCAGTTGCTGGCATGGTTCGGCGCCGACGTGATCAAGGTGGAGCGGGCCGGTGCAGGCGACATCACACGTGAGCAGTTGCGCGATATTCCGGACGTCGACAGCCTGTATTTCACGATGCTCAACCACAACAAGCGCTCGGTCACGATCGACACGAAGAACCCGGAAGGCAAGCTGGTTCTCGAAGCGCTGATCCAGAAATGCGACGTGCTGGTCGAGAATTTCGCGCCGGGCGCGCTCGATCGGATGGGCTTCACCTGGGAGCGCATCCAGGAACTCAATCCGAAGATGATCGTCGCGTCCGTGAAGGGCTTCGGCCCCGGTCCCTACGAAGACTGCAAGGTTTACGAGAACGTCGCGCAATGCGTGGGCGGCTCGGCGTCGACAACCGGTTTCGACGACGGTCCGCCGGTCGTCACCGGCGCGCAGATCGGCGATAGCGGCACGGGGCTGCATCTCGCGCTCGGCATCGTCACGGCGCTCTATCAGCGCACGATGACGGGGCGCGGCCAGAAGGTGCTGGCGGCGATGCAGGACGGCGTGCTGAACCTGTGCCGCGTGAAGCTGCGCGACCAGCAGCGGCTCGAACGTACCGGCGTCATGAAGGAATATCCGCAGTACCCGAACGGCACGTTCGGCGAAGCGGTGCCGCGCGCGGGCAATGCGTCGGGTGGCGGCCAGCCGGGCTGGATCCTGAAGTGCAAGGGTTGGGAAGCGGATCCGAACGCGTACATCTACTTCATCACGCAGGCGCCGGTGTGGGCGAAGATCTGCAACGTGATCGGCAAGGAAGAATGGGCCACCGATCCCGACTACGCGACACCGGCGGCGCGTCTGCCGCGTCTGAAGGAAATCTTCGCCGAGATCGAACGCTGGACGATGAGCAAGACCAAGTTCGAGGCCATGGAAATCCTCAACGGGCACGACATTCCGTGCGGCCCGATCCTGTCGATGAAGGAAATCGCGGAAGAGCCGTCGCTGCGCAAGACCGGCACGATCGTCGAAGTCGATCATCCGACGCGCGGCAAGTATCTGACGGTCGGCAATCCGATCAAGCTGTCGGACAGTCCCACTGAAGTGACACGCTCGCCGCTGCTCGGCGAACACACCGACGAGGTGATGGCTGAACTCGGCTACTCGCTGGAGCAGATCAGCGCGCTGCGTGTGGCCGGCGCCATCTGACGCTTTCGTTCATGCGGGAAGATCGAACTTCACTCACAGGGAATTGATCGTGGAAACCTGGATGCGCTTCAAGTCGAATGGCGGCAACATCGTCTTCGGCCGTGTTGAAAACGGCTATCTGCACGAATACGCAGGTCTTCATCATCCGGTGCCGACGGGCGCCGTGCTATCGACGCGCGCGCTCACGCAGATCGCGCCCTGCGCGCCCGGCAAGGTCGTCGCGCTGTGGAACAACTTCCATGCGCTCGCCGCAAAACTCGACAAGCCGGTGCCGTCGCATCCGCTCTTTCTGATCAAGCCGGCGGAATCGGTGATCGGGTCCGGCGATCCGATCCGGCGCCCGGTCAGCTACGCGGGCAAGATCGCCTACGAAGGCGAACTCGGCATCGTGATCGGCAAGCGCTGCCGCAACGCGAGCATCGAGGAGGCCGCGGCGTCGATCTTCGGCTACACGATCGTCAACGACGTGACGGCGGCCGAACTGCTCAACGAGAATCCGCACTTTCCGCAATGGTGCCGCGCGAAGGGCTTCGATACGTTTTGCTGTGTCGGTCCGGCGATCGTGTCGGGTCTCGACTGGCATGCGTGTCACGTCGTGACGATGGTCGACGGCGTGGAGAGGCAGAACTATCCGTTGTCGGACATGGTGTTTTCGCCGGCGGAGCAGGTCAGCATGATTTCTCACGACCTGACACTGGAACCGGGCGACGTAATCGCCTGCGGAACGTCGATTGGCGTCGGGTCGATCAAGGATGGCGCGACCGTTACGGTTTCGATCGAAGGCATTGGTACGTTGAGCAATATCCTCGCCTTGACGGGCAAGGGCACAGAACAGGCCGCTATCACGGCCGCGAGTATTTCCGTCTGATCTGGGCGACGCCGTACCACGGCGTCGCGGGAGGAGGAGACATGCCGGAAGAATCAGGCAATGCCATCTATGCAATTGTCGGCGTTCTGTTGATTGTTGCAGGTGCAACGTTTTGCGCGCGGACGGTTCGCCACCGCGACCTGCTGCACAGGCCGGGTTTCCTGACACTGCTTGGCAGCGGTGTCGGGCTGATGGTGACCGGCGCGGGCTTCGCGCGCTATCTGCTTGCCACGATGCCGGTGGGCATCGAACGCGTCGAATCATGCGTCGCGGTGTTTATCGGCGGACTCGTGTTTGCCGGCTGCGCGATTGCGTTCTTCAAGCTACACGGCCTGCTCGTGGATCGTAACGCTGCGTTTCCCGGCTACAAGATCGTCAACATCGTCGCGCTGCTGCTGTGTGCGTGGCTCGGCTACGCGTTCGTGACGGAAGACACCCATAACTTCGACGTGGCCGCGCTCTTCGCGATGAGTCTGCTTGCCGCCGCGCTCGGCGCGCACATGATGACCGCCGCCGATCACGAACCCCATGCGCCCGCGTTCGCGATACCCGGTGCGCGTGTTCATGCGCGCTGCGGCGTCATGCACCGGCGCGGCATCCTGGAGCGCATCGAATGGCGCGGTGACCCTTCACACGTTGTACCCGGCGACGATTTCTCGACGCCTTGCTGGTCGCTGCGCGACGAATGCGGCGTCCAGCGCGCGGGCGCGTACCGGCGCGACGTCGAATGGCGGTATCGCGGCAGGCAGCGTTATCGCGCGATGCGTCACCCGGTGGGTGCGCCGCCGAAGTGAGCAGGAATGAGAATGCACGCGCACTGCATGAGGCGCGTGCAGGCAGGGTTGTATCGAATCACGCGCCGCGTGCCGGCGTGAAGGCATCGAAGTACTGGCTCTTCGTCTGCAGGATCAGCCGGGCCAGAAAGTCGGCGTCGTAGGCCTTGTGCAGATGGGCGTGAAACCGCTCGATATACGCGGTAATACGCGCGAGTTCGCAGTTGAACTCGTTGAGCGCATCGAGCGTGTCGCGGTCCCAGCGGAACCGCAAGCCGAGGTCGCTGAATGCCGCGTTCCATGCGCTTAAGTGCGCATCGTCAGGACTGTCCGCAATGACGCGGCCAGCACGCGAGGTGGTATGAGACTGAACCGAAGCGTGGTTGATCATCATCGGGCTCCCAGGCGGTCGAGTGAAATGACTCGACTCAAGCATAGGCATGCGCACCGATCGGCAATAGTTAAAGTTTTATTGGAAAACCATACGCTATCGCTTATACACGCCCGAATCCTTCAGGTTGGTGATCTGTTCGATGAGGTTCGCGCCTTCTTCCATCAGGAAGCGCTTGAACGCTTCGGCGACGGGCGGCAGGCGCTTGTTCTTGCGATGCACCACGTACCAGTTGAGCATGACCGGGAAGCCTTCCACGTCCAGCACGGCGAGATTGCCGACCTGCAGTTCGAGGCTGATCGTATGCGCGGACAGAAACGCGATGCCCATGCCCGCGATGACCGCCTGCTTGATCGTTTCCGTGCTCTTGATCTCCATCGCGATCTTCAGATTCGTGAGCCGGCCGGCGAAGCCTTCTTCCATCGAATTCCAGGTGTCGGAGCCGCGCTCGCGCACGATGAACGCCTCGTTCGCCAGCTGGCTCAACCTGATGTTGCTCTTTCTTGTGAGCGGATGGCTGGGCGGCGCGACGATGACGTAAGGGTGCGGCGCGAACGGCTCGTTGACCGAATCCATTTCGTGCGGCGGACGAACCATCACCGCGAGATCTGTCTGGTTGGTCGACAGCTGGTGCAGCAGTTCCTCGCGGTTGTGTACCGCAAGATTGAGCGTCACGCCCGAGTAGCGGCGCGTGAATTCGGCCAGCAGGCGCGGAAAGAAGTAGTCGCCGGCGCTGATCACCGCCACGTTCAACGTGCCGCCCGAGACGCCTTTAAGCCGGCCCATCGCTTCGTCGACTTCGTGGAACTGCTGGATGATCGCGCGGCTGTAGTGAAGCATCTCCGTGCCGGCGGGCGTCAGGTAAATCTTCTTGCCGAGCTGCTCGAAAAGAGGGAGCCCGGCGTGATCCTCAAGCTGACGGACCTGGGTGGAAACGGCCGGCTGCGTGAGATGCAGTTCCTCTGCCGCGCGCGAAAAACTGAGGTGCCGCGCGACCGTTTCGAAGACCTTCAACTGGCGAAGTGTTGCGTTTCTCATCGTCATTGGCCGATGTATAAGCAAAGGTGAATCTACATAATAACAAACTTTAATTATTAGTTATTGAGCAATGACCCTAGCATGGTTCTGTAAGACGACGGTCTTTCATGCGTGGTACGCCGGGTTAACGCGTAGGGGTCCGAGCATATGCAGTAAGGGTTTGATCCGGTTAAAGCAGGATAAACAAAGTCCGTTCTTTCAGTCCGATGATTTTCGCATTGCTTTTTATAAGGAATTATATTTGGGCAATGCAGGTGTCGAATATTCCCGATGGAGTTAATTTTCGGGTCTTAACTATAAGGTGGCATGGATGCAACATGGCGATCAGGCCCGTTGCACTGAATAGATAGCGGAGACAAGACACATGAACGTTCTTACCCAGCAACCGCCGGCCCCTTCTTTTATAGGGAACCGGTGGACTCAACTCGTCATTGGCATGGTGTGCATGGCACTCGTCGCCAATCTTCAATACGCATGGACGCTGTTCGTCGGGCCGATGAACGCGCGGCACCACTGGGGGCAGGCATCGATCCAGCTGGCCTTTTCGATTTTCATCCTGACCGAGACGTGGCTCGTGCCGGTTGAGGGCTGGCTGGTCGACAAGTTCGGTCCACGACCGGTGGTCGCCGTCGGCGCGCTGTGCGCGGGCGTCGCGTGGATCATGAATTCGTATGCAACGACCTTGCCTGAGTTGTACGCGGCCGCGGTGATCGCGGGTCTCGGCGCGGGCGGCGTGTATGGCACGTGCGTCGGCAATGCGCTGAAACTGTTTCCGGACCGGCGCGGGCTCG
This sequence comes from Paraburkholderia gardini, assembly GCF_907164545.1. Lineage (NCBI taxonomy): Bacteria > Pseudomonadati > Pseudomonadota > Betaproteobacteria > Burkholderiales > Burkholderiaceae > Paraburkholderia > Paraburkholderia gardini. The sequence goes on along the minus strand of NZ_CAJQZB010000046.1, from coordinate 25,451 downwards.
CGGCCGGACTGACAGCGGCGGGTTTTGGCGCCGGCGCCGCGGTCACGGTGATTCCGATCGCCAACATGATCACGCGCACGGGCTACGAACATACGTTCCTGTTCTTCGGTATTTTGCAGGGCGTATGCATCTTCGTGCTGGCGCTGCTGCTGCACAAGCCGGCGCCGCGTCCGGCGTCCACCGCGAAGCGGAAGTTCGCGATGAGCAAGATCGATTACACGCCGGGCCAGATGATCAAGACACCGGTGTTCTGGGTGATCTACGCATCGTTCGTCGCGGTGGCCGCGGGCGGCCTGATGGCCACCGCGCAGATCGGCCCGATCGCGAAGGACTGGGGCCTCGCCAAACTGCCGATGAACTTCTTCGGCATGACGCTGCCGCTGCTCACGATGACGCTCTCGGTCGACAACATCTGCAACGGCTTCACGCGTCCTTTCTGCGGTTTCATCTCCGACAAGATCGGCCGCGAGAACACGATGTTTTTCATCTTCATCGGTGAGGGGCTCGCGCTGCTCGGCCTGATGCAGTACGGCAGCAACCCGTATGCGTTCATGACGTTCGCCGCATTGATCTTCCTGTTCTGGGGCGAGATCTTCTCGATCTTCCCGGCGATCTGCGCGGACACGTTCGGCAGCAAATATGCGGCGGCCAACGCGGGCACGCTGTATACCGCGAAGGGCACGGCATCCTTGATCGTGCCGATCGCCTCGGTGCTCTCGGCGACGGGCGGCTGGAACCTCGTGTTTATCGTCTCGGCGGTCATCACGATCGCGGCCGGCATCTCGGCGAAGTTCATTCTCGCGCCGATGCGCTCGCGCTGGGTGGATGCGAGCGAAAACCCGGTCGTGCAGACCAAAAGCGCCTCCCGACTGAGCCACTGGCCGGAGCAGACGGGTGAATAAACCACGGCCTTTAGCGTCATGAATATCTCGCTTCATCAACTGAGAGTGTTCGTTGCGGTCGCGCGCCAGCGGAGCTTTACCCGCGCGGCGCGCGAATTCGATCTCACGCAGTCGGCGGTCAGCCGCTGCGTGAGAGAGCTCGAGGAAGCGATCGAGCTGCGGCTCTTCGACCGCACGACGCGTCAGGTCGAACTGACGACGGCCGGCGCCAGTCTCGAACGCCGTATCGGCCGTCTGCTCGACGAAATCGACATCACGCTGCGCGAGGGCCGTGCCGCGCACGAGAGCCATACGGGCGTCGTGGTGATCGCGAGCAATCCGGTGCTGTCGTCGAGCTGGCTGCCCGGCGGCCTTGCACGCTGCGCGGCCGCTTTCCCCGATCTGATCATCTCCGTCAAGGACGTCCCGCAGGCGGCCGTGCTGGCAGGCGTCGAGCATGGCGAAGTCGACTTTGGCGTCGTCTCCGATTTCGATCCCGCTGCATACACCGGCATGCACGCGCAGGTGCTGTTTTCCACGCCGCTGTGCGCGGTATTACCCGAAGCTCATCCGCTCGCACTGCGTTCCACGCTCGCGTGGAACGCACTCGACGACGTGCCGCTCGTCACGCTGAACGCGGATGCCGGCAGTCGCGCGAGCGTCGACCGCGCGCTTGGCGCGTTGCGCCCGCGTGCGCGTCCGGTTCAGGAACTGGGGCACGTGGCCGCTGTTCTGCGCATGATCGAACTCGGGCTCGGCGTCGGGGTTCTGCCTGTCGACGCACACTGGCCCGCGCATTCGGGTCGTACCGTCACCCGGCCGCTACTTCCGGAAGTCTCGCTTGTGACGATGCTCGTCCGCCGCAAGAACCGCTCGCTCCGGCCGAACGCGGAAGCGGTCTGGTCGCAGTTCTTCAAGGAAGCACACCCTCAGGGCCAGGTCGATGGCGCGGCCCCGATGTGGCCGGGCGTCGGTCCGCGCACGCTCGCGGCGATACCCGGCAATGGCACGGCGTTACGAACGCCGTAGCCCGCGCGGTCCTGTGCTTTTGGACGCGCAATGAATGACTTTTGCAAGGAGCACGAAAATGGACACTCGAACGAACGCGGACCTCAAACGCCATGACCTGCTGATCGACGGCAAGCGCGTGCCGCCTGGCAGCGGTGAATACTCCGTCGATGTGAATCCCGCTACCGAAGAACCGATCGCGCTCGTCGCCCAGGGCAGCGCGGCGGACGTCGACAAAGCGGTCGCGGCCGCGCGCGCCGCGCTCAAGGTGTGGAACGCACTGCGCGCCGCGGAACGCGGACGCATCCTCAACCGCTTCGCCGAACTTCTGCGCACCCATCAGGATGAAATCGCCGCGCTCGAAAGCCTCGACGCGGGCAAGCCGATTGCCTCGGTGATGCGCCAGGACGTGCCTGCCGCAATCGACACGCTCGCGTACTACGCCGGCTGGTGCGACAAGATCAACGGCCAGGTGGTGCCGGTGCGCCCCGACGCGCTGACGTACACGCTGCGCGAGCCGGTCGGCGTGGTCGCCGCAATCGTGCCGTGGAATTTTCCGTTGATGATCGGCATGTGGAAGATCGCGCCGGCACTCGCATGCGGCTGCACGATGATCGTGAAGCCCGCTGAAATCACGCCGCTGTCGGCATTGCGCATCGGCGAACTCGCACTCGAAGCGGGCGTGCCGCCGGGCGTGCTGAACATCGTGACCGGCAAGGGGCGCGTGGTGGGCGACGCGCTCGTCGCGCATCCGGGCGTCGACAAGGTTACGTTCACGGGATCGCCTTCGGTGGGCCGCGGCATCCTGCAGGGCGCCGCGGGCAACTTCAAGCGCGTGACACTCGAACTCGGCGGCAAGTCGGCGAACGTGATCTTCGACGATGCGAACGTGGATAACGCCGTGCGTGCCGCCGCGTCGGGGATTTTCTTCAACACCGGGCAGGTGTGTTCGGCAGGCTCGCGCATTCTCGCGCATCGCGACGTGTACGATGAAGTGGTCGAGCGGCTTGCGGCGCGGGCAAAAGCGATCCGTGTCGGCGACCCGACTTCGCGCGAAACGGCGATGGGCCCGCTCGTTTCCGCGACGCAGATGAAGACGGTGCTCGATTACGTCGATATCGGCCGGAACGAGGGCGCTTCGCTCGTGACTGGCGGCGCGCGGATCGGCGAGCGCGGCTTCTTCGTCGAGCCGACGGTGTTCGCCAACGTCGAGCACGAGATGCGTATCTCGCAGGAGGAAATCTTCGGCCCGGTGGCGAGCGTGATTCGCTTCAACGACGAAGCCGACGCGATCCGCATCGCGAACGGCACGCTTTATAGCCTCGCGGCCGGCGTGTGGAGCAGGGACATTGGCCGCGTGCATCGCGTCGCGCGTGAACTGCGAGCGGGCACTGTGTGGATCAACACGTACGGCTATACCGATGTGCGTCTGCCGTGGGGCGGCTCGGGCGACTCGGGCTTCGGGCGCGAGCATGGCGATGTCGCGATCGAAAACTTCACGGAGCCGAAGGCCGTGTGGCTGTCGCTCGATCATTGAGCGACATGCTGCGTTGATGGGTTGATGCGCTGTCGGATTGGGACCGAAAGCGAAGGGGACCGGATGCCACGCATCCGGTCCCCTTCGTCGTTCAGGCCATGCCGTGAAAATCAGTCGCCCTGCAGCGCCATCTTTTCGCGCTGCTTGACGAGCGCGAGCACGACATCGATGGTCGGCGTGGGCATGTCGACGAGGCGTCCCATCTCCTGCACGACGGTCAGGAGCGGATCGATTTCCATCGGCCGTTTGTGCAGCAGGTCGACCAGCATCGACGTTCTGTGCGCGCCGACCGCGCCCGCGCCATCGATCCGTTTCTCGACGTCGACGCGAAAGTGCACGCCGAACTGTTCGGCAATCTGCTTGCCCTCGATCATCATCGCGCGCGACAGCGCACGCGTGCCAGGATCGCTCGTGATGATGTCGAGCGTCGCGTGCGTGAGCGCGCTGATCGGGTTGAAGCAGAGATTGCCCCACAGCTTGAGCCAGATTTCGTCGCGGATGTTCTCGCGGATCGGCGCGTCGAAACCGGCGGCCTGCATGATCTCGTGAAACTGCTGGATCCGCGGCGTGCGTTCGCCGCCCGGTTCGCCAATCGGGAATTTCTTGCCATACACGTGCTTGATGACGCCAGGCTCCGCGATCTCGGCAGCGGGATACAGCACACAGCCAATCGCGCGTTCAGGGCCCAGCCGCGACCATTGCGAGCCGTCCGGATCGACGCTCGCGAGGCGCGTGCCCGCGAACTTGCCGCCGTGTTGATAGAAGTACCAGTAAGGGATGCCGTTCGTGCCCGTGATAATGGCCGTGTGCTTGCCGAACAGCGGCTGCATCGACTCGACGACGCCTGGCAGTGAATGCGCCTTGAGCGTGATGATCACGTAGTCCTGCACGCCCAGTTCTCGCGGATCGGACGTACAACGCACCCTGGCGGAGACTTCCTCGCCATCCATCTGCAGCCGCACGCCGTGTTCACGCATGGCGGCGAGGTGCGGGCCGCGCGCGACGAAGCTCACGTCGGCCCCCGCACGCGCCAGTTGCACACCCATCAGCCCGCCTATTGCACCCGCTCCGAAGACACAAATCTTCATGGTTTGCCCCAGTGACAATTGAAAGCCGTCTGCCCGTTACCGCAAGTCCAGCGCCTGCGCGTGAGAGGTGCCGTTACGTCGGCATTGCGCGTGTCATGCGGCCAGTTCGGGCGATGTTTCGAGAATAAGTGGATGCATCGATTGATGATAGTTAAAGTTATTGACTGAATGCATTAGCAATAACTTATGGTTCGTGCAGTTCGTGTATCCGGCGCGCTGCTGCGCGGTATGGCGCTCAGACGTGACGCGCCAGCAGGAAGCTGAGGCCGATCGCACCCAGAAACGTCCCGCAGCAGCGATTGAACCAGCGGCGCACATCGGCACGCGTGAGCCAGCGACCGAGCCACATGCCTGCGGCGCAATACAGCACGATCGCAACCGATTCGAGGACGAGAAAGCTCGCGCTGAGCACGGTGAACTGCGGCAGCACCGGTTGCGTGATGTCGACGAATTGCGGCAGGAACGCTGTGAACACCAGAATCGCTTTCGGGTTGCCGGCGGCAACGAGACATTCGCGTCGTGCGAGACGCCAGAGCGACGCGTCCTCGTGTTTCGCTGATTCGAAGCTGGTGGCCTTGCTGCGCCACAACTGGACCGCGAGCCAGATCAGATAGCCCGCGCCGGCGAGCTTGATGCCGAGAAACACCCAGGCCGACGCGTGCAGCACGGCGGCAAGCCCCGTGGCGGTCAACGCGAGCATCGCGGCGAACGCGACGAGGCGGCCCGCGCCTGCGATGCCGGCCATCCAGAAGCCATGACGCGCCGCGGCATTGATCGACAGCAGGTTGTTGGGCCCAGGCGCCATGTTGAGCGCAAAACAGGCGGGCAGGAAGAACAGCCAGGCGGTAAAGGACATGAGCGACTCGCGGGATGAGCACCGTTGTTCGAGCGGTCAGCGCAACCGACCCGGCAACGGGCGACAGGGCAGGTCTTGACGATTGTACCGAACTGGCGAAGCCGCGCCCTTCCAATGTTCGATCAACGTTCGGTCAATGCAGCACGCGCACGAAATCAGGATCGTCGAGTAGTACGGACACGTTGGCTGCCACGGTGTCCTCGAGCGCGATCGTGTTGTTGGTGAACGTATGGAACCGACGTCGCACGATTTTCGTCGATGCGTAGAGTTCGCGTTTCGAGTCGGTCTCGATCAGCACGTAATGCATCTTCAACGTCCACCATGCGGGCGAGCGCTCGTCTTCCACCGAGAACGCCTCGATGCGCGCGCTCAGGGTGCGCGCGGTGTCGGCGGTGTCGACGCCGGCGCGCGTGAGCGTTTTCGCAACCGCGTCGCGTACGCTCGCATCGATGTTCTTCTTGAGCGTGATGCTCGACGAAGCCGTGTTCTGGATGCGGTTCGGCGACAGCCGGCCGCCCTCCGCGGGCACATAGGCGAAACTGGACGCGGGTGCGACGGTGAGAGAGCCCGTGGTGGCGGGGAGGGTATCGCTCTTGTGCCGGTGGCCCGGGAAGAAGCAGCACGCCGACAGCAGCATCGCGCTGCCGAGCACGCCGTAGCGGGCGAAGGGGGAAAGGTTCACGTCGTCAGAGGCTCGCCGGTTCGATGGATGCGGACGTGGTGCGATGCGCCACGTCCGGGCATTTCCTGTGAAAGGACGAAAGTGTTGGGCAAGATGACGTGCCGTCGAAATGGGATGTATCCGAAAAGGCAAAGAGTGCTCTCATGAGTCTGGGTCTGTCCTGTTCGGTGAATTTTGTCTCCGTCTGGTGTCGATTCTAAACAATCGAAAAAAACATATCGATCTTTGTGATGAGGCGGATGCCCGGAAGGTCCAATTGTCATAAAGTGAGGCGCCGTGGTCCGGCCCCTTGCGCTGGCGTCCGCCGCGGGATTTAATACCCGCAGGCGATGCTGCTCCTCAAGGCCGGAGGGGCGCTACCGGCGATGGTGCGAACCGCGGGACATATCTTCCAGGCTGGTCAGGCAATTCAGGTCACAGCGGGTAAGCGGTCGCCGCATGCCAGTCCATGACAATTCGAAGAAACCGGAGAAATGCATGACGTCGAATACGATCGTTGAACGGGAAGCGGCCGGTCGCGCCGCGCGCGAACATAGCAAACGCTCAAGCCATCGTGCGACTGGCGATCTCGACCGCGATCCCATCGCGCTGCTACGCAAGAGCAGCGAAGGGCGCGTGTCGCGTCTTGTGCCATTGCGGTATGGGCGCATGGCGGTGTCGCCGTTCACGTTCTTTCGCGGTACCGCGATCATTCAGGCGCACGATCTCAGCAAGGTGCAGGACACGGGCATCGTCATGCCGATCTGTGGCGACGGCCATCTGATGAACTTCGGCGGCTTTGCGACACCCGAGCGGCAACTGGCGTTCGATCTGAACGATTTCGACGAAGTCGCATACGGCCCGTGGGAATGGGATCTGAAGCGGCTGACAGCGAGCTTCGTCGTCGCGGCAAGACATATGCGGCTAAGCCGCGGCACGGCCGAAGGGCTCGTGATGACGGTCGCCACGACGTACCGTGACTGGATGCGGACATACTCGGAGTACGGCACGCTCGAACTCTGGTACGACCGCATCACGTTCGAGCGGATGATCGAGACGGCGGTCTCGCCAGAGGCGCGCCGCGCCCTCAAACGCGGCATGGAAAAAGCGGCATCGCGCACGCACGAAAGCATGCTTGAGAAGATGGCTGAACGCGTCGACGATACATGGCACATACGTGATGCGCCGCCGGGTCTTTTTCACGTGCACGGCAACAACACGCTGTTCGCACCGGAGGACGACTGGCTCACGATGGGCGACTGGCGTCCGCTTGTCGGCGGCATGTACGAGGACTACCTGAAGACGCTCGCGCACGACCGGCGCAACCTGCTTCGTCACTTCGAGCCGCAGGATCTGGTGTTCAAGGTCGTGGGTGTGGGTAGCGTCGGCACGCGCTGCCTCGTGATGCTCAACACCGATCATCTCGACAAGCCGCTCTTCCTGCAGATCAAGGAAGCGAGCCAGTCGGTCATCGGGCAGTACTTCAAGCCGCCACAGCATTTCCGGACCGAAGCGGGCATCCGGCATCACGGCGAGCGCGTCGTGCGCGGGCAACGTGCGCTGCAGGCCGTCAGCGATATTTTCCTCGGCTGGACAACCGGCCCATCGGGGCGCAACTTCTATGTTCGCCAGTTGCGCGACATGAAGCTGTCCGCCAACATCGAACTGTTCGACAACACCCTGCTGGAAGGGTACGCGCGCATATGCGGCTGGATCATGGCCCGCGCGCATGCCAAGGCGAGCGGTCGGGCCATCGAGATCAGCGCATACATCGGCCGCGGCGACCAGTTCGCGGAAGCGCTGACCGGCTATGCTTCCGCCTACGCGGATCAGGTCGAAAAAGACTATGACGTATTCATCAAGGCGTGTCGCAACGGTGATCTCGAAGCACGCACCGACGAGGACATGGCCGCCGATTTTCGTGTGTAGTGTGGCTGGTCGCGGAATACGCTTCGCGCATCGACAGGCTCACGCGATGTGTTCCCGGCCGGCAAAATTCGTGTGCAACAACTTGTTCAACGGGAGAGTTATATGTTTGCGCTCATCGGTACGCTGATTGTGGGTCTGGTCGTAGGACTGATCGCACGGGCACTCAAACCCGGCGACGACAACATGGGCATCATCATGACGATGGCCGTGGGTATTGTCGGGTCGCTGATCGCGGGTTACGTGGGCCGCGCGCTCGGCTGGTATCAACCCGGTCAGGCGGCGGGCTGGATCGCGTCCGTGGTCGGGGCGATCGTGCTGCTGGTGATCGTCGGTTTCGTCAAGCGCCGGATGTAGCGTCTGAACCCGCGCGGATGGGACCGCCGCCGCTCAGGGGGCGGTTTCGTCCGCGTGCGTCACGTGGGTTTCATTCAGTTTCATGCAACCTTGCGCGCTTCGCGCAACGTGACGAAGCGCAGGTCCTGACGCCGTGCCGCTTCGATCACGCGTGGCAACACGGCGAGCACCAGCGGTTCGCCGTCCTCCGTGGCGGCGGCGTTGCCGTCGTGCAGGAGCAGGATGTCGCGGGCGGCGAGTCCGTCGAGCAACCGGTGCGCAACGATTTCCGGATCGCGCTCGCGCGTGTCGAAGCCGCGCCGCGTCCATGCCGCGAGGCGCAGATCGAGTTTCCCCAGAACCGGTTCGAGAAAGACATTGCGCAGCCCGGCGGGCGCGCGGAAAAAATACGGGCGCTCGCCGGTCAGCGTCTCGAAGGTCTGCTGCGCGGCTTCGATCTCACGCCTGAGCGCGCCGGGCGGCGTGACCGAAAACGTGTGAACGTGAACCTGCGAGTGGTTTTCCACGGCATGCCCGCGCGCGACGATTTCGCGTGTCAACGCGGCATGACGCTGTGCGTTGGCGCCGATGCAGAAGAACGTCGCACGCACGCCGTAGCGGTCGAGCAGGTCGAGCACCTGTGGCGTGACAACCGGGTCCGGGCCGTCGTCGATGGTGAGCGCGATGGCATCGGCGTTGCCTGCATGAGCAGGCAGACGCGTCCAGTTCGGACCCAGCAGCGACGAGCGCGGCCATAACCCGGCGATGGTCACCATCGCATGATTGAGCATCACGAACGCGAGCCACCAGGGCCATGCGCGGGGCGTGCTCAGGAAGCCGGCAAGCGCGAGCGCGTGCCAGGCGATGGTGGCCTTCAGCATGGGCGGAAAGCCTTCGTAGCGCCAGCGGCGCGCGGAGGGAGTGCGAGGCCCGTGCTGCGGGGCCGGACTTGATTCGATCATGATGCTTTCTGTCCACCTTCCTCGTGCGAGAAAGGGCTGCGGGTGCGCGCGAATCCGCGCCTGAACGGTCAAAGATACCATTTGCGCGCGTCCGGGCTCGCCGTCATATTTTCGCCATACGCATCGCGTACTTTCCTTCAGTCGGCTTTCTGTCGTTCCGCTGTTTTTCCCTGCCTCGTCGAATCCACGCTGTTCCCGCGGTTCCCCTGTTTCTTCATGGTCCGGCCTTGTTCTGCCATCCGGCCCGCTGGCGCTTTTCGTCGGGTCCCGCCGGTCCCGTCAGTTCGCCAGTCCTGATCACCCGTTTTTAACACCAGGAGACGTTACCGTGTTCCAGTCGAAACTGTTATCCGCGGCCATTGCGTCGCTGCTCGCGATGCCCGCCGCGTATGCCGCGCCCGACCTCGTCGCCACCGGTAGTCTGGATGGACATCTGGCCGACCGCTCGACCGAAACGGCCGCGCCGCTCGAAAACGGCGTCGCGGGCAACCTGCTCGGCGGTCTGGGTTCGGGCATCGCGTACGCCGGCTGTCAGACGTTTCTTGCCGTGCCGGACCGTGGTCCGAATGCAGTGTCGTTCAACGCGGCAGTCGACGATACCGCGTCGTACATCAACCGCTTCCAGACGCTGCGCATGCGTCTCACGCCTTCGGCGAAGGGCGCGGCACTGCCGCTCACGCTCACGCCCACGCTCGTCGCGACGACGCTCCTGCATAGCGACGATCGTCTCGTCTATGGTTCGGGCAGCGCGGCGGGTCTGCCGAACGGCGCGCCGGCGCTCAACGCGCGGCGCCACACCCACTATTTCACGGGCCGTTCCGACAATTTCGACGTGACGCATCTGTCGACCTGGCCGCGCGACGCCCGCTTCGATCCGGAAAGCATCCGCGTGAGCAACGATGGCGCAAGCGTCTTCATTTCGGACGAATACGGCCCGTACATCTATCGTTTCGATCGCCGCACCGGCGAACGCACGGGCGTGGTCAAGGTGCCCGACGCCTTCGCGGTGACGACGTTGAGCGCGCCCGGCGCTCAGGAAATCAGCCAGAACACGTCGGGGCGCGTCGCCAACAAGGGCATGGAAGGACTCGCGATATCGCCGGACGGCCGCACGCTGTTCGGCGCGATGCAAAGTCCGCTGCTGCAGGACAACGGTACGGACGGCGGCTACACGCGAATCCTGAAGATCGATATTGCGACGGGCGCAACGACGCAATATGCGTATCCGTTGACCAACATCGGCACCGCGAAGAAGCCGAAGTACCCGACGATCAGCGACGTGGTGGCGATCAACGATCACGAACTGCTCGTCGACGAACGCGACGGCAAGGGTCTCGGCGACGATTCGACGGCCGCGTTCAAACAGCTCTCGCGCATCGATCTGACCGGCGCGCAGGACGTGACGCATGCGGTCAGCGAAAGCGGGCTTGCGCCGTTCGCGGTTCCGAAGACGCTCTTCATCGATGTGGTGGCGGTATTGACCGCGCACGGTTTCAGTCCGGCCGACATTCCGGCGAAGCTCGAAGGCACGGCGTTCGGGCCGGATGTGATCGTGAACGGCGTGAAGAAGCACACGCTGTTTCTTGCCAACGACAACGATTTTCTCGCGACTGTGACGGACACGAACCATCCGGCCGGCATCGACAATCCGAACCGCTTCTTCGTGTTCGCTTTCGACGCGAGCGATCTGCCGTCATACGTGCCGCAACGGCTCGGTCAGCGCAACTGCGGGCGTGATGGCTTTTGCGGCTTCGACGATCACGGCGGTCACGACGGTTCGCATGGCCGCGATGGCGGTTTCGAGCCGCCGTTCGGACGCTGCGACGACTGATCGATGCGGCGTGACAAAGCGGGCGATGGCGTGCAGCCATCGCCCGCTTTTGCATTGCGGCGACGCTCGGGGTACTGGAACGTTAGCGATAGCGGCACGCCGTGACGCACCGTGCGGCGCGAACCTCGACATTTGTGATTGACGATCCGCTGCTGTATGGTGCGAGGGCGAAGAAAGCGAACCAGAACGAACACAAAGGAACAGACGTGGTGAGTACCGATATGAAGCAGGGCAAGGTTGCGTTGATCACGGGTGCGGGTAGCGGTATTGGCCGCGCGAGTGCGGAGCGCCTGTTGCAGCATGGTTATCGCGTCGTGCTGGCGGGCCGCCGCCAGGCGCCGCTCGATGCCGTCGCCGAAGCCGCCGCGCAGCGCGGTGAAGACGCACTCGCCGTTTCGTGCGACGTCACGGATGAAGCCAGCGTGGCCGCGCTGTTCGACGCGATCCGCACGCGTTATGGCCGCCTCGACGTGCTGTTCAACAACGCGGGCCGCAATGCGCCGCCGGTCGATATCGACGAAATCAGCATCGATGACTGGCGCTCGGTCGTCGACACGAATCTGACCGGCGTGTTTCTGTGCACGCGCGCGGCGTTCGGCATGATGAAGACGCAGTCGCCGCGCGGCGGGCGCATCATCAATAACGGTTCGATCTCGGCGCATGCCCCGCGTCCGTGGAGCATTGCCTATACGGCCACGAAGCACGCGATTACCGGTCTCACGAAATCCGTGTCGCTCGACGGACGTCGGCACGACATCGTCTGCGGACAGATCGACATCGGCAATGCCGGGACGGAAATGGCCGCGCGGATGGCGCGCGGCGTGCCGCAGGCGAACGGCGAAACGGCGATCGAACCGTTGATGGATGTGGGGCTCGTCGCCGATGCCGTGCTGCACATGGCGAGCCTGCCGCTTTCCGCGAACGTGCAGTTCATGACGATCATGGCGAGCAAGATGCCGTTCGTCGGTCGGGGTTAGGCCAGGCGTACCGCGTCATGTGACGGGGTGCGACGGGATGTGGCGCCGGCAGCGCGCCGCGTGGGTTCCCCCTATACTGTTCAATCCCTGTCATTACCCGGATACCGTCGTGCCGCAACCCTCGACTGAGGACGACCCGATGCCGGTGCCTCCCACGCGGCCAGAACTCGAGGAGTGTTGCGGCACCGGGTGCGATCCGTGCATCTTCGATATTTACGAAGCCGCGTTTGAACGCTATCGTGCCGCGCTCGCCGCGTGGGAAGAGCGGCATCGTGCGAAGCGTGCCCCGCGCGCCGGCGATGCACGTGCCGCGCGCGAAAAGAAACCCCGCCGTACCCGTTCATGAACGAACCTCTGTTACCTGCTGCTCCCGCTACCGAACCGCATGCGCTGTCCGCGCTGCACGATTTCGTGCGGCGCCATCCACGGCTTTTCGTGTTGACGGGCGCGGGTATCAGCACCGGCTCCGGCATCCCTGGCTATCGCGACGAGAACGGCGAGTGGAAGCGCTCGCCGCCGATTACGCTCCAGGAATTCCTCGGCACCGAACATTCCCGCAAGCGCTACTGGGCGCGCAGCATGATCGGCTGGCCGGTGGTCGCCGATGCCGCGCCGAACGCCGCGCATCGCGCACTTGCTCAACTCGAAGCCGCCGGCCACGTTGAAACGCTCGTGACGCAGAACGTCGACGGTCTGCATCAACGCGCCGGCAGTTCGGGCGTGATCGAACTGCACGGTAGCATCGGCGGCGTGACGTGTCTGGACTGCGGTGCGCAGCACACGCGCGCCACGATCCAGCACACGCTCGTCGCTGAAAATCCCGCGCTCCTCGAAGCAAGCGCCGAACCCGCCGCCGATGGCGACGCGCATCTCGAATGGCAAGATCTCGGCGCATTCCGCGTGCCGCCATGTCCGGCGTGCGGTGGTTTGCTGAAACCGTCGGTGGTGTTTTTCGGCGAGAACGTGCCGCGCGAGCGTGTCGAGTCGGCCGGGCGTGCGCTCGAGGAAGCGGATGCGGTGCTGGTGGTCGGCTCTTCGCTGATGGTGTATTCGGGCTATCGCTTTTGCGTCTGGGCCGAAAAGGCCGGCAAGCCGGTTGCGGCGATCAACCTCGGCAGAACGCGCGCCGATCCGTTGCTGGCGCTGAAAGTGGTCGCGCCCTGTGCGGACGCGTTGACCGCGCTCGCCGCGCAACTGGCATCCCGGGCGAACACATGACCCGGCTCACACTCTTCCCGAATCGATGAACACACCGAACCCGAACCTGCGACAGCGCTCGCCGTCCGCCGAACGCAATCGCGATCCGATTTTCACCGTGCTACGACAGGTGCTGCCCCAGAGCGGCCTCGTGCTCGAAATCGCGAGCGGCACGGGTCAGCACGTGACGCATTTTGCATCCGCGCTGCCGGCGCTCACGTGGCAGCCGAGCGATCCGGATGCAGAAGCGCGCGCGTCGGTTGCCGGGTGGACCGCGCATGCCGGGCTCGTGAACGTGCGCGCGCCGCTCGCGCTCGATGTGCGCCGCACGCCGTGGGGCATCGACGCCGCGAACGCGGTGATCTGCATCAACATGGTCCACATTTCGCCGTGGGCCGCGACCGAAGCGCTCTTCGCCGGTGCCGGGCGCATACTGGAGCGCGGCGGCGTGCTCTTTCTGTATGGGCCGTACCGCCGCAACGGCGCGCATACCGCAGGGAGCAATGCAGCATTCGATCAGCAGTTGCGCAGTCGCGATCCCGAATGGGGCGTGCGCGATATGGAAGCCGTCGTGGAACTGGCCGCTGCCGCGGCGTTCGAAGGGGAAGAGCCGGTAGCGATGCCCGCGAACAACTTCAGTCTCGTGTTCCGCAAGCGCTAGCGTGTGCCGGATGAGTCGCAGACAAGCGGCATCCGGTCATTTCTTTTATCCTTTCACCCTCGACGCCGCGCGGGCAGGCAATCAGGTGCGGCATCCCGTTTTTCTGGACTCTGGAGAATTCATATCATGGGCAAGCAGGCAATCGGCGTGGTAGGGCTGGCGGTCATGGGCCGCAATCTGGCGCTCAACATCGAGAGCCGCGGTCACGCGGTTTCCGTCTACAACCGGAGCCGCGAGAAAACCGATGAGCTGATCAAGGACTGTCCGGATCGCAAGCTCGTGCCGGCTTACACGCTGGAAGAATTCGTCGACTCGCTGGAAAAACCGCGCCGCATCCTGATGATGGTCAAGGCCGGTGTGCCGACCGACGACACGATCGCCTCGCTCAAGCCGCTGCTGGACAAGGGCGACATCCTGATCGATGGCGGCAATACGCATTTCACCGACACGATCCGCCGCAACCAGGAACTCGCGAAAGCGGGGCTCCATTTCATCGGCACGGGTGTGTCGGGTGGCGAAGAGGGCGCGCTGAAGGGGCCGTCGATCATGCCGGGCGGCCCGCGCGACGCCTACGATCTGGTCGCCCCGATCCTCACCGAGATTGCCGCGAAGGCGCCGGACGGCGAGCCGTGCGTCGCGTACATGGGACCGGACGGCGCGGGCCACTTCGTGAAGATGGTGCACAACGGTATCGAATACGGCGACATGCAGCTGATCGCCGAAAGCTACTGGGTGCTCAAGCAGGTGCTGGGCCTGTCGAACGAAGAACTCGGCAAGGTCTACACCGAATGGAACAAAGGTGAACTCGACAGCTATCTGATCGAGATCACCTCGAAGATCTTCGGCAAGAAAGATGACGAAACGGGCAAGGACCTGGTCGACGTGATCCTCGATCGCGCCGCGCAGAAAGGCACCGGCAAGTGGACGAGCCAGAACGCGCTCGACCTCGGCATCCCGCTGCCGCTGATCACCGAAGCCGTTTTCGCACGCGTGCTGTCTTCGCTGAAGGATCAGCGCGTGGCCGCGAGCAAGGTCATCACGGGCCCGGAGAAGAAAGCGTTCAGCGGCGATCGCGCGGCCTTCATCGAGTCGGTGCGTCGCGCGCTGTACTTCAGCAAGGTGATTTCGTATGCGCAGGGCTTCGCCCAGCTGCGCGCGGCTTCCGATGAATACAAGTGGGACCTCGATTACGGCACGATCGCGAAGATTTTCCGCGCCGGCTGCATCATTCGCGCCCGCTTTCTGCAGAAGATCACCGACGCCTATTCGAAAGAGAAAGGAATCGCGAACCTGCTGCTCGATCCGTACTTCAACGATATCGCGTCGAAGTACCAGGGCGCGCTGCGCGACGTGGTCGTCGCCGCGGTGCAGGCCGGTGTCGCCGTGCCGGCGTTCGCTTCGGCGATTGCCTACTTCGACGGCTATCGCTCGGAGCGTCTGCCCGCGAACCTCGTGCAGTCGCAACGCGACTTCTTCGGTGCGCATACGTTCGAACGCATCGACAAGCCGGGCAGCTTCCACGCGAACTGGTCCTGATCGATGTAGGGCACCGGCAACGTGACATGGGTGGGCGTGACCGCGGGCACGTCCTTCCTGCTCCGTTGACTGTTGCTAAACATAACAGGACAGTTTCGGTAATCGGGTTGTCAGAACGGCAATTGTTGCAATTTCGACAATAGAGTTTAACTGGATTAGTGGTTTCCCCTGGTTGGTGGCTTCACTAGACTTGCGCTTAAGCGCTGCAGGACATGATTCCGCGGCGATTCAAAAACAAGTCCGGAGGTAGTTACCATGAAAGCACTGATCAAAGCAGCCGTTGTCGCAGCCGTTCTCGCCGCTCCTGTCGTGTCGTTCGCCCAGTCGAACGAGCCGGTCACGCGCGCCCAGGTTCGCGAAGAACTCGTACAGCTCCAGAAGGCCGGCTACAGCCCGCTCGATGACCGTAACAGCTATCCGGTTCACATCCAGGAAGCCGAGGCCCGCATCGCGGCGCAAAACGGCACCTCGCCGGTGAACAACAGCTACGGCTCGACGATGAAGGGTTCGTCGCAAGCCGGCACGCGCGCTGGGCAGACGGGTCCGCAATCGGTTTTCTTCGGCAACTGAGCCTGGAGTGACTGAGGCAGGGCGACCGCCGCGCAGCGTGCGATATCGTGCGGTTGGCAGCCAGGATCGCAGGCAATGAAAAAACGCTGGCCGGAGTCATCCGGCCAGCGTTTTTTTGCGTCAGTGCAGCGTGCGATGACGGCGGGCGATGTCGTCGAACAGTTCGCGACTCGGCTCCAGCGCAAGCAGCCAGGTTTCGTCGTAGCCGCTCAGCGTGTCGAGCGCTTCACGCAGACGTTCGATCGCGACCGCGGGTAGCTCGACGGTCGCCTCCACGCCGCTCGACAGGCGCGCGATGCTGGCGAGCTGAACCAGGGCGTCGGCCGCTTCGGCGACATCGGTGGCAAAGACAAGGTGTGTGTTCAGCAGCTCCGCCAGCCCGGGCGACGTCGCGACATCCTCGACATTGAGCTGCAGGGCCAGAAACGTGGCTTTGTTCATCCTCGAACTCCTCGCGGACAGGACATCGCGGTAATCGGCAATCGGTTCACCCGCGTGGGCTCGCGGCAGACAGTAAAGGGCAGTATAGGCCAGGGCCCGGGGTAATCAATGCAGGTCCCGGAGCGCCAATTCCGTTTCAAATGCCGCCAGTCTGCCCTGACACGGCCTGCTGCAGGCCTGCGAGCCATATAATGATCCGGCACCTTCTCCCGACCAGCAGGCTGGCCGTCCGTCATTTGCCCCAGCCCGCCCAGGCCGGCCGGGTTTGCGTGATCGGGGGACGAACCGGAAACGCATGGCACGATCATGAAAATCATCCGTACGAGGAATTTCACGGCGAGCCGCCCGTGGGGCGCGCTCGACATCGCGAACATGGGCGGCATCACCACCCGCCTGCACTGGACCGACCAGCCCTACAAATGGCACGTCAACGACGGCGAGGAAGTGTTCGCCGTCCTCGATGGCCGCGTCGAGATGCGCTATCGCGTCGACGGCGACGAACATGCGGCCATTCTGGAAACTGGCGACGTGTTTTACGCGTCTATGGGTACAGAGCATGTCGCTTATCCACTCGGCGAGGCGCGCATTCTGGTAGTTGAAACCGGAGGCAGTGTCTGACGCAGTGCAACACCAGCGAGGACGAACAATGACCGCAGCGTGGTCGCGCCGCACGGCGCAGGTTCTACTTTCCATGGGCGTGGCGATATCGATGGGCGCCTGCACGATTGTCCCGTGGAGCGATACGACGCACCCCAGTACCTCTGCCCAGGCGTATCAATCCTCTTCGGGCGGCGTGCCGGCGGGTTACTACCGCGTGAACCCAGGCGATTCGCTGCTTTCGGTGGCGACGGCCTTCGGCCAGCGTGCCGAAGATGTCGCGAGCTGGAATCATCTGGCGCCGAACGCGCCTGTCACCGCCGGGCAGATCCTGCGCGTCGCGCCACCTGCGGCGATCGTGACAGGGCCCGGCGGCGTCGTTCCGCCTGCTGGCGGCACGCCCGCGCCGGAGGTATCGATGGTCAGGCTGGAGTGGCCCGTGCACGGCCCGGTCCTGTCGACGTTCAGCGCCGCCCGGAAGGGCATCGTGATCGGCGGCAAGCCGGGTGAACCGGTCAAGGCAGCGGCGACCGGACGCGTGGTCTACGCGGGAACCGGCATGGAGGCGTACGGGCCGCTCATCATCATCAAGCACGACGCGACGATCATCACCGCGTACGGCCACAACCGCGTGCTGCTCGTGAAGGAAGGCGACGCCGTCACGCAGGGCCAGACGATCGCGGAAATGGGCGCCGCCGCGAACGGTTCTGGTTCGTTGCAGTTCGAAGTGCGCAGCAACGGCAAGCCAGTCGATCCGTTGACCTTGTTGCCGAAGGCTGGCGGCTGATCCGTCCGTTCAGGTGAAGCGGCCCACGCCGACGTGCGCACGGTTCTCAGCGCATCCATATTTGCATACACTGTCAGGTTCCATCTGCCGCGCCGCTGCGATTGTCTCGTTTCGCGGCGCCGCGCGGCACCGACCGCCAGTACAGGACCTACACATGATCGATTTGCGCAGCGATACCGTTACCCGTCCCACCGCGCCGATGCTGGCCGCCATGACGTCGGCCGAAGTGGGCGACGACGTCTGGGGTGACGATCCGACCGTCCTGCGTCTGCAGGCGACGGTTGCGGAACGCACCGGCAAGGAAGCCGGGCTCTTCTTCCCGAGCGGCACGCAAAGCAACCTTGCCGCGTTGATGGCGCATTGCGCTCGCGGCGACGAATACATCGTCGGTCAGCTCGCGCACACGTACAAATACGAAGGTGGCGGCGCGGCGGTTCTGGGCAGCATCCAGCCGCAGCCGCTCGAAAACGCCGCCGACGGCACACTGGCGCTCGACAAGGTCGCGGCCGCGATCAAGCCGGTCGACGATCACTTCGCGCGTACACGTCTCTTCGCGCTCGAAAACACGATCGGCGGCAGGGTGCTGCCGGCGGGTTACGTCGCCGAAGCGGTGGCGTTCGTGCGCCAGCATGGCCTTGCCACTCACCTCGACGGCGCGCGGGTCTGCAACGCGGCGGTCGGTTCGGGCCAGCCGGTCAAATCGCTGTGCGACCCGTTCGATTCGGTGTCGATCTGTTTTTCGAAGGGACTGGGCGCGCCGGTTGGCTCGGTGCTGGTGGGCAGCAAGGCGCTGATCGACAGCGCGCATCGCTGGCGCAAGGTGCTGGGCGGCGGCATGCGGCAATCGGGCGTGCTGGCGGCGGCGTGCCTGTATGCGTTCGATCACAACGTCGAGCGTCTCGCCGACGATCACGCGAACGCGGCGCACCTCGCGGCCGGGCTCGGGCAGATCGATCAGGTGAACGTGCAGTCGGTGGCGACCAACATGGTGTTCGCGCAGTTTCCGCAGGCGCACTGCGCGCCGCTCGAAGCGTGGCTCAAGGAGCGCGGCATCCTCACGCAGATGTTGTATGCATCGCGTTTCGTGACGCACATGGATGTGTCGCGCGCCGACATCGACACCTTCCTCGCGGCAGTGAAGGCGTATTTCGCGCGCTGAGCAACGATCGGCCCGACCGCGACGCTGCACCGGCGTCGCGGGACGGCCAGAGCGTGCCGTTTTGTTTCTTCAAAAACGCAACTAACGGTCAAGCTCAAACGCCGTCATCGGACACATATGCACGTGACACAAACCAGGCGGACACTGGCGTTCAGGCCAGCAGAAGGGCGCCGTGAGCCTGCCACGGCTTTGCTGACGCAGGGTGCGCCGCGGGCACAAAGCACATCGCTCAGGCCCGCGGACGTCGCATGGCGGGCCATGCCGCCTGTCCGACACTCGCGTGCGCCCGGGCGGCAGGCACGCATGCCTCAGGAAAACGAGGCGAGCAGGATCGACAGCTTGCGGATATGCGCCTTGAATGCTTCGGCCGTTTCACGATCGTGCGATGAAACCAGATGTGGCGCCTCCGCCAGTTCGGCCTGCGCCTGGAACTCATCGGCGATCCTGCGTCGCGCGTCAGGCGGCATTGAGCGCACTACCGAAACGAGGAACAGCTCCTGGGCATGGAACATGCCGAGCATTGTCTGTACGTTCATGGCGCTTTCTCCGGGGACCCGGCTGTGACGATCGCGTACGCGTCGTTCGCGGCCTTCGGCGCTGTGTGCGCGCCATTTCATGTTAGTGCACCGGACTGTGCGTATCGTGCCCTGATGCACCGGATGCGTGCGGAAACGGGCAATAACCGTTCATTCGGGAGACGGGCCGTGCGGGTCGCGGGTTTGGCGCTGCCCATGACGCGAAGCCGCAAATGTCCTACTCTGCTTATTTAACCGCCTGACCGGCACGCGCCATTTTGCCCGCCGACCGCGCGGCCGGCGCGCGCCAGACAGGCACAACCCGGAGGCTTCGATGACAACCGTCGATCTGGAATTCGACCAGCTCAACAGTACCGTCGACGCGTTACGGCGCTCCATTTCCAATCGCCTGATGTACGGCGTCGGCAAGGATGCCATAACGGCGCGTCCGCAGGACTGGTTGCATGCGGCGGCGCTCGCCGTGCGTGACCGGCTCGTTGCGCGCTGGATGAAGACCACGCGTCTGCAATACGAACAGGACGTCAAGCGCGTCTACTACCTGTCGATGGAATTCCTGATCGGCCGCACGTTCACGAACGCGCTGCTCGCGCTCGGCATCCACGACCAGATGAAGGAAGCGCTGCACGATCTGGGCGTCGACATGGAAACACTGACCGATCTCGAACCCGATGCGGCGCTCGGCAACGGCGGTCTTGGGCGGCTGGCCGCATGCTTTCTCGATTCGATGGCGACGCTGGGCATTCCTGGCTTCGGTTACGGCATTCGTTACGAATACGGGATGTTCCGTCAGCAGATCGTCGATGGCGAGCAGGTCGAGACGCCGGATTACTGGTTGCGCGCGGGCAATCCATGGGAATTTCCGCGACCGGAAGTGCAGTACCTCGTGCACTTCGGTGGGCGCACCGTGGAGCGCGACGGCCATATCGAGTGGATCGATACCGAGCACGTCAACGCGATGGCGTATGACACCGTGATCCCCGGTTATGCGACGAGCGCGACCAACACGCTACGACTGTGGTCCGCGCGCGCGACGGAGGAGCTCGATCTCACGGCGTTCAATCGCGGCGACTACCGGCGCGCGGTCGAAGCGAAAGAGACCTCTGAAAACGTCTCGCGCCTGCTGTATCCGGACGACTCGACGCCGGCGGGTCGCGAACTGCGCCTGCGCCAGGAATACTTCTTCGTGTCGGCGACGATGCAGGACCTGATCCGCCGGTATCAGCGCACGCACAGCACGTTCGGACGTTTCGCGGAAAAGGTCGCGGTGCATCTGAACGACACGCATCCGGTGCTGGCGATTCCGGAACTGATGCGGCTGCTCGTCGACGTGCATCACGTGCCGTGGGACAAGGCGTGGAAGCACATCGAGCAGATGTTCTCGTACACGAACCACACGCTGATGCCCGAGGCGCTCGAAACGTGGGACGTCGAAATGCTGGCGCGTCTGCTGCCGCGCCACCTCGAAATCATCTTCGAGATCAACGCGGAATTTCTGAAGCACGTCAGTGAAAGGTCGGGCCACGATGCCGAAATGATCCGGCGCATTTCGCTCGTCGACGAATACGGACAGCGGCGCGTGCGCATGGCGCACCTCGCGATCGTCGCGAGCCACAAGGTGAACGGCGTGTCGAAGCTGCACTCGCAGCTGATGACCAGACACATCTTCGCCGACTTCGCTCACATGTTCCCCGAGCGCTTCACGAACGTGACGAACGGCATCACGCCGCGCCGCTGGCTCGCGCAGGCGAGCCCGTCGATGTCGTCGCTGATTGACCAGCAGATCGGCACGCGCTGGCGGCGCGATCTTTTCGAGCTCGCGAAGCTGCGCGAACTGCGCAACGACGACGCGTTCGTCGCCGCATTCCATGAGGCGAAGCGGCAGAACAAGCTGCGCCTCGCGCATCGTCTGTCGCAGGCGACCGGTGTGTCGTTCGATCCCGAGGCGCTGTTCGATCTGCAGGTCAAACGTATTCACGAATACAAGCGGCAGTTGCTGAACGTGCTGCACGTGATCGTTCGCTATAACCAGATTCGCGCCCATCCGGAGCGCGACTGGGTGCCGCGCGTCGTGATGTTCGCGGGCAAGTCGGCATCTGCCTACCGGATGGCGAAGACGATCATCAAGCTCATCAACGACGTCGGCGCGAAGGTGAACAGCGACCCCGTGATCGGCGACCGGCTGAAGGTTGTGTTCGTACCGAACTACGGCGTGAGCGTGGCCGAACTCATCATTCCGGCAGCCGATCTGTCCGAGCAGATTTCGATGGCGGGCACCGAAGCGTCGGGCACCGGCAACATGAAGCTGGCGTTGAACGGGGCGTTGACCATCGGCACGATGGACGGCGCGAACATCGAAATCTGCGATGCGGTGGGCCGCGAGAATATCTTCATCTTCGGTCATACCGCCGACGAAGTCGACGATCTGCGTGCGAAAGGATACCGCCCGCGCCAGCTGTACGAAGAGAACCCGGAACTGCGCACCGCGCTCGACCAGATCCGTACCGGCTTCTTCTCACCGGAGGACCCGCTGCGCTTCTCGGATATTTTTCACACGCTCGTCGACTGGGGCGATCACTACATGGTGCTCGCCGATTTCGTCGCGTTTGCCGAAGCGCAGAAAGCCGTCGATGAACGCTTCCGCGATACGCGCGCGTGGACGGAAAGCGCGCTTGAAAACGTCGCGGGCATGGGGCAGTTTTCGTCGGATCGAACGATCACCGAGTACGCGCAGGGCATCTGGCATGTCAAATCACTCGACCTTGGATGACGACGCGGTTCAGGCGATGTTGCCGATGCCGCCGAAGTGACGACGAATGCGGTGAGGCGGGATTCACCGGCCTCGCCGCATTGTTTTTTGAGCGGCTGGCTGACGTTTAGCCGCCGAGCGCTTCGGTCGGTTTTTTCGCCCGCAAGCCGATCTGGCCGCTCGCGAAATCGAACAGCACGTCGATGTTCTGCATCGCCATCAGGCCGATGACGATGCGGTTCTGTCCGCGGCGTGTCTTCGCGACTGTGACCTGCGCGGCATCGAAGCGATGCACCCACGACCCGACGCCTAACGCGGTGTTGAAGTTGCCCTGTTTGAGCACCTTGCCTTCACTGTCGTCATCGAGCCAGTTGGGGGTCGTGTCGGTCTCGATGCGGATCATGTCCATTCCGCCCGTCGAAAACACCACGGGTGCGCAGAAGCTCATTTTGTCGGCGACCTGCACGCATCCTGCCGGCCATTTTCTTACGCCGTCGCTGCCTGTCCGCATCGGAAACATCGTGAACTCGCTGCTCAATGCCTTCGATGGCGTCAGCAGAAGATACGGCCGCGCGAGGTTCGCGTGAACGATATAGCGCAACCCGATGTTGCCGGGCAGCGCGCGTAACGGTTGCGTGCAGCACGTGTCGTCCGGCTGCTCCGCGCCGACGCCGAAAAGGCCCGAAAACGCCCAGCCGAATTCACCGGTATAACCGTCCATCGCGACGCAGCGTTTCGCGCCTGGCTGGCAGCGGACGTCGTCGACGGATTGTGCGGTGACGTCGAACGGCCTGGCTCCGACAAAACCGACCGGCAGTTTGACGAGCGGCCCCGATACCTGCGCATCGTTCGCGAACACCATCGACGTTCTGCCGCCCACTGCCGGATAGTCCTTTCGCGGCAACACCGAGGAGAGCACGCGAACCCCCTGCGTGCCGGTGTCGAGCATCATGTAGACCGCCTTGCCGTCGATCTGGATGGGCAGGCCGAGGCGTGACTGGCCTCGATCGCTGCGCTCGACGTTGAGCGCGATCACTACGCCATCCCGGCCGCCGTTCAGAAGGCTCGCGGCGGGCGGCGGCGGTGCCGGTGTGACGATGGGCGTCGAGCAGCTGCTCAGCGCGCAGCTCAGGACGCTGGTCGACAGAAGAACGACGGCCAGCCGGCCGCGCAGAAAGGACTTGGGCATGAGGACCTGTTTCGCAGTGAGCGCGCAATAACGGGGCGCTCACTGTACGCGGCTGGTTCGCCGCATTTGAAACAATGTGTCAAGGCCGCGGATCAGCTCTGTCGCTGCACGGGCGTTACGTTACGCCTGCGGATTTTCCCGGGTGGCGGCGATGGCTGCTGCGCCTGCCGTTATTGCGGCCTGCTGCTGCGCGGTTTTGGCCTGCATCACGGTCTGCTCGACACGCTCGACGAAGTCACGATCGACGCTGGACAGCGCTTCGCGTTCGCCATCGTGCGTTTCGACGATCAGGCGATGGGTGACGTCCTGCGTGAGCCACGCCAGCGCGCCGACCACGGTCATCATCACGCCGCAGACAAGACCTGCCGGCGAGGAGAGCACCCCGCCGACGATAGCGCCCGCCAGACCCGCGAGCGAAATCACGAGCGGCACGACCCGGTTTTTCTGCACGGTGACGACGCGCGTTTGCTGGATTTCGCGTAATGCGAAGACCTGGCCGGCTGTCGAAAGGGAGTTGCGCGTGACCGACACGCCGCGCTCATTGAAAGGAATTTCCATCGATTCGAAGTGATGGGGGGGAAAGGCCGCAGAGTAACAGAAGCGACGATGGAGTTGCGCGGGTGCGTGCAAAAGGACCGGGGAAGCAGCGCTGCCATCAGCAGCTCGGGGTTTGACAAATGGTTCCAATAATGGAACCATTCATAAATGATAGAAAAACCCTCGAACAGATGCGCCGTCAACCCGCCGGCGTCCGGTTCCTGGCGCTGTTCAACGTATGCGAAGCGTATTTTGGCAAACCGCGCCAGGCCGGCAGCAGTCACGCTGTCTTTAAAACGCCGTGGCCGGGTGATCCCCGTGTCAACATCCAGAACGATAAAGGCAACGCCAAAGCGTACCAGGTACGTCAGGTCCTCTAAGCCATTGATAAACTGAAAGAGAGCCAGCACGCCCACTGATCACTATACCTACCGCGTAACCTGGTCGCCTGAGGACAACGAGCACGTTGGCCTTTGCGCCGAATTTCCCTCGTTGTCGTGGCTCGCGCGCTCGCCCGATGCGGCGTTGAAAGGCATCCGCTCGCTCGTCGCGCAGACGGTTGCCGACCTGCGCGAGAACGGCGAACCGGTACCGGAACCGCTCGCGGAAAAGCGCTATAGCGGTGAATTCCGCGTCCGGATTCCGCCGGAGCAGCACCGCGCGCTGGCCATGCAGGCCGCGGAGCAGGGCGTCAGTCTGAATCGCCTCGTCAGCATGAAACTGGCTGCCTGAGCGTCGCTGCGTGTAACCGGGACGCGCCCGAATAAATATGGTCTGGGAACCTGCTGACGCGCGCAGGCCAGTCGTCAAAGCATCAAAGACAAAAATGCCGTTCAGCTGAACACTGAACGGCATTTTTTCTGCTTCTTCCGACGGGCTTTTAAATCTGCTCAAGCCTCGTCGGCGTCTTCACGCTATTGCGATCAGAACTTGTGACGCAGGCCCACGCGAGCAGCCAGCTGCGTGTTCGCACCAGCCGTACCGAAGTAGCTTGTGCTCGAACCGATCTGTGCCTGCACGTCGCCGGTTGCCGCGTTGTGACCCGACGCCTGCTGGTAGATGCCGAGCACGTACACGTCGGTGCGCTTGCTCAGTGCATAGTCGACGCTGGCGTCGAACTGGTTCCAGTGGCCCGAGTTCGCGTCCGACAGGTGCATGTACGTGTAGCCGAGGCCACCCGTCAGCGCCGGCGTGACTGCGTACTTCACGCCCGCTTCATAGGCTGCGAACGTCGTCGATCCGCCGGTGAGCGGTTCAAGACGCGTGTTCGTGTACAACGCCCACAGCGTAGCCGGTCCGAAGACGTAGCGGCTGCCCACGCCAAACGTGCGCAGGTCGCGGACGGTTCCCGGATTGACGTTCGAGATGTTCGTCGTGAATGCCGGAGTCGACTGGTTCGGATAATGGATGTCCGTGTACGCCGCGCCGATGC
>NZ_CAJQZB010000045.1:0-45679 GCF_907164545.1 Paraburkholderia gardini | reverse complement strand
GCCGCGATATTCGAGGCGCCGCAGTCCTTCGATCAGAACCGGGACGATGTTACGTTGCGCAACCGCGCCGACAATGCCGCACATAAATATCAGTTCCTTTGCAGGGGTTGGGTGCCGCGATGGGTAAAAACGCGGCGCGCCGTCAGCTTTTCTTCTTGACCGGACGAACGTAGCCGGTCTTGCCGACCTGCGTCTTCTCGTTCAGCACGAGGAGATTCTCCTCGACGTCTTTCCATACCGTCGTGCCCGCCGCGATCGTGACGCCGCGTCCGACGCGCACCGGCGCGACGAGCTGCGTGTCGGAGCCGACGAACACGTCGTCTTCGATGATCGTGCGGGACTTGTTCGCACCGTCGTAATTGCACGTGATCGTGCCCGCGCCGATATTCACGCGCGCGCCGATATCGGCGTCGCCGATATACGTGAGGTGATTCGCTTTCGAGCCGTGACCGAGCACCGCGTTCTTCACTTCGACAAAGTTGCCGACGTGTGATTCGTCCTTCAGCGTCGCGCCCGGGCGCAGCCGCGCGTACGGTCCGAGCATGACGTTCGCGCCGACGTCCGCACCTTCGATATGCGTGAATGCGTCGACGCGCGTGCCCGCGCCAATCGTCGCGTTACGGATCACGCAGTTCGCCGCGACCGTCACGTTATCGCCCAGCGTGACGGTGCCTTCGAACACGCAGTTCACGTCGATCGAAACGTCGCGGCCGCATTCCAGCGTGCCGCGCACATCGATACGCGCCGGATCGGCCAGCGTGACGCCCGCCACGAGCAGCGCTCCGGCCACGTTGCCCTGATGAATGCGTTCGAGCTGTGCAAGTTGCTGCTTGCTGTTGACGCCGAGCGTTTCCCACTCTTCGTCCGGCTGCGCGGTCACCACGTCGAGACCGCTTTCGATCGCGAGTTCGACCACGTCGGTGAGGTAGTACTCGCCCTGCGCGTTGTCGTTCTTCAGCGATGCAAGCCAGCGCGTGAGTTGCTGCGTCGGCGTGACGATGATGCCGGTGTTGATTTCCGCGATTTCCAACTGCCCGGGTGTCGCGTCTTTCTGTTCGACGATGCGCAGCACCTTGCCGTTCGCATCGCGCACGATGCGGCCGTAGCCGGTGGGATCGTCGAGCGTCACGGTGAGCACGCCGTAGCCGCCCTGACCCGCGCGGTCAGTCAGGCGCTTTAGCGTGCTCGCGCGCGTGAGCGGCACATCGCCGTATAGCACAAGCGTGGGCACGGAAGGATCGAGCAGCGGCAGCGCCTGCTGCACGGCATGCCCCGTGCCGAGCTGCTGCTCCTGCACCGCGAACTGCACGTCGGGCGCCCCGACGGCGCTGCGCACGGCCTCCGCGCCATGACCGATCACGACGACGAGGCGGGTCGGGTCAAGCGTGCGGGCAGTATCGATGACGTGGGACAGAAGCGGCCGGCCGGCCAGTGGATGCAGTACCTTGGGCAGCGCGGAACGCATGCGCTTACCGGTGCCTGCCGCCAAAATGACTATATTCATGGCGCCGACGAGGGATCGAGTTGGAAGCCGTCAATGTTAGCACGCGCATCCCGCTATCGAAGACGCCCCCTGCCCGGCGCGGCCACCGCCGTTGCGCAAAACCCACCGATGCGACGCACCGGGTGATTTCCCTGGCCGGCCAGGTGAATACCGGCTGGCTTTCCGCCATTCACGCATTTCCTTCGGCCGGCATGGCGCACGCACGCCAAGTGCTTGATTTGTATTTGGATGTATCATCTGGGGCTCTGCCCGGTACCGCTTTTCGACGCCTTTTCCCTGCGTCCACGCACCACCGGCAATCTTCACTCTGTTGCGTGCCTGCCATGAAAGCCTCAAACAATTTTTTCCGCCTCGAAACCCGGTTGCAGTCGCAGGTCGGCAAGGCGATCGCCGACTTCAACATGATCGAGGACGGCGACAAAATCCTGACGTGCATGAGCGGCGGCAAAGACTCGTACACGATGCTCTCCGTTCTGCTCGCGCTGCAAAAGCGCGCGCCGATCGACTTCGAGATCATCGCGATGAATCTCGACCAGAAGCATCCCGGCTTTCCCGAGGAAATCCTGCCGCGGTATTTCGAGTCGATCGGCGTGAAATACCGGATCGTCGAAGCGGACACGCATTCGATCGTCAAGGAGAAGGTGCCCGAAGGCAAGACCACCTGCTCGCTGTGCTCGCGTCTGCGTCGCGGCGTGATTTACCGCACGGCGAAAGAGCTGGGCGCCAACAAGATCGCGCTTGGGCACCATCGCGACGACATCGTCGAGACGTTTTTCCTGAACCTGTTCTTTGGTGGAAAGATGAAGGCGATGCCGCCGAAGCTCGCCACCGACGACGGCGCGCACATCGTGATCCGGCCGCTCGCGTACTGCAAGGAATCGGATATCGCGACGTACGCGCGTGCGATGGAATACCCGATCATTCCGTGCGACCTGTGCGGTTCGCAGGAAAATCTTCAGCGCAAGAAAGTGAAGGACATGCTGACGCAATGGGAACGCGACACGCCAGGCCGCGTCGACAACGTGTTCCGCGCGCTGTCCGATGTCGTGCCGTCGCATCTCGCCGACACCAGCCTGTTCGATTTCCGCGCGCTCGCATCGGGTCTCGCGAAGATCGACGAAGCCTCGCTCTTCGGCGATACGTCCTACACGCAGACGGCGCTCGTGTTCTCGCATTCAAGCGAGAACCGCATCGAGTTCGTGCGTCCCGCGGCGCGCGCCGCTGTCCCTGACGTTAGCGCAGCGGCTGGCAATGCAGCCGGCGCTTAATCTTCCCTGATCCGAAAGACTTCGACGCCGACGGCGTCGCAGTCCGGATACACATCCGGCTTTTCTGTCGAAATGCGTGCCGCGCGCACCTGCGGATGCGCGAGCATGGTCTTGACGAGATCATCGCAGAGCGTTTCCTGCAGATGAATGTGGCCCTGTTCGACGCGACGTGCGATGGTCGAGCGCATGAAGTCATAGTCGACGACTTCGCTCAATCTGTCCGCTACGGGCGTGGACAGTGCGAGCGGCACGTATAACTCCACGTTGATCACGACGCGCTGCTCGCCGCGCTTCTCGAAGTCATGCACGCCGATGTTGATATGCACTTCGTAATTGCGCAGAAAGAGCCGGCGACAGTCGGCGAGGCGGGGATGCGAGAGAGCGTCGAGCATGATCGTTCCAGTGTCGATAGAAGCGTGCGGACACGCAAGGAGCGCTTCGTACGGCGAAGGTCTGAAAGCCTTCGCGTGCGTTCAGGCGCCCGTCAAAAACATTACGTCGCGCGGCAGCGGCACGAGATGCTGGCCGCCGTCGACGACCAGCGTCGAACCCGTCACACCCTGCGCATCCGCTAGATACAGCGCAGCCGCGACCAGATCCTCCGGACGCGAAGCCCGGCCAAGCGGTGTGACCGCATGCGACTCGGCGAAACCCTGCGGCGTTTGATCGGCGGATTGCAGCGTAAGCCCTGGCGCGAGCCCGACCACGCGCAGCTTCGGCGCGAGCGCCTGCGCGAGCGCGACGGTTGCTGTCTGCAGCGCCGCCTTCAGCACCGTATATGAAAGATAGTCCGGATTCATGTTGTACAGCTTCTGGTCCAGCACGTTGATGACGCAGCCGCGCAGCGATTCGTCGCTGCACGCGGCTTGCGGCGTCGCTTCATGCAACATGCGCGCCAGCACGAGCGGCGCCGCCAGGTTGATCGCCGTGAGGTGCAGCAACCGTTCATAGCCGACGTCGTTCGCCGCGTCTTCAACAAAGAGCGACGCGTTGTTGATCACACACGCGGGACGCCCGAGCGTGGCAATGCAATCCGGTACCAGCTTCAGGACCTGTGCTTCGTCGGCGAAATCCGCGTGGAGCGCGACCGCACGACGGCCGAGCGCGACGATCTCCTCGACCACTTCATCCGCTTCCTCGCGGGACGCGCCGTAATGCACGGCCACGTCCCAGCCTTTCGACGCGAAGCCGATGGCGAGCGCGCGGCCGATCCGACGGGCGGCGCCGGTGATCAGGACGACGCGCGCGGGGATGCCGTGGGCGCTGCCGACGTGTGAAGTGCTGGAAGAGTCGGTCATTTACAATATGCGGATGAATCCGAAAGCTCACGAACCCGATAGTTTACCTGCTCCTGGCCCGGCTGCGCTTGCGCAATCGGAGGCGCTGGTCGCGCAGATCCGCGCGGAGATCGACGCGAACGGCGGCTGGCTGCCGTTTCAGCGCTACATGGAGCGTGCGCTGTACGCACCGGGTCTTGGCTATTACAGCGGCGGCGCGATGAAGTTTGGGCGCCGCGCAGAGGACGGCAGCGATTTCGTCACCGCGCCCGAACTGTCACCGCTTTTCGCCGCGACGCTCGCACGACCCGTGGCGGAGACGCTGGCCGCAAGCGGCACGCGTGCCGTGATGGAATTCGGCGCCGGCACCGGCAAACTCGCGGCAGGGCTTCTAAATGAACTTGCGGCACAGGACGTCGAATTCGATACGTATTCGATCGTCGATCTGTCGGGCGAGTTGCGTGAGCGTCAGCGCGCGACGATCGAAGCGGAAGCGCCCGCGCTGGCTGCGAAGGTGCGCTGGCTGGATGCATTGCCCGAGCGCTTCGAGGGTGTCGTGATGGGCAACGAAGTGCTCGACGCGATGCCGGTGCGGCTCTTTGCCCGTACCGATGGCGTGTGGCATGAGCGCGGCGTGACCTGGCGCGATGGTGCGTTGACGTTCGAGGACCGGCCGGTTGGCGCGACTGCCGACATGGCCTTTCTCGATTCTCTCGAAGTGGAAGGCGACTACGTTGCTGAAACGCACGAGGCCGCGCTGGCCTTTACGCGGACGATCTGCATGATGCTTGAGCGTGGCGCCGCGTTTTTTATCGACTACGGTTTTCCGCGCCACGAGTATTACCATGCGCAGCGCGCGCAGGGGACGTTGATGTGTCACTACCGGCATCGTGCGCATGGTGATCCGTTTTTGTATCCCGGGTTGCAGGACATTACCGCGCACGTCGAGTTTTCTGGCATCGCTGAAGCGGGTGTCGATACGGGGGCCGATCTGCTTGGGTATACGTCACAGGCGAGGTTTCTGCTGAATGCCGGCATTACCGATGCGCTTGGCGATCTCGATCCTTCGGATATCAAGCGGTATCTGCCTGCGGCGAATGCAGTGCAGAAGCTGCTCTCTGAAGCCGAGATGGGAGAGCTTTTCAAGGTGATCGCGTTTTCGCGCGGCATCGATGAAGGGATTGCCGCGTTTGCGGGCGGCGACCGGTCACATTCGCTTTGAGCGCGATGTCATGATCCGCTGGTTACTCACGACTTTTATTGCTGTAGCCGTTTTGTCCAGGTGCTGGCCGTGGCTCAGGAAGGTTGGCATCGGGAGATTGCCAGGGGATGTCACCCTCAGGTTTGCTGGGAAAGAGTACCCTTTTCCCTTCATGTCTACTTTGGTCCTGAGTTTGGTTTTGTCTTTTATCGTTCGGATGGTTTGAGGTTTTTTTTGCCCCTTTGGCGGGGCGGCATTTTCGCTTTTTCGTGCCGAAGCTG
Source organism: Paraburkholderia gardini (assembly GCF_907164545.1). Lineage (NCBI taxonomy): Bacteria > Pseudomonadati > Pseudomonadota > Betaproteobacteria > Burkholderiales > Burkholderiaceae > Paraburkholderia > Paraburkholderia gardini. Next base: position 40,148 of record NZ_CAJQZB010000045.1, on the reverse strand, counting down.
TGTGTTTGCTTTGGCCTTTCCTTGTATTCATGTCGGTCTATTAGCGTCGCCCCTGTGCGGGGCGGCACCTACTTTTCTTTGGCTTGCCAAAGAAAAGTAGGCAAAAGAAAGGCGCTCCGACAACTCATCTTTTCCTGGTGTGTCATCGCCGGGGAATGGCAACCCACGAAGTGTCGCCCCCACACTTCACACGGCATCGGTCCCCGCGCGATTCCGTCCCGCGCGCGGTCCATGTCCGTGACAAAGCAGTCATCCACCCGACTCCGCGCTACGCGCATCGCCGACCGGCATAACGCTCTCCGAGCGTTCGCGCTGGCGCCGGCATCCGCACTCGCACGCGTGCACACATTTGCAAACGCACTCACATCTGCAAACGCACTCACATCTGCAATCGCAATCGCGCGCTCAATCGCGATCGGCGATCTCCGGCCCCTGATGCCGGCGCCATCGAACGGCCATTCCGCGACGCGCGTAGCGCGGAGTGGGATGAATGAGCCCTGTGTCACGGGCGGTGCTGTGCGGGAGATCAGATCGTGCGCGGACCAGCGCGGCCTGGAGCTCGAGGGCGACGCCTCACGGGGTGCCATTCCCGACGAATGACGCACCAGGAAAAGGTGAGTTTTCGAAGCGCCTTTCTTTTGCCTACTTTTCTTTGGCAAGACAAAGAAAAGTAGGTGCCGCCCCGCACAGGGGCAACACTAATAGACCGACATGAATACAAGGAAAGGCCAAAGCAAACACACAGCTTCGGCACGAAAAACCCAAAATGCCGCCCCGCCAAAGGGGCAAAAGCAAACCCCTAAACAGATTCCCCAAGAGCCAAACCAACCCCCTGAACCCTCTCCTGCCGAACGGCATCTTTAATCAGAGAAGGCCGGTCAGCAAACCGGCTGGCAACCGCCCCTCCATCCACAGCTCGCGCAGCAACAAGCGCGATACGCAGCCGCTCAGCCTGCGGATACTCCCGCGTCGCAAACCCCAGCCGACCGCGCGCATCCGCCTCGCATGCCTGCAACGCCTCGGCAAACCGCGCGGGTTTCCTCAACGCATCGCATCGCTCGAACAACCGCACAAGCCCGGCCGGCCCGGTCTCCATCACGCGATGAATATTCCCATGCTCACGCGCCACCAGCACCGCCAGATCGCGACACTCATTCGGCACCCGCAACCGCTCGCACAAAGGCTTCAGCAAATCGACACTACGCCCCTCGTGCCCAATATGCCGCGGCAACACATCCTCAGGCGTCGTCGCCTTGCCAAGATCATGCGTCAACGCGGCAAACCGGACCGTCAACGCGTAACCCTGCGCGGCAGCATGATCCAGAACCATCATCACATGCACGCCCGTATCGACCTCGGGGTGGTAATCCGCGCGCTGCGGCACGCCAAACAGCGCATCGATCTCCGGCAACACGCGCGCCAGCGCGCCGCATTCCCGCAACAGTTCAATCATCCGCGAGGGCTTCTGCTCCATCAATCCGCGTGACACTTCCTGCCACACGCGCTCCGGTACCAGTGCATCCACCTCGCCCGCCACCACCATCCTCTGCATCAGCGCCATCGTCTCCGGCGCAACAGTGAAACCGGCAAAGCGCGCCGCAAACCGCGCAATGCGCAAGATCCGCACCGGGTCCTCAAGAAACGCATCGCTGACATGCCGGAACACGCGATTGCGCACATCAGCCTGTCCGTTGAACGGATCGATCACGGGACCGGCAAGCTCGCCGTCAGGACGCACCTCGCGCGCCATCGCATTGATCGTCAGATCGCGTCGCGCCAGATCCTCCTCAAGCGTCACATCCGGCGCGTAGAAAAACTGGAAGCCGTGGTAACCCGCCGCTGTCTTGCGCTCGGTGCGCGCAAGCGCATATTCCTCATGCGTCTGCGGATGCAGGAACACAGGAAAATCCTTGCCGACAGGTCGAAAACCCTGTGCCACCATCTGCTCGGGCGTCGCGCCAACCACCACGTAATCGCGGTCCTTGACGGGCACGCCCAGCAATTCGTCGCGAATCGCGCCGCCCACGGCGTAGATATTCATGCGCAAACGTCGTAGTGCGGCACGCGATGTGTCTCACGCAACGCGTCATCGATCCACGCGCGTACGGCCGGATGCTCTGTCACGCGGCGCGCGTAAGCAGCGGCACCCGCGGAAAGCGCAGGCTGCCATGTGTTGAAGCGCATCACGACCGGTGCGTACATCGCGTCCGCAATGCTGAAGTCGCCAAACAGGAACGGGCCGCCATGCTGCGCGATGCAGTCGCACCACAGGGCGTCGACGCGTGCGATATCCGCAAGCGCTTCCGGCGTCGCGCCCTTGCCCGGAAACGACGCACGGATGTTCATCCACATCGACGAACGCAGCCCGACAAAACCGGAGTGCATCTCGGCGCTCACGCTGCGCGCCTGGGCACGCGCGGCCGCGTCGCGCGGCCACATCGCGTGCTGCGCAAACTGCTCGGCAAGCGTCTCGCAGATGGCAAGCGAATCCCACACATGTACGTTGTCGTCGGTGATCAGGCACGGCACCTTGCCCGACGGCGAAAGCGCAAGAATCGACGTCGTCGAATCCGCCTCCTGCAATTCGATCGTGCGCTCCTCGAAGGGAACGCCGAAATGCTTCAGCACCAGCCACGGCCGCATCGACCACGACGAATAGTTCTTGTCGCCAATAACGAGTTTCATGCGTCTATCGATAAGTAAAAGTGAGAATCACCGTCCCGCGCTCGCGCGGAACGCATTGAAGCGCGAACGCATCGAGGCGCCCGTCAGATACACCGGTGCAATCGTTTCGATACTCGCGGGCTCGATGTCGAGTTCGGGCGCAAGCGGCCCGCTCAGCACGCTGTCCACTTTCATCGAATCAAGATTGTCGCGCGTGATCACGGGCTCGCCAGGCGCCATTTCGAACGTCATCGCCTGAAGCCGCGCGAGCGCTTCCGGCAAACGGATGATGCGCGCGTGACGCCCAATCACGTCGCCGCAGAATTTCACGAGCGCCTCCAGCGTGTATACGGTCGGCCCGCCAAGCTCGTACGTGCGGCCCGTGGCGGCATCGAGATCGAGCACGTTCGCGATCGCCTTCGCGACGTCGCCGACAAACACGGGCTGAAACTTCGCGTCGGGCATCGCAAGCGGAATCATCGGGAAAACACGCTGCAGGAATGCAAACTTGTTCAGAAACGCATCCTCGGGTCCGAACACGACGGATGGCCGGAACACCGTGGTCGCCAGCGTCGACTGGCGCACGGCCTTCTCGCCGTCGCCCTTCGAGCGCAGATACATGCTCGGCCCTTTCGGGTCGGCGCCGATCGCGCTCATGTGGATCAGGCGATGCACGCCCTTGCCTTCGCAGGCAGTCACGATCTTTGCAGGCAGTTCGACATGCGCTTTCGCGAACGCTTCGCCGTACGGATTCGCGCGGCTCGCGTGCAGGGTGCCCACGAGGTTGATCACGGCGTCGGCGTTTTCAACGAAGCTGGCAAGCTGCACCGGGTCGAATACGTCGACTTCGAGCACATCGACGGGCAACAGCGTGAGATGGCGGGCGTGATTTCGCCGGCGGGTGGCGATGCGCACGTCCTTGCCGAGCTCGACGAGCGCGTTGACGAGGTGGCTGCCGATGAATCCGGAACCGCCGATGATCGCGATGGCTTGATGGCGCATTTTCGACTCCCTGGGTGGAAGCCGCGGCAACGGCTGGTGAAGCGGCCGCCGCGCAGCGAAGCGCGGCGGCGTGGCGCTGGCGTTTTATGGTGCGATGTAGCCCAGACGCACTTTCAGCGATTGCGGACGGCCTTCGAACAGTGCCGCATAGTAGACCGTGTTGGACAGCACATTCTTCACGTAGTCGCGGGTTTCCTGGAACGGGATCGTCTCCGCGAAAATCGCGCCTTCAACGCCCCGTGGCAGATTCTGCTTCCACGCGCGCGGGCGTCCTGGACCGGCGTTGTAACCGGCCGTGGCCAGCACGGCGGACCCGTCGAACTGATTGTAGATCATCGACAGATAGTTGGTGCCGAGCAGGATGTTCGTGTCGATATCGTTCATCTGCGCGCGCGAAATCGTGCCAAGCCCGATCTTCTTCGCAACCAGTTGCGCGGTGCCCGGCATCAGTTGCATCAGGCCGCTCGCGCCGACCTCGGAGCGCGCGTTCATGATGAAACGCGATTCCTGGCGGATCAGCCCGTACGCCCATTCGACGTCGAGCCCCGTGGACTGCGCGTCGCGCTCGACGATATCGCGGAACGGCGACAGGTAACGCAGCGAGAAGTCGTGCTCTGTCTTCGTGCGGTCGGCGGTGTTCACCGCGCGGTCGTACAGTTCGATGCGCCGGGCGTATTCCGCCGCCGCGATGAGCTGGCGGTCGGTCATGGTGCGCAGCGGCCAGTTCCATTCGCGATTGCCTTCAAGACGCAGGTTCAGCGCGTAAAAACGTTGTGCGAGCGCGAAACCCGGCGTCTTGCCGGCCTGCTCGACTTCGGCGTCGGTCACGGTGGTTTTCGGCGGCACGGTGATCTTCTGGCCGAGTTCCTCGGCAGCGAGCTGACCGTAGAAGTTATAGCCCGCCGCGATCTGCTCGAATTCCTGGTTCGCCGCGACCGTGTCGCCGCCCTGCTTCAGCGCGCGCGCGTGCCAGTAGATCCACGAAGGTTGCGCGCGCAGCGAAGCCGGCATCTGCTCGATCGACCAGCGCACCATCGTCCAGTCGCCCGCGAGCAACGCCATGCGGGTGCGCCATTCGTACGCCGGGTTCGAAAGCGGTGCATTCGCCGAGAGCCGGTACCAGTCGACCGCGGCCGGCATCTGCTTCGCTGCCGCCTGATAGGCGATCGTGCCCCAGCCGATCGCGCGCTCGGGCGTGGTGAGCGACGGCGCCACCGTGGCAAACGTCGAAGCCGCCATCGCCGGATCGTTGCGCGCCATGCGCGTGATCGCGAGCAGCGCCAGCTGGTGCGACTGCGGATCCGGCCCGACGCCGCGCGCGAGCAGCAGCGGCGGCGTGCTGGCCGCCTGGCCGAACAGCACCGGATCGGGACGCTGGTTGCCGAGCGCGTCGACGAGCTTCGCGCCCGTGTTCGTGTAGTTCTGCTCGTAGGCGAGACGGATCTGCTGCCACACGTCGTCGGTGGAGAACTGCTGGCTGATCGCAAGCGAGGTGATCAGGTCGACGCAGCCGTCGCCGTACTGTTTCGGATCGACGAGCAGCGCGCGTGCCGCATCGGCGACGTTTTCGCCGCGCGCCGCGCGCGATTCGAGCGCGTAGCACTTCACCTGCGTATCGTCGTTCAGCACGAAACGCGCGTACTGCTGGTCGAAATCGCGCCAGTCGTGACGCGCGCCGAGCACGACGAGATAGTCGTTGCGCATGCGATCGGCAATCGCCTGACCATCGTACTTCTGCAGGAACGACAGCACCGGCGCGTCCGGCGCGTCGATGCGCGCGTGGCCGGACCCGTCGAAGAGCTGCGGCTTCAGCGTGAAGTACTCGAGATACGACGGCGCGGGATAGTCGGGAATCATGCTCGCCAGTTGCGCGGCGCGCGGCGCATCGTTATTGCGCGCTGCTTCGCGAAGCTGGATGAAGGTCTGATCGTCCGGTGTGAGCTGGGTGAAGGCGACAGGTCGGACGGCGGACGCCGTGCCACACGCGACGAGTGCCGCGGCAGCCAGCGCAGAACCGGCCGCGCGATATACTCGAAAGAGGCGTTTGGACATCGTTGTTTCTGGAGCGGAAATTGAAGCCAAGCATAGCACGCAACCCCCACGCGAAATCGAAAAAGGAACTGCGCGCAACACTGCTCAAAGCCCGTCTCGATGCGGCTCGCGAACCCGCGCACGCACTCGCGTTAAAGCATCGGGTGCTGCAGACACTGGAACGATATTCGCCTGCATGTGTGGGGTTCTACTGGCCGCTCGCGGGCGAGTTCGATGCGCGCGAAGCGATCGCCGAATGGCTCGCCGCCGATGCAAAACGCGAGGCCGGCCTGCCCGTGATTCACAGCGTGTATTCGCCGCTCGCGTTTCACGCGTGGACGCCGGACATGGCGATGAAAACGGGCCATCACCGTATTCCCGAGCCGGAGTCGGGCCGCGACGTCACGCCCGACCTGCTGCTGATTCCCTGTGTGGGTTTCGACGAAGACGCGTTCCGGCTCGGCTACGGCGGCGGCTATTACGACCGCACGCTGGCGGCGTGGGCGGGCGCGGTGCGGCCGGTGACGGTCGGCATCGCGTACGAAGCCTGCCGCACGGACACGATCCCGCGCGAGGCGCACGACATCCCGCTCGACGCGGTCATCACGGAGCGCGCCCGCTATCCGGAGCGAACCGCCGCGGACTGATCGCCGCGCGTCAAAGCGAAGCCGCCGCGCGCGCCGCCGTGTCGTAGAGGCCCGATGCATTGCGCAGCAGCTGCGCCGCCTCGCCGATCTGCTCATTCGTCAGACCGCTTTCCTTCAACGTCGAGATCAGGCAGCTCTCGCGCACCTCGCGGTAGTGGAGGCACAGCGCGCGGCCGGCTTCGGTCGCCTCGAAAAACACTTCCTTGCCGGTCTTTTCGCTTTTTACATACCCTCTAGCTACGAGCTTCTTCAGCGCATAGGTCGCGACGTGCGTGTCCTCGATGTTCAGCACGAAGCAGATGTCGGCCAGTTTCTTGCGACGCTCGCGATGGCTCACGTGGTGCAGCAGCGAGACTTCGATGGCGGTCATGTCCTTGTCGCCCGCCGCCGACATGCAGCGCACCATCCAGCGGTTGAACGCGTTGCCCGCCATGATCAGCGCGTATTCGAGCTCGGACAGCTCCGCGCTCGATTCGGAAACGAGGTGTTCCGAGGAGACGATCTTGGTGGGATGACGCGACATGAGGCGATCTCGATACACGCTGGGAAGGTGCCGGAAGTGTACGACGCCCACCTGAAAAAGTGAGCCTGGCACAAACGCTTATTGATAAATTGTAGATAAATTATTGAGAATGTACGCTACTCAACGTGCCGCGCGCCCTCGCGAACGGGTCGGTCGACCTGGTCGCGGCGCTCGTGCAGGGGGGAGCACCCGAATCGAACCAGGTCATTCATGAACCAGCCACGCATCTATTCGTTGGGCGATAACGCACTTGTCTGCGAATCCGCGCCGCCGGCCACGCTCGCCTGCCAGCAGCGCGTCTGGGCAGCCGCCGGGGCCGCGCGCAGCTGGCCGCACGTACTCGAAGTCGTGCCGGGGATGAACAATCTGACGCTCGTCATCAACCCGCTCGACGCCGACCGCGACGCCCTCACCGACCTGCTGCGGAGCGCCTGGGACAGCGCGGCAAACGCGGCGTCCACGGGCCGCGAAATCGAAATCCCGGTGATGTACGGCGGCGAGGCGGGCCCGGATCTGGGCGCCGTCGCGAAGCACACGGGGTTATCGGCGGATGAAGTCGTGAAGCGTCACGCCGCGGGCGACTATGTCGTGTTCTTTCTGGGCTTCCAGCCGGGTTTCGCCTATATGGGCGGTCTCGACGAGAAGCTGCACACGCCGCGCCGCGCCGAGCCGCGGCGCGGCGTGCCGGCCGGCACGGTGGGCATCGGCGGCGAGCAAACCGGGATTTATCCGGCCGTTTCGCCGGGCGGCTGGCAACTGATCGGCCGCACCGGGCTGCCGCTCTTCGATCCGGCGCAAACGCCGCCCACGCTGCTGCAACCGGGCGATCGCGTGCGCTTCACCATCGCGGGGATCGACGCATGATCGACGTCGTCCGCGCAGGTCTTTTGACCACCGTCCAGGATCTCGGCCGTCACGGCCACCGGCATCTCGGCGTCGCGATGGGCGGCGCGCTCGACCGTCTGTCGCTGGAAGTCGGCAACCGGCTCGTCGGTAACCGGCCCGATGCGGCCGGTCTCGAAATCACGTTCGGCCCGACCGTGCTGCGCTTTTCGCGCGCGACGCGCGTGGCGATCACCGGCACGGAGTTCGGCGCGACGCTCGACGGCCGGCCGGTGTATTCGTGGTGGAGCCTGCCGGTGCGGGCCGGCCAGGAACTCACGCTCAACGCGGCGAAGCGCGGCATGCGCGGCTACGTCGCCGTGGCCGGCGGCATCGATGTCCTGCCGATGCTCAGCTCGCGCAGCACCGATCTGGCCGGTGGCTTCGGCGGACTCGGCGGCCGCGCGCTGCGTGACGGCGACCGCTTGCCGCTCGGCGTGCCGTCCGCGCGCCCCGGCTCGTGGTTCAGCCCCGAGGCGCCGGAATTCGGCGTGAAGGCGCCCGCCTGGTGCAAGTTCGTGCTGGTAGACGAACCCGTGCGGCGCGGACGTCATCTGTCGAACGTACCGTGGGCCGTGCCGATCCGCGTGCTGCCCGGGCCGGAATACGAGAGCTTCACCGCCAGCGCGCAGAGCGCGTTCTGGGACGACGAATGGCTCGTCACGCCGAACAGCAACCGGATGGGTTATCGGCTCTCCGGCACGGCGCTCGAACGCCGGCAAAAGGCCGATCTGCTCTCGCACGCGGTGCTGCCGGGCACGATCCAGGTACCGCCGAACGGCCAGCCGATCATTCTGATGGGCGACGCGCAGACCACGGGCGGCTATCCGAAGATCGGCGCCGTGATCCAGGCCGACATGTGGAAGCTCGCGCAGGTGCGCCTGAACGGCGCGATCCGCTTTCTGCCCACGACACTCGAGGAAGCACGCCGCGCGCTGCTCGAAGAACGCACGTATCTGCGGCAGATCGATGCCGCGATCGCCATGCATGAAGAACGCTGCGCGCGCCAGCCGGCGCTGGCGGCCTTGCAGCACAAGTAGGAGAGAACCATGGAAATCGACCTGAACGCCGACCTCGGCGAAGGCTGCAACACCGACGAAGCGTTACTCGATCTCGTCAGCTCGGCCAACATCGCGTGCGGCTGGCACGCTGGCGGCGCCACCGCGATGCACGACTGCGTGCGCTGGGCCGTGCGCAAAGGCGTGTCGATCGGCGCGCATCCGAGCTTCAACGATCCCGGGAACTTCGGTCGCAAGGAGATGGACCTGCCCGCCGGCGATATCTACGCAGGCGTGCTGTATCAACTCGGCGCACTCTCGGCGATCGCGCAGGCGGAAGGCGGGCGCATCGCGCACGTGAAGCCGCACGGCGCGCTCTACAACCAGGCCGCGCGCGATCCGAAAATCGCCGACGCCATCGCTTCCGCGGTGCATGACTTCGATCCTTCCGTCGCGGTATTCGCGCTTGCGAACAGCGGATTCGTGACTGCGGTGCGCGAAGCGGGGTTGACCGCCATCGAAGAAGTGTTCGCCGACCGGGGCTATCGCGCGGACGGCTCGCTCGTGCCGCGCTCGCAGCCGGGCGCACTGCTCGACGACGAGGAGATCGTGCTCGAACGCACGCTCGCGATGGTGCGCGACCAGCGCGTGCAGGCCGTCGACGGCCAGTGGGTGCCGCTCAACGTCCAGACGATCTGCCTGCACGGCGACGGTCCACATGCGCTGGCGTTCGCGCAGCGCATCCGCGCGGCACTCGCGGAGGCCGGCATCGATGTGCATGCGGCCAGCAGCGCGCGAGCCTGACACCAGCCAACGAGACCCACCGACGCCCCGCCTGTTCGCGGGGCGTTTGCCAGATACCGCTGAAACAGCAGTCGCATCACCGTTAGCCGCAGCACCAGCAATACCCGCAAGCCAGCAACAACGACGCAATCGACGCGGCCATCAAGAGTCGCGCAGGGCAGGACGGCGCACGGCACGCCCGCACGCCGCCCGTTATGAGCCGCCACCGGCGGCACCCGGGTTCATTCACACACAACGAACCCAGTTTGGAGATCCAGATGCAGACAACAGTCAGTTTATGGCCGCTCATTGGCGTGGCCGTCATCATCATCGGGTTTGTGCTGCGCTTCAATCCGATGCTGATCGTGGCGGCCGCCGCGATCGCCACGGGGCTCGCCGCGCATTTCCCGCCGGAGAAGATCCTCGCGGCCATCGGTACCGGTTTCATCAAGACCCGCAACATTCCGCTCATCATCCTGCTGCCGCTCGCGGTGATCGGGCTGCTCGAACGACACGGCCTGCGCGAACGCGCGCAGATCTGGATCAGTGGCATCAAGGCGGCGACCGCCGGACGTCTGCTGATCGTCTATCTGCTGGTGCGCGAACTGACCGCCGCGGTCGGCCTGACCGGGCTCGGCGGACATCCGCAGATGGTGCGCCCGCTCCTCGCGCCGATGGCCGAAGGCGCGACCGAAACCCGCTTCGGCAAGCTGAGCGACGCGGTCCGCTATCGCCTGCGCGCGTATTCGGCGGCGACGGACAACGTCGGCCTCTTCTTCGGCGAAGACATCTTCGTCGCGTTCGGCGCGATCGTGCTGATGGTGACGTTCCTGAAGGAAGCGGGCATCGTCGTCGAGCCGATGCATGTGGCGGTGTGGGGTATGCCGACCGCGCTCTGCGCGTTCATCATCCACGGCTTCCGGCTGTGGCTGCTCGATCGCAAGCTCGAGCGCGAACTGCGCGGCAACGCGCCGGAAGGCACGGACGCGGCAACCGCGTCGCCCACACAGACGCACTCGCAGACGGCTTCGGGAGACAACGCATGATCACCATCGACTATCTGTTCTGGCTGCTCGGCATCGTGCTGCTAGTGGTGGGCGGCATGATCATGTCGGACCGGGAGCATCCGCGCCGTTTTCTCGCGGGCGGCTTCTGGATTCTCTATGCGCTGATCTTCCTCGTCGGCGATCGCCTGCCGGCCGATGTGGTCGGCGTGCTGGTGATCGCGATGGCGCTGATCGCGGGCTTCGGCGGCGTCACCGCGGCGAAGCCGAAAGTGCTGTCGGAAGAAACACGGCTTGCCAGCGCGCGGCGCCTCGGCAACAAGCTCTTCATTCCAGCGCTGACGATTCCCGTCGTCACCGTGATCGTGACGCTTACCGCAAAGTATTTCATCGTGGGCGGCATGCCGCTTGTCGAGCTGAAGAACGTCACGCTGATCGGCTTTGGCATCGGTTGCGTGATCGCGCTCGCCGTCGCGTGCGTGATGACGCGCGATACCGTCGGGCAGTCGATGAAGGAAACGCGCCGCCTCGTCGACGCGCTTTCGTGGGCCGCCGTCCTGCCGCAGATGCTGGGCATGCTGGGCCTCGTGTTCTCGGACGCGGGCGTCGGCAAGGCGGTCGCGCATCTGACGATCGCGTACGTGAACCTCGATTACCGGCTCGTCGCGGTGGCCGTGTACTGCATCGGCATGGCGCTCTTCACGATGGTAATGGGCAACGGCTTCGCCGCGTTCCCGGTCATGACGGGCGGCGTGGGTGTGCCGATTCTGGTCGGCGTGTTCCACGGCAATCCGGCTGTGATGGTGGCGATCGGGATGTTCTCGGGCTACTGCGGCACGCTGATGACGCCGATGGCGGCAAACTTCAACATGGTGCCGGCGGCGCTGCTGGAACTGCCGGACAAGAACGCGGTGATCAAGGTGCAGGTGCCGACCGCGCTGGTGCTGCTGGTCGCGAACATCTTCCTGCTGAACACCCTGATGTTTCTTTGAGGCCTGAGCGCACGCCTGGGTGCACGCCTGTTCGCCGCGTCACGTTCGACGCGACGGGCAGGCGTCCGGCGCCCGCGTTGCCGCTCAATTCGCGTCGACGATGAAACCGCGCTGGCGCAGCAATGCCAGCACGCCTTTGGGTCCACCCAGATGCAGCGCGCCGATCGCGACGAATACCGGTTTGTTCGGCGCGGCAATCGCCACCATCCGCGTGACGAAGCGCCGGTTGCGCTCATAAAGGATCTTGTTGTCGATCGACGCGGACAGGCGCGGGTTGCGCGCCAGTTTCTCCGACTTCGCGGTACTCCACGCGGCGATCGCGTCCGCGTCGCCCACGCGCCAGAGCCGATGCAACATACGCACATCGGCGACGTTTTCCTCGGGCGTCTGCACGAGATCCTGCGCGAGCATTTCGCGCTGCTGCGCGAGCGTGAGCCCGGTGAACGCGCGCATCTGCCCGGACAACGTTTCCAGTCCGACGATCTTGCCGCGTGTCTTCAGATAAACGTTCTGCAACTGCGCCTCGGTGCCATATTCGGTCTGCAGGCCGGCGCTCAACGAATCGTAGGTTTCGACCAGCAGCGCCGCGAGCCACGGACGCATTTTCTTGATCTCATCGAGCGCCGCCGGATTGCCGCGCAGACGCTGCGCAAGCCGGCGCCACAGCGGATCCGGCAACAGGCGCGGCAGACATTCGCGCGAACACACGCCGAACTTCGAGACGTCGTCCTGCGATACGAGCAGATCGTCGGGCGACAGTTCGAGCGCGAGCGTCGGCGATGCGGCGAGCGCGGCAAGGATCGGCTTGCGAAACGGCTGATCCGGTGGATAGTCGACAGGGTCGCCGACGTGCAGCGTGCCGAGCACGTAAATCGTCGTGGTGCCGCGCGTCGCGGTATAGAACGGCATGCGCGCGGGCTGCACGCGCACCGCGCCGCTCGCGGAATTGTTCGACGGTGGCGGCGGATTAAAACCTGGCAGGGTTGCACGCGGCGGTGCCGGAAGTAAAGCAGGCGCAGGCGAAACAGGCGCCCCGGAGTGCACCGGCGTATTCGCCGAAGCACCCGCGCCGTACGCTACCGGCGACATTGCCGCGACGACACACGCGCACAGAAACGCACGGGCCAGCGCGGTCCGGCCGGGCACGCCAGATGGCCGCCCGCGTCGCGTCAAAACGCGTGCGGTGACGGTGCGTGGGAGTCGAAGCCGCTGCCAGAGCAACGCATCACGCAACGCACCGACGCAGCCACGAATGCAACCGCAAGCGCACGCAGCGATTGACGTAACAAGAAGCGCGAAGGCGACGCGCAAGCCGCCCTCACGCAGGCGGCGCGCAGCACGACGCGCCGCCGACGGATCAGGCATCCGCCTCCCCTACCTCCTCGGCACGGTGGCACGATACCTGACGGCCATCCACTTCGCGCAGCTTCGGCTCTTCGGTCCGGCACCGGTCGATTGCGTACGGGCAGCGCTGATGGAACGTGCAGCCCGACGGCGGATTGAGCGGTGACGGCATTTCGCCCTGCAGCCTGATCTGGATGCGCCGGTCGGCTTCGAAGATCGACGGTGTCGCGGACATCAGCGCCCGTGTGTACGGATGCCGCGGCCTGCTGAAAACCGTCTTCTTGTCGCCGAGTTCGGCGACGCCGCCGAAGTACATCACCATCACGTCATCCGCGATGTGCTCGACCACCGACAGGTTGTGCGAGATGAACACATAGCTCGTCTTGAACTCTTCCTGGAGGTCCATGAACAGGTTCAGGATCTGCGCCTGGATCGACACATCGAGCGCGGAAACCGGCTCGTCGGCCACGACGATCTGCGGATCGAGAATCATCGCGCGCGCGATCGCGACACGCTGACGCTGCCCGCCCGAGAACATATGCGGATAACGCTTCGCATGCTCGGGGCGCAGGCCGACCGTGCGCATCATCTGCGCGATGCGTTCGGCGCGTTCGCCGGCGGAGAGCTGCGTGTTGATCGCGAGCGGCTCGCCGAGCGTCTGCTCGACTGTCTTGCGCGGATTCAGCGAGGCGAACGGGTTCTGGAACACCATCTGCACACGCCGGCGCAACGCCGCGATTTTCGTGTGATCCGCGCCCGCGACATCTTCACCGTCGATCAACAGACGCCCGGACGTGGGCGCCTCGATCATCGTGAGCTGGCGCGCGAGCGTCGACTTGCCGCAACCGGATTCACCGACCACGGCAAGCGTCCTGCCGCGTTCCAGCGAAAACGACACGCCGTTGAGCGCCTTCACCGTGCCCTGGCCGAACATGCCGCGCTTCACGGCGTAGTGACGCGCGAGCTGGTCGGCGATCAGCACCTTGTCGCCTGCAGGACGCGCCGGTTGCATGCGGCGCGTTTCGGGTACTGCGTTCATCGTGCGCCTCCGCGAGTGTGAATGTTGGCATCGCCAGTCAGGTTCAGCGGCTTGATGCAGCGCACCTGCGCCCCCGCGCCATGCGAGGGCAGCGGCGCGAGCGCCGGGCGTGCCTTCATGCAGTCGTCGACCACATACTTGCAGCGCGGCGCGAAGAGGCACCCGCGCGGCCGGTCGTCGCGCCCCGGTACCATGCCGGGCAACGCGGCGAGCCGCACCGCGCCGACGTTGTGCTCGGGAATCGCCGCCAGCAACGCTTCCGTGTACGGATGATGCGGCGCGGCGAAGATATCGGGCACCTTGTTGGTCTCGATGACCTCGCCCGCGTACATCACGGCCACACGCTGCGCGACTTCCGACACCACGGCGAGATCGTGCGAAATCAGCACGAGCGCCATGCCGCGTTCCTTCTGCAGCTTCACCAGCAGTTCCATGATCTGCGCCTGGATCGTGACGTCGAGCGCGGTGGTCGGCTCGTCGGCGATCAGCAGTTTCGGGTTGCACGCCACCGCCATCGCGATCATCACACGCTGGTTCATGCCGCCCGACATCTGGTGCGGGAACGACGTGATACGGTTTTTCGCGTCTGGAATGCCGACCTGGTCGAGCAGTTCCAGCGCGCGCCGGTGCAACGCATCGCCACGCAGGCCTTCGTGCAGTTTCAGCACTTCCTTGATCTGGTAGCCGACGGTGTAGCTCGGATTCAGGCTCGTCAGCGCGTCCTGAAAGACCATCGCGATGTCCTTGCCGATGATCTTGCGGCGTGCACTCGCCGAGGCCTTCAGCAGATTCGTGCCGTTGAAGGTGATCTCGTCGGCCGTCACCTTGCCGGGGGCGTCGATGAGGCCCATCAGCGCCATCATCGTCACGCTTTTACCCGAACCCGATTCGCCGACGACACCGACCACTTCGCCGGGTTTCACGTCCAGGTTAATCCGGTCGACAGCGGGCGCGCCGCTGAAGTTCACCGCGAGATTGCGGATGGTCAGGAGATTGCTCTGATTGCTCATGTCACGCCATCCGTTTCAGTTTGGGATCGAGCGCATCGCGCAGCCCGTCGCCGAGCAGGTTGATTGCGAGCACCGAAACCAGGATGGAAAGACCGGGCATCGTGACAATCCACCAGGCGCTGTCGATATAGTCGCGCGCCGATGCGAGCATCGCGCCCCACTCCGCCGAAGGCGGCTGCACGCCGAGGCCGAGAAAGCCGAGCGCGGCCGCATCGAGAATCGCCGACGAAAAACCGAGCGTGGCCTGCACGATCAGCGGCGCGGTGCAGTTCGGCAGCACCTGCGAGAACATCAGACGCAGCGTGCTCGCCCCCGCGACGCGCGAAGCCGTCACGTATTCCTTCTGCAGTTCGCCTTGCGCCGACGCGCGCGTCAGGCGCACATAACCCGGCAGCGCGACGATCGCGATCGCGAGCATCGTGTTGATGAGGCCCGGGCCGATGATCGCGACCACGGCGACGGCGAGCAGCAGCGACGGCAGCGCGAGCAGCACGTCCATGATGCGCATGATCGGCGTATCGGCCCACTTTTCGAAGAACGCGGCGATGAGCCCGAGCACGATGCCGGGAATCAGCGCCAGCACCACCGAAACGAAGCCGATCCAGAACGACAGCCGCGCGCCGTACATCAGACGCGAAAGGATGTCGCGGCCCGCCTCGTCGGTACCGAGGATGAACTTCCAGTTGCCGCCCTCGAGCCACGCCGGCGGAATCTTCACGAAGTCGCGGTACTGCTCGATCGGGCTGTGCGGCGAGATCAGCGGCGCGAAAATCGCGATGAAGATCAACACGAGCACGATCGTGCCCGCCACGACCGCGCCGCGATTGCGCGAGAAGTTGGCCCAGAATTCGCGGGCGGCTAACGTGCGGCCGCTCGCGGGGGTGACCGCCGTGGGGACGGTGTTTTGTATGTCTGCCATAGCTCTCTTTACCTCGTATGGCGAATGCGTGGATTCAGCACGCCGTACAACAGATCGACGATCAGGTTCACGAAGATCACCAGTGTGGCGATCATCAGGATGCCGCCCTGCACGACCGGATAGTCGCGCCGGCTGATCGCATCGATGAGCCATTTGCCGATGCCCGGCCACGAGAACAACGTCTCGGTGAGCACCGCGCCCGCGAGCAGCGTGCCGACCTGCAGGCCGATCACGGTCACCACGGGAATCAGCGCGTTGCGCAGCGCATGCACGACGATCACGCGTACGGGCGACAAACCCTTCGCGCGCGCGGTGCGAATGTAATCCTCGCGCAGCACTTCGAGCATCGACGAACGCGTCATGCGCGCGACGACCGCAAGCGGAATCGTGCCGAGCACGATCGAAGGCAGGATCAGATGGCTGACGGCCGAGCGGAACGCGCCTTCGTCGGTGGAGAGCAGCGCGTCGACCAGCATGAAGCCGGTGACGTGCGGAATGTCGTATTCCACTGCGATACGGCCGGAAACCGGCGTCCAGCCGAGGCTGACCGAGAACACCATGATGAGGATCAGCCCCCACCAGAAGATCGGCATCGAGTAACCGGTGAGCGCCGTGCCCATCACGCCATGATCGACCACCGTGCCGCGTTTGAGCGCGGCGAACACGCCGGCGGGCAGACCGATGATCAGCGCGAACAGCATCGCGCAGACCGACAGTTCGATCGTCGCCGGAAAGCGTGCGAGGAATTCATCCATCACGCTCGTATTGGTGATGATCGACATGCCGAGGTCGCCATGCAACGCGCGGCCAACGTAATGGACGTACTGCAGGGGAAGGGACTCGTCGAGCCCGAGGCGGTGCATCGCGGCAGCGTGCATCGCTGGATCGACCCCGCGTTCGCCCATCATGACTTCGATCGGGTCGCCGGGGATCAGGTGAATCAGCGCGAACGCCAGAATGGTGATGCCGATGAACGTCGGTATCACCATGCCGATGCGGCGCAAAACGAATCGGAACATGGTTCGTCCCTATATGCTTGGTGCTTGATGAACAGAAAAAATGCAACCGGCGACGAGGGCTCGTGGCCCCGGTCGCCGGTATATTTTCGACCCGTTTTCCTGTTGTTTTTGAACGTGCTGAAAACCCGGTACGCGAGTTTTACTTCACGCTCACGCCGTCGAAGCGGGCATAACCCAGCGGCTCGATGCGCATGTCCTCAACCTTCTTGCTGACCGGTTGATACACCGTCGAGTGAGCGATCGGCGAGAACGGCAACTGCTGCGCGAAAATCTGCTGCGCTTCCGTGTACGCCTTCGTCCGTGCCGCGATATCCGACGTTTCGCGACCCTTCCTGATCAGGTCGTCGAACGGCTTGTCGCACCACTTCGAGAAGTTGTTGCCGTTCACGGCGTCGCAACCGAGCAGCGTACCGAGCCAGTTGTCCGGATCGCCGTTGTCGCCGGTCCAGCCGATCAGCATCGTGTCGTCTTCGCCTGCGTGGGCGCGCTTGATGTACTCACCCCATTCGTACGTGACAATCTTCGCCTTCACGCCGATCTTCGCCCAGTCAGACTGGATCATTTCGGCCATCAGCTTGCCGTTCGGGTTGTACGGACGTTGCACCGGCATCGCCCACAGCGTGATGTCGAAGCCGTTCGGGTAGCCGGCCTTCGCCAGCAGCGCCTTCGCCTTCTCCGGATCGTACGTCTGCGACTTCAGGTTCTTGTCGTACGACCATTGCGTCGGCGGCATCGGGTTCGTCGCCGCCTGGCCCGCGCCCTGGTACACGGATTCGACGATCGCCTTCTTGTTGATCGCCATGTCGAGCGCCTGACGCACTTCGAGCTTGTCGACCGGCTTGTGCGTCACGTTGTACGCGAGATAGCCCAGGTTGAAGCCCGCCTGCGACGGCATCGAGATGTTCGGTTCCGCCTTCAGCGGCGCGATGTCGGCCGGACGCGGATAGCTCATCACCTGGCATTCGTCGCGCTTCAACTTCTGCACGCGCACGCCGGCGTCCGGCGTGATCGAGAAGATCAGCTTCGAAATCTTGACCGCACCCGGCTTCCAGTAATCCGGATTGCCGTCGAAACGGATCGTCGCGTCTTTCGTGTAGCTGCGGAAAATGAACGGACCCGTGCCCACCGGCTTCTGGTTGATGTCGGCGGCCTTGCCTTCCTTCATCAGTTGATCCGCATATTCGCCCGACAGGATCGACGCGTATTCCATCGCCAGATTCTGGATAAACGGCGCGTTGACTTCCTTCAGCGTGAACTTGACGGTGTACGGATCGACCTTTTCGACCTTGTCGATCAGCTTGTCGAGGCCCATGTCCGTGAAGTACGGGAACTGGACCGGGTAAGCCTTGCGGAACGGCTGGTTCGTATCCAGCATGCGCTGGAACGTGAACACGACGTCGTCCGCGTTGAATTCGCGCGTCGGCTTGAAGTACGACGTGGTCTGGAACTTCACGCCATGACGCAGATGGAACGTATAGGTTTTGCCGTCAGCCGAGACATCCCACTTTTCGGCGAGGCCGGGTTCGACTTTCGTGCCGCCGCGTTCGAATTCGACGAGACGGTTGTAAACGGTGAACGTGTTCGCCGTGAAATCGACACCTGTGGTGTACTGGGCCGGATCGAAGCCCGCGGGACTGCCTTCTGAGCAGTAAACGAGCGTCTTGTTCGGAATCCCGGCAGCGTCCGCGAGACTGGACACCACCATCGACGCCGCTGCGGCTGCGACGAGCGTGGTCAGACGCGCGGCGCGCAACAGATTGTTTTGCTTCATGTTTCCTCCAGGTTCGGAACCGGCTTGCGCCGGCGTAGCGCGATATTACTGACCTTTGCCAGCCCGAACAAGCGGAGGAAATTCCCTTTGTTCACGATCGGAAACTTACTTGACGTGAACGGCCGCGACGCGGCAGGCGGGCGATGCTCTTCTTACAAAACGATTTCTAAAATATCGTCCGCGATTGTTCCAGTTCTGCCGGTTAATGCGGCGAAACGCGGGGACATCCGGATCGACGAGACCAGTCGGGTCGATCTTAAACCCTCCTGGACCCAATCGCGTGTCCGTATCGTGGCAGGGTTCGCCGCGGTGCGCGGACGCGCTCCGCGGCGAACCACCTATCGCGCGCCGAGACGCTCGCAAATGCTTCTGGTCGCTGCCGCACCGTTCAGCGTATAAAAGTGCAGCCCCGGCACTTTCGCATCGACGAGCCGCCGGCACAGGTCGGTCACCACATCGAGGCCGAACGCGCGAATCGATTCGCGATCGTCGCCGAAGCTTTCGAGACGCCGCGCGACCCAGCGCGGCACTTCGGCGCCGCACATATCGGAGAAGCGCATCAGCTGCGAGAAGTTCGTGATCGGCATGATGCCCGGCACGATCGGCACGTCGACGCCGAGCTTCCTCGCATCGTCGACGAAACGGAAATACGCGTCCGCGTTGAAGAAATACTGCGTGATCGCCGAGTTCGCGCCGGCTTTCACCTTGCGCGCGAAGTTTTCCAGATCGGCGCTGGGCGAGCGCGATTGCGGGTGATATTCCGGGTACGCCGCAACTTCGATATTGAACCAGTCGCCGGTTTCGGCACGAATGAACGCGACCAGTTCCGACGCATAACGCAGTTCGCCGACAGAGCCCATGCCCGAAGGCAGATCGCCGCGCAGCGCGACGATGTGACGGATACCGTGCGAGCGGTATTGATTGAGTATCGCGCGCAGGCTTTCCTTCGACGACCCGATGCACGACAGATGAGGCGCGGCTTCGATGCCGTCCTTCGCGATGTCGAGCACGGTATCGAGCGTGCCTTGCTGCGTCGAGCCGCCCGCGCCGAACGTGCAGGACACGAACTTGGGTTTGAGCGGCGCGAGCTGCGCACGCGTGGCGCGCAGCTTGTCGATACCTTCCTGCGTTTTAGGCGGGAAGAATTCGAATGAGAGTTCGATCGGGTTCATGATTCACCATGCTTCGCCCTGACGGGCGCGAGCAGTGCGGCGAGGCGTCAGCCGAAGCTGCGATTGCCGAAAATGAGTGCGGACAGCAGCCACGAAACGATGCTGTACAGGATCGAGCCGAAGAACGCCGACCAGAAACCCGACACTTCGAAACCCTTCAGCAGCGACGCGCACAGCCAGAAGCACAGCGCATTGACCACCAGAATGAAGAGCCCGAGCGTGAGAATCGTGACAGGCAGCGTGAGCAGGATCAGCACTGGCCGCAACACGGCGTTGATGAGCCCGAGTACCAGCGCGACGATCAGTGCGGTGCCGAAGCTGCGGATGTGAATCGACGGCACCAGATACGTGATGATCAGCAGGGCAAGCGCATTAACGAACCAGGTCAGCAGCACAGTCATGTAAAGCTCCTTGTGGGCGTGAAGTCCGGGAATGAGGCCACGCGGGCAACGCAGTGCATGGAAGCGGCGCGATGCAGAAGCTGCACCGCGCCGCCCGCATTCATCTGCATCGCCGCATGAGGATCGGCACCTTCGCCCGCGCATTGCATGGGGACCATGCAGGCACGCGGACGAAGGCGACCGCCTTAATAGCGGTAGTGGTTCGGCTTGAACGGACCGTTCTTGTCGACGCCGATGTAGCCAGCCTGATCGTCCGACAGCACCGTCAGGTTAGCGCCGATGCGCGCCAGATGCAGGCGTGCGACCTTTTCGTCGAGCTGTTTCGGCAGCACGTACACCTTGTTTTCGTACTTGGCACCGTCGACGAACAGTTCGATCTGCGCGAGCGTCTGGTTCGTGAACGAGTTCGACATCACGAACGACGGATGGCCCGTTGCGCAACCGAGATTCACGAGGCGGCCTTCAGCCAGCAGGATGACGCGCTTGCCGTCCGGGAAAATGATGTGGTCGACCTGCGGCTTGATGTTGTCCCACTGGTACTGGCGCGTGGACGCGACGTCGATTTCCGAATCGAAGTGACCGATATTGCAGACGATCGCGTTGTGACGCATCGCCTTCATGTGATCGTGGCCGATCACGTGGAAGTTGCCGGTGGCCGTCACGAAGATGTCGGCCTTGTCGGCGGCGTATTCCATCGTCACGACGCGGTAGCCTTCCATCGCCGCCTGCAGTGCGCAGATCGGATCGATTTCGGTAACCCACACGGTTGCGCCCAGGCCGCGCAGCGACTGCGCGCAGCCCTTGCCCACGTCGCCGTAACCGGCAACCACGGCGATCTTGCCCGCGATCATCACGTCGGTCGCGCGCTTGATGCCGTCGACGAGCGACTCGCGGCAGCCGTACAGGTTGTCGAACTTCGACTTCGTGACCGAATCGTTCACGTTGATGGCCGGGAACGGCAGACGCCCTTCCTTTTCCATCTGATACAGGCGGTGCACGCCGGTCGTGGTTTCTTCGGTCACGCCCTTGATGTGCACGAGGCGCTTCGAGTACCACGTCGGGTCCACGTCCAGATGCGCGGCGATCGACTTGTAGAGCGCGGTTTCTTCTTCGTTGGTCGGCTTCGAGATGACCGAGCGGTCCTTCTCGGCCTTCGAACCGAGGATCAGCAGCAGCGTTGCGTCGCCGCCGTCGTCGAGGATCATGTTGGCGAATTCGCCGTTCGGCCATTCGAAGATGCGGTGCGAGTATTCCCAGTATTCGTCGAGCGACTCGCCCTTGTACGCGAACACCGGCGTGCCGCCCTTCGCGATGGCGGCGGCTGCGTGATCCTGCGTCGAGAAGATGTTGCACGATGCCCAGCGCACGTCGGCGCCCAGCGCCGTCAGCGTTTCGATCAGCACGCCGGTCTGGATCGTCATGTGCAGCGAGCCGGCGATGCGCGCGCCCTTCAGCGGCTGCGTGGCCTTGTATTCTTCGCGCGTCTGCACGAGGCCCGGCATTTCCGTTTCGGCGATGTTGAGTTCCTTGCGGCCCCAGTCGGCCAGCGACAGGTCGGCAACAACGTAATCTTTTGAATCTTTGGAATCGTAAACTGCGGCGTTCATCACGCCCTCCTTTCTAAAAATTGACTAGAAATTTGACGTGAGCGCGGTTCGATGCGGTGGGTAAAAGGCGCGTGGCGCATTCTAGCCGTCCGATTGAAGCCTCCGAGCCTGGCGGGCAGCGCGCGAATGAAAATTCACGGTACCCGTCGCAACGCTCCTCGAAGACGAACGGCGATTGTAGCAAATCGAGATGAATTAGGGACCAACGAAATACGCCCGAATCCGGGCGTTTCCTGCTCAGTTGCGCAACCACCGGGCAATGTACCCGTGCCTCGGGTGCGCAATACAACGCTCCGTCATGACGGAGACACTGTCAGAAAGGCAGAACGCCCAGCGCCGGCGCCAGCAGCACCATGACGACGCCCGCGATCATCATCGTCAGGCTCGCGACGACGCCCTCTTCGCTGCCGAGTTCGCGCGCCTTTGCCGTGCCGACGCCGTGCGCGGCCGCGCCGAACAGCGCGCCGCGCGCGAGGCGCGTGCGCAGCGGCACGAGCGCCAGCACGATTTCACCGAACAGCATGCCGCACACGCCCGTGGCGATCACGAAGAGCGCGGTCAGGTCTTTGGGCGCGCCGATCCTGTCGGAGACCGCGAGCGCGAACGGCGTGGAAACGGAGCGGGTCATCAGGCTGCGCTGCAGTTCCGGGGACAGATGCAGCAGCTTCGCGAGCACCAGCGAGCCGCCCACCGCGACGATGATTCCAACCGTCACGCCGACGGTGAGCGAAATCCAGTGACGCTTCAGCAGATCGCGGTATTCGTAGATCGGCACCGCGAACGCGACGGTCGCCGGGCCGAGCAGCCACATCAGCCAGCGCGTGTCCTGAAAGTAGACCGGATACGGAATATGCGCGACCAGCACGATCACGGCGAGCACGACCGGCACCGAGACGAGCGGCGTGAGCCAGGGGCTCCTGAAGCGCGCGTACAAATACTTCGACGCGAAATACAGCGCGACGGTCGTCACGAAACAGCCGGCGGCGATGAGCCGTGCGGCGTCGTCGGCGAACAGGGATGCGTAGAAGGCGTTCATGGCTTCAGCTTCGTTTTCGACATGGTTTTCGCGACGCTTCGCGCGGCTTCAGCGATGTGAGCGCGCGACGCTGGGTTCACACACGCGCGGCGTGACGCGTCATCCGCACGCGGCGCAGCGCGAGACGCCGTTCGAGGCGCGCGGCCCGTTCCACTGCGAAGGCGACCGCCACCATCACCATCAACGTGCCAGCGACAACGACGAGCGCGAGGCGCCAGCCGTCTTCCCTGAAAAGGCCGCCGTACTGGACGGCCGCGACGGCCGCCGGGATGAAGAACAGCAGCATGTCGGACAGAAGCCAGTCGGCACCGGACTTGATCCAGTGCGCCGGCAGGCCGCCGCTGAACAGCAGCGCCAGCATCGCGACGAGGCCAACCACGCCGCCCGGCACCGGCAATCCGAGGCGACGCACGATGAAATCGGCCACATACCATACGGCGGCCAGCGCAGCGCTTTGCACGACAATCCGGGCGAACCGCGCGACAGGGCGGGCGCTGGCCGGCAGCGCCTGCATGGATAAAGAGGGTGTTGTCATGGCAATCCCTGGGTGACTTCCGGATGAAAGTCAGTATAGGGACCCTGATTTCATAAATATAATGACTTAACATCATCAACTTCATTCCAATCTGGAATCCGGAGACCCAAAACGTGGAATTGCGCGCGCTTCGCTACTTCGTCGAGGTGGTCCGCCAGCAGAGCTTCACCGTCGCGGCCGAACAGATGTTCGTCACGCAGCCGACGATCAGCAAGATGGTGAAGGCGCTGGAAGACGAAACCGGCTCGCCGCTTCTGCTGCGCGACGGCCGTCAGATGGTGCTCACCGACGCCGGCCGCATCGTCTATCAGCGCGGTCAGGATGTGCTCGCCGCGCACGCCCAGTTACAGGCGGAGCTGAAGGATCTCGACACGCTCGGCAGCGGCGAGCTGACCATCGGCATTCCGCCGATGGGCGGTTCGCTCTTCACACCGGCCATCGCCGCGTTCCGGCAGCGCTATCCGAAGATCGACCTGAAGCTCTTCGAACAGGGCTCACGCGGGATCGAATCGGCGCTGATCTCGGGCGAACTCGAACTGGGCGGCGTGCTGCTGCCCGTCGACCCGGAAATGATCGAAGTACTGCCCATGACGCGCCAGCTGTTGTGGCTCGTCACGCGTCGCGGCTCACGTTGGGACGACGTCCAGCAGGTGGCGCTCACCGATCTCACAGCAGAGCCGTTCGTGTTCTACGGCGAAAGCCTCGCCTTGAACGACGTCGTGCTGAACGCGTGCCGGGAAGCGGGTTTCTCGCCGACGATCGTCGGGCGCAGCGGCCATTGGGATTTCATGGCGGCGCTGGTGCTGGCCGGCGTCGGCATCGCGCTGCTGCCGGAGCCGTATTGCCGGCGGCTCGATTCGACGCAGTTCAGCTGCCGGCCCGTGGTGGCGCCGGAGATTCCATGGGAAATGGCGATCGGCTGGCGACGCAACGGTTATCTGTCGCACGCGGCGCGCGCCTGGCTGGAAGTCGCGCGCGAAAATCTGCCCGGCCAGGACGGCGACGATTTCATGCACGTGCCCACGCCCGGGATCACGCGCACACCACCTTCGAAATAAGACTTCACGCGGCGGTGACGGTGGCGGCCTCCACTTGCCCGCCACGCCGCGTGGCCGCGATGAAACCGGCGGCGCGCTCGCCGATCATCACGGTCGGCGCGTTCGTATTGCCGCCAATCAGCGCCGGCATCACCGATGCGTCCACCACGCGCAAACCCGTCACGCCCCGCACCCGCAGTTGCGCATCGACGACCGAGCGCGCGTCGCCGCCCATCCGGCAGGTTCCGACCGGATGATAGATCGTGTCGGCATGCTCGACGATGGTCGCGCGCAGTTCTGCTTCGCTGTGTCCGGGATGCGTGTACAGCTCGTGGCCGCCGAAGATCGCGAGCGATGGCGCATCGAGAATGCGGCGCGAAATGCGCGCGCCTTCGACGAGCAGATCGAGATCGCGTGAATCGTCCAGAAACCGCGGATCGATCACCGGCGCGACGCGCGCATCGCTGCCCGCCAGCGTGACGCTGCCACGGCTATGCGGACGCAGCACGCACGCATGCAGTGAATAGCCGTGCCCCCAGTGCATGTGGCGGTTGTGATCGTCGACGAGCGCCGCGCAGAAGTGCAATTGCAGATCCGGCCGGTCGAGCGTCGGCCGGCTCTTGATAAAGCCGCCCGCCTCCGCGATGTTGCTCGACAGCATGCCCCGCCCGTGCCGCATGAAGTCGACGAACTGCGGCCCCATCCGCGCGATGCCGCGTAGCGAGAAGCCGGTCGGCTCGATCGAGCGCGTGCGCTTGCTGATCGTGAAATCGATGTGATCGATCAGGTTCTGGCCGACGTCCGGCGCATCGTGCACGACCCGCACGCCCACCGATTGCAGATGCGCCGCCGGTCCGACGCCGGAGCACATCAGCAGTTGCGGCGAATTGAACGCGCCCGCTGCGAGCACGACTTCGGCGCGCGCTTCGAGCATTTCGGTGCGGCCGCCGCGCACCACTTCGACGCCGCTCGCCCGCTTGCCGGCGAACGTCACGCGCAGCACGGTGGCATCAGCAATCGTGTGGAGATTGAAGCGCGGCCGGTCGTACACGTACGCGCGCGCGACGCTGCAGCGACGGCCGTCGCGCTGCGTCACCTGGTAAAAGCCGACGCCTTCCTGCTCGGGGCCGTTGAAGTCGTCGTCAGGGCGGAAACCCGCTTCGATCGCCGCGCGTACGAAGCGCTCCGAAAATGAATTGCGAAAGCGCAGATCGGAGACGGTGAGCGGGCCATCGGCGCCATGCCATGCATCGGCGCCGCGTTCGTTGCCTTCGGCGCGCCGGAAATACGGCAGCACGTCCTGCCACGACCAGCCGTCGCAGCCCATGTGCGCCCATTCGTCGTAATCGAGCGGATGGCCGCGCGTGTAGACCATCGCGTTGATGGCACTCGATCCGCCGAAGCCGCGCCCACGCGGTTGATAGCCGCGCCGGCCACCGAGGCCCGGTTGCGGCGCCGTCTCGTAGCCGTAGTTGGTTTTCAGCTTGTGCGGCACGATGGCCGCGACGCCGACCGGCATGTTGACGAGCAGGTTGCGTGCCGTGTGAGGGCCGGCTTCGATGAGCGCGATCGACGCGTCCGGACAGCTATCCGCAAGCCGGCCCGCGAGTGCGCAACCGCCAGAGCCCGCACCGACGATGATGTAGTCGTATTGCATCGGTTCCTCCTGATGGGCCGCGTTGCCCGCGGCACCTGTCTCGTGCACACTTGTCCACGTGTGTTTCCGCGCATTGTAGGGAGGCTGCCGGGCGAGCGGCGCGCTCGTGTCAGAGCGATCCCTCTAAACGAAACGCCGCCCGCGCCCCTATGATGAAAAGCTGCCGCCGGCGCGGGTCACCACGGCGGCGCGACATTCAAACGCGTCAGGCAACGCGCCGCCTCTCGCGATGCAGCACTGCACGCATCGATCGAACGTCGATCCAGAAACGGACCCGGGCATGCATCCGGTGAACGGAGACAGCAGATGGAACTGCACAGCCTCGGCAAGACCCACGACGTGACCAATCAGGTCCCGCCGCTCGCAAACTACAACCTCTTCGAAAGCGACGCCGCGCTCACGGCCGCCGTCGATCGCGAAGGCGCGGCGTGGCATCGCGATGCGCTGCGGCGTCACGGCGCGGCGTTGTCCGCGCCCGAGGTGCTCGCGCTCGCTGAAGTCGCGAACCGTCATACGCCCGAACTCTTTACGTTTTCGCCGCGCGGCGAGCGCATCGACGCGCTGGAATTTCATCCGTCGTGGCACAGCCTGCTCGCCCTGCTGCGTCGCGAAGGCCTGCACGCGCTGCCGTTTTCCGATCCACAAAAAGGCGCGATGGTCGCGCGCTGCGCCGGTTATTTCCTGCACGCGCAGCTCGAATCCGGCTCGCTGTGTCCGCTGACGATGACGTTCGCCAGCATCCCCGTGCTGCAACGCGAACCTGCGCTGTTCGACACGCTGCGCGAGCAGTTGTACACCCGCGAGCACGATCCGCGCGACATCCCGCTCGCGCAGAAGAAGTCGATGATGATCGGCATGGGCATGACCGAGAAACAGGGCGGCTCGGATGTGCGCAGCAACCAGACACGCGCGTTCGCGCAGCCGGGCGGTGCGGGCCGCGGCGCCGCTTACCGGCTCGTCGGACACAAATGGTTTTTCTCCGCGCCGCAGTGCGATGCGCATCTCGTGCTCGCGCGCACAGGCGATCACGCGGGGCTGTCGTGCTTCTACGTGCCGCGTTTCGCCCCCGACGGCAGCAAGAACGCCGTGCAGATCCAGCGCCTGAAAGACAAGCTCGGCAACCGCTCGAACGCGAGCAGCGAAGTCGAATTCGTCGACGCATACGGCGTCATGATCGGCGACGAAGGACGCGGCG
Source organism: Paraburkholderia gardini (assembly GCF_907164545.1). Classification (NCBI taxonomy): domain Bacteria; kingdom Pseudomonadati; phylum Pseudomonadota; class Betaproteobacteria; order Burkholderiales; family Burkholderiaceae; genus Paraburkholderia; species Paraburkholderia gardini. Next base: position 12,880 of record NZ_CAJQZB010000045.1, on the reverse strand, counting down.
TGCCGACCATCATCGAAATGGCGAACTACACGCGGCTCGACTGCGTGATCGGCAGCGCCGCATTGATGCGCGCCGCGCTCGTGCAGGCGATTCACCACGCGCGGCATCGCAGCGCGTTCGGCAAACACCTCGTCGACCAGCCGCTGATGCGCAACGTGCTCGCCGATCTCGCGCTCGAATCCGAAGCGGCGACGGTGCTGTTCATGCGCCTCGCGCGCGCGTTCGAGGACACCGACAACACGCCCGAAGAACGCGCGTGGCGACGCATCGTCACGCCGGCGGCGAAGTTCTGGGTCTGCAAGCGCGCACTCGAATTCACCGGCGAGGCGATGGAAGTCTGGGGCGGCAACGGTTATGTCGAAGAAGGCCCGATGGCGCGCTTTTATCGCGAAGCGCCGGTCAATTCGATCTGGGAAGGCTCGGGCAACGTGATGTGCCTCGACGTGCTGCGCGCGCTGGAGCGCGAGCCGGAAGCCGCGCAGGCGCTGCTGGCCGCATGGCGCACGACGGCGCAGCATGGTCACCCCGCGCTCGGGGCGGCGCTGGAGCGGCTCGTCGCGACGCTGGGCGCGGCGCCGGAACGACGCGAAGCCAGTGCACGCCGGATCGCGCAGCAGATCGTGCTCGCCGCGCAGGCGACGCTGCTCGTACAGCACGCGCCCGCCGCGCTCGCCGACGCGTTCATCGCCACACGTCTGGCCGACGGTTGCGGCGACAGCGGACGCGTCTACGGCACGTTGCCTGCGGACGTGGATCACGCAGCGATCATCGGACGCGCATTTCAGATCTAGCGGATAGCCGGATTCATCCCGCTTCAGTACATAAAAAGGGACGACCACACGTGGACCGTCTCACGGAAATCCAGGGAGAAACACCATGAAAAACGATCTGCCCGACGTCGCGGCGCTCGAAGCGCTGCTGCGCGAACAGCGTCACGCGTATTTGCGCGCGCCGTACCCGTCGTGGGAAACGCGGGCGACGCATCTGAAGACGCTACGCGCGATGCTGCTGGACAATCGCGACGCGCTCGCCGGAGCGATGAGCGCCGACTTCGGCAATCGCGCGAAACAGGAAGTGCTGCTCGCGGAATTCCTGCTCCTGAAAGGTGAAATCGACGGCGCGCTGCGACACGGCAGGCGCTGGATGAAAGCGCGGCGGCGCAGCACGAACAAATGGCTGCTGCCCGCGCGCGTGAAGGTCGTGCCGCAGCCGCTCGGGGTCGTCGGGATCATCGCGCCGTGGAACTATCCGGTCCTGCTGGCGGCCGGGCCGCTCATCAGCGCGTTGTGCGCCGGCAACCGCGCGATCATCAAGATGTCCGAGGTGACGCCGCGTACGTCGGCGCTCTTCGAGCAGCTGATCGCGCAGACGTTCCAGCGCGACCACGTGGCCGTCGTAAACGGCGACGCCGCGTTCGCCGCAGCGTTCAGCGCGCAGCCATTCGATCACCTGCTGTTCACCGGTTCGACGCAGGTCGGCCGTCACGTGATGCGCGCCGCCGCCGGCAACCTCACGCCTGTCACGCTGGAACTCGGCGGCAAGTCGCCCGCGATCGTCGGTCCGCACGCGCGTTTCGACTATGCGGTCGACAGCCTCGTCGCCGGCAAGACGCTCAATGCCGGGCAAACCTGCGTCGCGCCCGATTACGTGCTGGTGCCGCGCGGCAGCGAGGCGGCGTTCGTCGCCCGCGCCCGCGTGCGGATGGCGAAGCTCTACCCCGACTTCGCGCGCAACCGCGACTACACGACGATCATCTCAGCGCGTCATTTCGAGCGTCTGCAACGCTTCGTCGACGAAGCAGCGGCAGGCGGCGCGCAATTGCACGAACTCACCGACACGCCCGGCGACGCTGCGTCACGCCGTTTTCCGCTCGTCGCGGTCACGAACGCGCCGGATGAATCCGCGCTGATGCAGGAAGAGATATTCGGACCGCTGCTGCCCATCGTCCCGTACGACACGCTCGACGACGCCATCGCGTACATCAACGCACGTCCACGGCCGCTTTCGCTGTATCTCTACGATGACGATGCCGCGACAATCGAACGCGTCACGCATGAAACGATCGCGGGCGGGATGGCGGTGAACGAAACGCTGATGCATCTGGCGTGCGAGAGCCTGCCGTTTGGCGGCGTCGGGGCGAGCGGCATGGGCGCGTATCACGGCTACGAAGGTTTCGTGACCTTCTCGAAGATGAAGCCGGTGTTGCAGCAGGCGCGGCTGAACGCGCGCGCCCTCGTCGCGCCGCCCTACGGACGGCTCTTCAACATGCTGATGAGCGTGATGATGCGGTTCTAGCGCGAAGGCGTGAACGGCGTGAACGGCGCGGCCGGGTCCGCGGGCGAAGACGGCGCGACGGCGGTGCCGGGCGCGTCGTCGGCGGCGCCGCTCTCGAGCCGGTGCAGCCACGCGAGCAGTTCCGCGACGGCCTGGTACAGCTGCGGCGGAATGCGCGTGTCGAGGTCGACCTGCATGAGCAGCGACACCATTTCGGGTGCCTCGTGTACATACAGACCGGCTTCCTTCGCGCGCTGCACGATCATCTCGGCGACGAGACCGTATCCCTTCGCGATCACGCGCGGCGATGCGTCGCCGCTGTTGGCGTCATAACGGAGCGCCGCCGCGCTCCTGCGATGCGTGCGGCTCATGCGAGATCCCAGTCGTAGTCCGCATCCGGTGGCGCGGCGCGTGCGTTCGTGCCCGCACCCGAAGCGGGACTGGCCCCGGCGGCACGCGCCGCCGCGCCGGCTTCCTCGCCGGCTGCCGCGGCCGAGCGCGCGTACGCGCTCGTTGCCTGCGCGGCACTCGCGGCATCGCTGCCGCTGTTCACCCCGCCCACTGCCGCGCCGCCGATCTCACGGATCGACAGCGCGCTGAGATCGATACCGGCCGCCGCGAGGCGCTGGCGAAACAGCTCACCCTGCGCGGCAAGACGCGCGGCGCCGTTCGGGCTCGCCTGAACCCGCACCATCAGTTGCGTGCCGTTCAACGTCAGATCGGCATCGATGGTGCCAAGCGAAGGCAGCGACAGCGTGAGTCGCGTGCGCCACGGATACGGCTCGTCGCCTTCCGCGCCGCCGCCGCTGCGTTGCCATTCGTCGCCGTCCTGTTCGATAGTCCAGTCGAGCCGCGCGCCCGGCCATGCCTCGCCGGTCCAGCGAAACTGCCCGGTCGCCAGCAGATCGAGTTGCTGGCGCACGAGTGGAATCGTCGCGGGATGAATCGATGCGGCGAGTTGCTGCGATGTAGTGGCTGAATTCGCGCTGGACGCCGCGTCGCCCGGCGACGTATGCAGCAGCGAGCGCAGCGACTGCGAGGAATCCGGGAACGCGTCGTCGGCGGCGAGTTCGAGCGCGACAAAGCGGGCCGCCTGCATCTGCGAAGCGTCGGGCCCGCCGCGTGACGTGGCCGCGCTGCCGTTCGGGTTCAGCGTGGCGGCCGTCGCGCGGGCCTGGGCGGCGGCGCCAGACGCCCACGGCTGCGCTGCAGCATTGGCGTCCGTGCTCCAGTCGAGCGGAAGCTGGGCGGCCGCGTCGGCGAGCCGGTTCTGCGGTTCGCCGGCAAGCGACGCGGGCGTGCGCTGCCCCGAGAGCCACTGCGCAAGATGCGATTCGTAGAAAAGACCGCTTTCGGCGACCGTGCGCTGAAGCGCCGCGACGAGCGCGGCAACCGGCAACGGTGATGCGACCACGCTCGCCGCGGCTGCGCCCGTCGCGGCGGCGGCGCCTGTATTCGCCGCGGCCCCGCCGGCCGCAGCCGATCCCGAGCCCGTCGCTGCCGGCGTATCGAACAGCGGCAAGAGCATGCCTTCGATGGCGACGTCGATCGCGGGCGCGGCGGCCCACACCGGCATCTGGCCGACGACAGCGGGTGTCGCGTCGCCGCCCGAGCGGGCGATCGCGTCGAGCGTGAGGGCGACAGCGGATAGCGCGGTCTGCGCGGAAGCTTGAGGAGTAGCGGGTGCGGCGGGCAACGCGCCGCCAGGCGTAACCGGTGTCTCGACGGTAAGCGCGGAGGCGCCCGTCTGCGATGTGGCGGCGTCGGCCCGCGAGCCGATCGAAAGGAGGCTGTCGACGCGGCTTGCCAGCAGCGAAGCCACAGCCGTGTCGATTCCGTTCATGCCGGTTCCTCTCGCGCGCCCCTGGCGCGTGGTCATCGGCGGCCATGCGCCCCGACGACGGTACGGGTCGATAAAAGCGCGCTCAGCGCGCCTGGTAAAGTTCCTTCAGCACGCTGGCCGGGCAGGTCGCGGCGAACAGCGCCGACAGTTTTGCCATGCGCGGGTTCGCGAGATCGCGGATCGTGGCGTCGTCGGCGAGGATGCGGCGGATCAGCTCGAATTTACGCGAGCGCTCAGCATCGTCGAGCTTCACGCCTTCTTCTGCGTGCTTCAGCCCGTCAACAAGCCGACGATATTCTTCCTGCAACACCACGAGGTCATTCCAGAGCGCGTGGCGCGCCGCCGTCAACATCCGGTTGGAAATCGCTGCGATCGCCTCGTAGCGGGCGAAATATTCTGCGTTCGATGTCATCTCATGCTTTCAGCGGACGACTGTGTCGCCATCCGCGCGATCTCCGGGGCAATCCCGATCCAGGCTTCTTCGAGCGTGGCCAGCAAGCCGTCGACTTCGACGAGCATGGCTTCGCTCTGCTTGATATTCGCGTCGAGTAAACGTCGCGCCATGTACGTGTACAGCCCGTCGAGCCGCTCCGCGATTTCGCCGCCGGCTTCCAGATTGAGCGACTGCTGCAATCCGCTGCCGATGATCTCGATCGCCTTGCCGATCGCCTCCCCACGCGCCGCGACATTGCCCTGCTGCAGGTGCATGCGGGCCTGCGCGATTGCCTGGCGCGCCCCCTGGTACAGCATGACGATCAGGCGGTGCGGGCTCGCGCCCATCACCCCCGTTTCGACGCCGACACGCGCATAGGCATTGGCTCCAGCCTGTCCTGGGGAAAACATCGGCGCTCCTCCTGTGTGATGCAGATTGCGGATAGCTGGCGGATTGTCACGAAGCGTCGCCGCCCGCAATCCGTCATCCCTGTAACCGGGTTATCGGATTACACGCGTAAAGCTTTAGCCCACAGGGGACCGGGAGATGGCTCAAACAGCGGTTTGCATGATGTCGTTGTAGGCCGAAACCAGCTTGTTACGGACCTGCAGGCCGAACTGGAAGCCCAGATTGGCTTTTTGCATGTCGACCATCACATCGTTCAGCGAAACGTTCGGCGCACCGATTTCGAAGGCATGCGCCTCGCTGATCGAGCTCTGCTGGTCGCTGCTGATCTTGTCGATCGACGCCTTCAGCGCCGCGGCGAAGTTACCGGGCGTGGCCGCGCCGGACCCGGAAGCAGCCGGGGCGGTGCCACCGGCTGCCTGCGCGGCCATCGACTGCATCTGCTGTAGCGCCGACAAAAGTGGGCTCACGGGCAATGTCATGTTCTCTCCAGAAGAAGGAAAACCGGCGTGCCTGGGCGTGCCGATCTGGAATGAAGCATAGCAGCGGCCCTTTTGCCACAGACGCGAAAGTAGGGGGGAAACCCGGCTCTATTCGGCCAATCAGGTTGCATGCCGGTGGGGATAATCCCTAACGTGAAAGTGTCTGCCCCTGCGCCCGTCAAGCCCGACGCGGCGGGCCGGAGCAGGACTCAAGGCATCCCGGAGATACCCGACGCATGGATTCGTCAGCCAACTCTTTGATCAACCCCGACGCCCGCATGGGCCTCGCTGGCGCACAGGCCGGAGCCGGCGGCGCGGGCCAGGCAGGCGCCGCGGACCTCGGTGGCGGTCTGGGCGGCAATTTTTCGCAGCGCCTGCCGTTCCCGACCTCGCTCTCGCAGATGCGCGGCAATCCGCGCGCGCCGCTGATCTTCGCGGTCGCGCTGCTGATCGCCATCGTCGCGGGCCTCGTGATGTGGTCGCAGGCGCCGGACTACAAGGTGCTCTACAGCAATCTGTCCGACCGCGATGGCGGCGCGATCATCAACGCGCTCCAGACGGCGAACATCCCCTACAAGTTCAGCGAAACCGGCGGCGCGATCCTCGTGCCGGCCGAGCAGGTCCACGAAATGCGCCTGCGCCTCGCCTCGCAGGGCCTGCCGAAGGGCGGCTCGGTGGGCTTCGAACTGATGGACAACCAGAAATTCGGCATCAGCCAGTTCGCCGAACAGGTCAATTACCAGCGCGCCCTTGAAGGCGAGCTTGAGCAGACCATCGAATCGATCTCGTCGGTGAAGTCTTCACGGGTGCATCTGGCGATTCCGAAACCTTCCGTGTTCGTGCGCGATCACGAGGCGCCATCGGCTTCGGTGCTCGTCAACCTGTATCCGGGTCGCATGCTCGACGAAGGCCAGGTCGTGGCGATCACGCATATGGTGTCGTCGGCGGTGCCGGACCTGCCGGTGCGCAACGTGACGATTGTCGACCAGGACGGCAACCTGCTCACGCAGCCCGCCTCCGGCACCGGCCTCGACGCGACGCAGCTCAAGTACGTCCAGCAGATCGAGCGCAACACGCAGCAGCGCATCGACGCGATCCTCGCGCCGCTGTTCGGCTCCGGCAACGCGCATTCGCAGGTCAGCGCCGACGTCGACTTCTCGAAGGTCGAACAGACCTCCGAGAACTACGGCCCGAACGGCAACCCGCAGCAGGCCGCCGTGCGCAGCCAGCAGTCGAGCACGGCGACGGAAATGACCCAGAGCGGCGCGTCGGGCGTGCCGGGGGCGCTGTCGAACCAGCCGCCGCAGCCGGCGTCCGCGCCGATCACCGCGAGCGCGAACGCCGCAAGCGGCGTGACGACGACACCGATCAGCGATCACAAGGACACCACGACCAACTACGAGCTCGACAAGACCGTGCGCCACTACGAGCAGCCGATGGGCAGCGTGAAGCGCCTGTCGGTGGCGGTGGTGGTCAACTATCTGCGCAGCGTCGACGCGAAGGGCCACGTCACGATGCAGCCGCTAACCGCCGACAGGCTCGATCAGGTGAACCAGCTGGTGAAGGACGCGATGGGTTACGACGCGAAGCGCGGCGACTCGGTGAACGTCGTGAACAGCGCGTTCCTGACGGAAATCGATCCGAACGCGAACCTGCCGTGGTGGCGTACGCCGGATATGATCGCGCTCGCGAAGCAGATCGCGACGTACGCAGGAATCGGTCTGGTGGCACTCGTGCTGTACTTCATGATGGTGCGTCCGGCGCTGCGCCGCGCGTTCCCACCGCCGGAGCCGGTCGTCGCCTCTCTGCCCTCGCAGGACGAGCCGATGCTGCTCGACGGCCTGCCGGTGCAGGAAAAGACCGTCGTGACCGAAGAGGACGAGGAATCCAGCATGCTCACGTCCGAACACGAGAAACGCAGATATGAACGCCACCTGGATTACGCTCGCAACATCGCGCGCCAGGACCCGAAAATCGTAGCAACCGTTGTCAAGAGCTGGGTGTCCGATGAGCGCTGAAGGCGTAGTGAAGAGCGCCCTCCTGCTGATGTCGATCGGCGAGGAAGAGGCTGCGCAGGTGTTCAGGTTCCTCGGACCGCGCGAGGTGCAAAAGATTGGCGTCGCGATGGCGTCGCTGAAAAACATCACGCGCGAACAGATCGACGAGGTGCTGCAGGAGTTCGCCAAAGAAGCAGAACAGCACACCGCGCTGTCGCTCGATTCGAGCGAGTACATCCGCTCGGTGCTGACCAAGGCGCTCGGCGACGACAAGGCCGGCGCGATCATCGACCGGATCCTGCAGGGCAGCGACACGAGCGGTATCGAAGGCCTCAAATGGATGGATTCGTCCGCCGTGGCCGAACTCATCAAGAACGAGCATCCGCAGATCATCGCGACGATCCTCGTCCACCTGGACCGCGATCAGGCGTCGGAAATCGTCGCGTGCTTCACGGAGCGCCTGCGCAACGACGTGCTGCTGCGGATCGCGACGCTCGACGGCATCCAGCCGACCGCGCTGCGCGAACTCGACGACGTGCTGACGGGCCTGCTCTCGGGCAGCGACAACCTGAAGCGCAGCCCGATGGGCGGCATCCGCACGGCGGCGGAAATTCTCAACTTCATGTCGGCCAACCACGAGGAAGGCGTGCTGGAAAACGTGCGCCAGTACGACGCGGAGCTCGCGGAGAAGATCATCGACCAGATGTTCGTCTTCGAAAACCTGCTCGACCTCGAAGACCGCGCGATCCAGCTGCTGCTCAAGGAAGTCGAGTCCGAATCGCTCATCATCTCGCTCAAGGGCGCGCCGCCCGCGCTGCGCCAGAAGTTCCTGTCGAACATGTCGCAACGTGCCGCGGAACTGCTCGCGGAAGACCTCGATGCACGCGGTCCGGTGCGCGTCTCGGACGTCGAAACGCAGCAGCGCCGCATCCTGCAGGTCGTGCGCAACCTGGCGGAAAGCGGTCAGATCGTGATCGGCGGCAAGGCGGAAGATGCTTATGTCTGATCAGGATCCCATGCGCAAGGAAAGCCTCTCGGCCTACCAGCGCTGGGAGATGGCCTCGTTCGACCCGGTGCCGGAACCGGAACCGGTCGACGACGGCGCCTTCGAAGCCGAACTGCAGCGCCTGCGCGACGCCGCCCATGCACACGGCGTCGCATCGGGCCATGTCGCCGGCCAGGCGCTCGGCTATCAGGCCGGCTACGAACAGGGCTATGCGCAGGGTCTCGAACAGGGCCGCGTCGAATCGCACGCGGAAGCCGTGCGCCTCACGGCAATCGCCGACACGTTCAACGCCGCCCTCGCCGGCGCGCGCGGCGAAATCGCCGATACCCTCGTCGCGCTTGCGCTCGACATCGCGCAGCAAGTCGTGCGCCAGCACGTGCAACACGACCCGGCCGCGCTGATCGCCGCCGCCCGCGAAGTGCTGGCGATGGAACCCGCGCTCGTCGGCGCGCCGAGCCTGATCGTGAGCCCGGCGGATCTGCCGGTGGTCGAGGCGTATCTGCTCGAGGAACTTCAGACGCGCGGCTGGACCGTGCGCACCGATCCTTCGGTGGAACGCGGCGGCTGCCGTGCGCACGCGAACACGGGCGAAGTCGATGCCGGTATCGGCACCCGCTGGGAACGCGTCGCGGCGGCGTTGGGCAAGGTCAGCACATGGTAAAGCCGACGCTCGCCGAGATCGAATCCAGCGATCTGACGGAGCTCGAACGCGAGCTCGCGCTGGCGTCGTTCGGCGCGCCCGAATCGAAACGCGCCGCGGTGACTGCGCCCGCTGCGGGCGCCAGGACCGCGGCGAGCCGCGCTCCGCGTGCCGCCGCTCCGGCCGCGCCCGCGTTCGTGCCGGACCCGGCGCTTGCGGAGAACCCGCATTTCCAGGCCTGGCGCGCCCAGCTCGACAGCCTGCGCGCCCGCAACGCGATCGCGCGACCGCTGCGCGCCTGCGGTCGTCTTACCCGCGCCGCCGGTCTCGTGCTCGAAGCAGTCGGATTGCGCCTGTCGGTGGGTTCGGAAGTGATGATCGAGCTGCCTGCCGGCAGCCCGATCGCGTTCGCCGAAGCGGAAGTTGTCGGTTTTGCCGCCGACAAGCTGTTCCTGATGCCGACCACCGAAGTCCACGGCCTGTTGCCTGGCGCGCGCGTCTATCCGCTCGAAAGCGCGCCGATCGCCGATCCGATGGCGGGCGCGAAGCGTCTGCCGGTCGGCTGGGAGCTGCTCGGGCGGGTCGTCGATGCGTCGGGCCGTCCGCTCGACAGTCTCGGCCCGCTTGGCGCGGCGAACGACGCGCCGCTGTCCGCGCCGTCGATCAACCCGCTGAATCGCGAGCCGATTCACAAGGTGCTGGACGTCGGCGTGCGCGCGATCAATGCGCTCCTGACCGTCGGACGCGGCCAGCGCATGGGGCTCTTCGCCGGCTCGGGCGTCGGTAAATCGGTGCTGCTCGGCCAGATGGCGCGCTACACGAGCGCCGAAGTGATCGTGATCGGCCTGATCGGCGAACGCGGCCGCGAAGTGAAGGAATTCATCGAACAGATTCTCGGCGACGAAGGGCGCGCGCGTTCCGTCGTCGTCGCCGCGCCGGCCGACGTTTCGCCGCTGCTGCGGATGCAGGGCGCCGCCTACGCGACCTCGCTCGCCGAATATTTCCGCGATCAGGGCAAGCACGTGCTGCTGCTGATGGATTCGCTCACCCGTTACGCGATGGCGCAGCGCGAGATCGCGCTGGCGGTCGGCGAACCGCCGGCGACCAAGGGTTATCCGCCTTCGGTGTTCGCGAAGCTGCCGTCGCTCGTCGAGCGCACCGGCAACGGCCCGGAAGGCGGCGGTTCGATTACCGCGTTCTATACCGTGCTGACCGAAGGCGACGACCAGCAGGACCCGATCGCCGATTCCGCGCGCGCGATTCTCGACGGCCACATCGTGCTGTCGCGCCAGCTCGCCGAGTCCGGCCACTATCCGGCGATCGATATCGAAGCGTCGATCAGCCGCGCGATGACCGCGCTGATCGACGACGCGCATCTCGATCGCACCCGTCTTTTCAAGCAGATGCTTTCGCGCTACCAGCGCAACCGCGATCTGATCAACGTCGGCGCTTATTCGAGCGGGCGCGACCAGGTCCTCGACCGGGCCATCGCGCTGTATCCGCGCATGGAAGCGTTTCTGCAACAGGGTTATCGCGAAAGCGCCGGCTTCGAGCCGAGTCTTGCGATGCTCGACGCACTGTTCGAATAGGGAGAACGTCGATGTCGAAACATTTTCCGATCAAGACGCTGATTGGTCTCGCGCAGGACGACGTCGACGCCGCCGCGCAACGGCTTGGCCGCGTGCAGCGCGAACGCGGCGAGGTCGAGGCGCAGCTCGACTCACTCGTGCAGTATCGCGACGAATATCACCGTCGTTTCACAGCGACGGCGCAATCTGGCATGCCTGCCGGCAACATGCGCAATTTTCAGGCGTTCATCGACACGCTCGACGCCGCGATCGCGCAGCAGCGCGGGCTGCTCGCCACCGCGACCGCACGCGTCGAGGCGGCGAAGCCCGACTGGCAGCGCCAGAAGCAGAAACTCGGTTCCTACGAAGTCCTGAAGGCGCGCGGCGACGCCGCCGAGGCAACGCAGAGCGCGCGCCGCGAACAACGCGACGCCGACGAACACGCAGCACGCATTCTCCGGATGCGCGTGGAAGGCGCCTGACGCCCACGCACCCTGACTGACACGAACACACGGGATCACGCATGACGTCACTCTCACTCCTCAATTCGTTGATCGGCGCGACCACTGGCGCGGCATCGGGCGGATCGTCGTCCGCGTCGGGCGGCAGCACGCCGCCGTTCTCGCAGACGCTGCAGCAGAGCATCGACTCGCAGAACAGCGCGGCGAAGGCGCCGGTCAGCCAGCCGTCATCGCAATCGTCCCAGTCATCGCAATCGTCGTCATCGTCGGGTTCGACGACGGCTTCGGCGGGTTCGTCATCGTCCGCATCGTCTTCGACGTCGGGCGTGCATGACACGTCGACGCCGGCGAATGCATCGAAGGACAGCAGCACGAGCGCGACCGACGGCAAGCAGGACACGGACAGCACGACGAAGGCCGACGCCTCTTCGACGGACCACCAGACCACGGCGGCCAGCGGGAAGGGCAAGCCCACCGGCGCGGGCACGAAGTCGCACCAGCACGCGGGCGCATCGGACACACCGGCAACGGCCGCCGCCCTGGCGGCAGCAGCCGCTGCGGCAGCGGCGGACGCGCAGGCACAGGCGAGCGCCGCGATGGACGCAGCGGCGTCGAAAGCTGCGGATGCGCTTCCGGCCGACGGCACTGCTGCGACGACGACTGCTGCTGCGAGCACGCTGGCGTCGAGCGTGACGACCATTGGCAAGAAGCTCGCATCGCTCGATCCCAAGTCCGTGCAGGACGCATTGCAGGCGGCGCTTTCCGCGCTGGCCAACGGTCAGGGTGCGATTGCCGCGCCGGCCACGAAGACGGGCGCGGGCGCGGCTGGCACGGGTTCGGCCACCGACGCCGATGCTGGCACGCGTGGCGTGGGCAAGGGTCTGGCGGCGGGGGCATCGTTTGCCGGCGGCGGCAAGGGCGCGAAGGGTGAAGGCGCGAAACAGGGTGTGGCGAACGCTGCGACGGCTGCGACGCCGGACGCGCTGGCGGCGCGCAATGCCGCTGAAGCGACGGCGGCTGCGGGCGCGGGGAACGCACAGGACAGCTTTGCCGCGCTGAAGAGTACGGCTGACGCGGCGAGTGCGGGCCTGGCGGCGACCCAGGCTGCGACGGCCGCTGCGGCTTCGGGCGCGGCGACGCAGACCTTGAATCCGAACGCCGTGGCGGCGGCGGGCGCCGCGCTGGCGCCGCAGGTTGGGACGCCTGACTGGGAGGACGCGTTGGGGCAGAAGGTGGTGTTCCTGTCGAATGCTCACCAGCAGAGTGCGGAGCTCACGCTCAACCCGAAAGATCTGGGACCGCTTCAGGTCGTGCTGCAGGTTGCCGATAACCATGCACATGCGTTGTTTGTTTCACAGCACCAGCAGGTTCGGGAAGCGGTGGAAGCCGCGCTGCCTAAATTGCGCGAGGCGATGGAGCAAGGGGGGATCGGGCTGGGCAGTGCGAGTGTGAGTGATGGGTTCGGGTTTGCGGGGCAACAGCAGCAGCAGGGGCAAGAGGGTTCTCGTGGGCGTGGCTCGTCCTCTGGTGGTTCTTTTGCCTCCGGCGGTAGTGGCGAGGTTCAGGTTTCTTCTGTCGCTGCTTCGCCTGTCCGGCGGAGTGTGGGGATTGTGGATACGTTTGTCTGATTTTTTTGTTTTTTTCTGGCTTTTTGGCCTTTCCTTGTTGCTTTGGCCTTTCCTTGAATTCATGTCGGTCTATTGGCGTTGCCCCTGTGCGGGGCGGCACCTACTTTTCTTTGTCCTTGCCAAAGAAAAGTAGGCAAAAGAAA
>NZ_CAJQZB010000044.1:0-49875 GCF_907164545.1 Paraburkholderia gardini | reverse complement strand
GTCCGTCACGTCCGTCGGGTATGGCTTGCGTGGTGTCATCACACCAGGATACCAGGTCCGACTGAAAGTGCCTAACACCCTCTAAGCGCGGTTCACGTACTACACTTCGAGTCTGATCGAAGCAGATCGACAAGGGTAAGGGTCAGGTCCTTCTCTGTTCACGCGCGGCAAACGTAACAGGAACGTACGCATGACGCATCACATCGAAGGCAACAAACGCTGGCTTGCGCTGCTCGTGCTTTGCATGGGCGTGCTGATGATCGTCCTCGATACGACCATCGTGAACGTCGCGCTGCCCTCGATCGCCGCGGACCTCGGCTTTTCTGAAACCTCGCTGGTGTGGGTCGTCAACGCGTACATGCTGGCGTTCGGCGGCTTCCTGCTGCTGGGCGGTCGCCTCGGCGACCTGTTCGGGCACCGCCGGCTGTTCCTTGCCGGTATTGCGCTGTTTACCGTGGCGTCGCTCGCGTGCGGCGTATCGACCACACAGGTGCTGCTTGTCTGCGCGCGCGCCGTGCAGGGCCTGGGCGGCGCTGTGGTCTCGGCTGTTTCGCTGTCGCTCATCATGAATCTGTTCACCGAAACCGGCGAACGCGCGAAAGCGATGGGCGTGTACGGTTTCGTGTGCGCAGGCGGTGGCAGCATCGGCGTACTGCTCGGCGGCCTGCTTACCAATGTGCTGAGCTGGCACTGGATCTTTCTCGTCAATCTGCCGATCGGCATCGCGGTCTATGGCCTCAGTCTCGCGCTGCTTCCGGCGGGACGCGGCCAGCAGCAAACCGGCCGGGTCGACGTAGCCGGCGCGGCCAGCGTCACCGCTTCGTTGATGCTGGCGGTCTATGCGATCGTCAACGGCAACGAGGCCGGCTGGATGTCCCTGACGACGTCCGGCCTGCTTGCCCTCGCCATCGCGCTGCTTGCGCTCTTTTTGTGGATCGAATCGCGCGTGCGTCATCCACTGATGCCGCCTGGGCTCTTCACGCTGCGTAACGTCGCGACGGCGAACGTAGTCGGCATGCTGTGGGCAGCCGCGATGTTCGCGTGGTTCTTCATCTCCGCGCTCTATCTGCAGCGGGTACTCGGTTATCCGCCGATGCAGGTCGGCCTCGCGTTTCTGCCCGCGAACCTGATCATGGCGTTCTTCTCGCTGGGGCTTTCCGCGCGGCTTGTGATGCGATTCGGCCTGCGTCTGCCGCTGGCGGCGGGTCTTCTGATCGCGGCCTGCGGACTCGCGCTTTTTGCGCGCGCGCCGGTCGACGGTCACTTCGCGCTCGACGTGCTGCCCGGCATGTTGCTGCTCGGCTTCGGCGCAGGCATCGCGTTCAATCCGCTGCTGCTTGCCGCAATGAGCGACGTGAAGCCGGAGGATTCCGGCCTCGCATCGGGCATCGTCAACACGGCGTTCATGATGGGCGGCGCACTCGGCCTCGCGATTCTCGCGAGCCTTGCCGCTGCGCGCACGGGTGAACTGCTCGCGCGTGGCGCGGCCACGCCGGTCGCGCTGAACGCGGGGTATCACGTGGCGTTCATGTGCGGTGCGATTTTCGCGGCGCTCGCGGGTCTGCTCGGCGCAGCGTTCCTGCGTGCCCGCGCGCCTTCCGCGCATGGCGAAGCACAAAGCGCGCACGATGCGCCGAAACGCTCCAGCAACAAGGCGGCCGCCGGTAACGGCTGAGACGCCGCAATACCGATGCGCAATCGCGATCAAATGCGCCGCATTCGTCACGGCTATGCTGGTTCCGTGCTGATATGAGAGCTGGCATGAACCCCGTCGGAAAAGCGCTCTGGTTTATCGAAAGTCACTACGCAAGCGATATCACGCTCGACGATATCGCGACGTGCGGCTGCGTTTCGCGCTTTCATCTGTCGCGTGCGTTCGAAGCGGCGACGGGCCGCACGGTGATGCGCTATGTGCGCAGCCGCCGTCTTTCCGATGCGGCCCGCGCGCTTGCGGACGGCGCGCCCGATATCCTGGCGGTGGCCGTCGAGGCGGGCTACGGCTCTCATGAGGCATTCACCCGCGCGTTTCGCGACCAGTTCGGCGTCACGCCCGAAGCGGTCCGTGCGCACGGCACCGTGTGCAACATCGAACTCGTGGAGCCCCTCAAAATGGACGAATCCTTTCTCGAAGACCTCGCACCGCCGCGCATCGAAACCGGCAAGCCATTGCTTGTCGCGGGCCTGAGCGGGCGTTACCACTACGAACGCAACGATGGCATTCCCGCGCAGTGGCAGCGGTTCGGCCCGTCCATCGGCAAGATACCCGGGCAGGTTGGACAGGTCGCGTACGGCGTGTGCTTCAACAACGACGACGCCGGCAATTTCGACTATCTGTGCGGCGTCGAAGTCGCGGATTTTTCAGCGTTGCCCGCCGATCTGGCGCGCGTGCGGATTGGCGAACAGCGTTACGCCATATTCGAACACCGTGACCACATCTCGGCGATTCGCCGCACGTGGAACACCATCTGGAACAAGTGGTTGCCGGAGTCGGGACACGAAATCGCCGATGCGCCCGTGTTCGAACGCTATAGCGAACGGTTCAATCCGACGACCGGCATGGGCGGCGTCGAACTCTGGATTCCACTGAAGTCCTGATCCGGTTGATAAAGGACGTGAATCGCCGGCTGGCGCGCCGCTCCGGAATGCTTTGCCGCATACCGCCTACAGCGTGCCGGTCTCATGTGCAGCCGGGTTCACGCCTGCGGCCGCGAGCGCTTCGTGCATCGTTGCGAAAATGTTCGACGCGCCGATGGTCTGCGTGATGTCGTGCCGGTCCATATCGGCGCGCAGATAGCGGTTCACCCGTCCGAAAATCACTGCGATCTTGCGCTCGTGCAGGTTCTGGATCAGATCGCTCAGGGTGCGGGCGGCGGAGTAGTCGAGATCGGTAATCGCTCCCGCATCGACAACGAACCAGCGCAACACATCCGGCGCCGAATCAATGAGCTGGGTGACTTCGAGTGTGAAGAAGTGGTCATTGGCGAAGAACAGGTCCGAGCCAAAGCGGTACACGATGAGGCCCGGCGCCGTCATGGTGCCGGGTCGTGCGGGCACGGGCAGCCATCGTCCTGCTGGGGCGGCGGGCTCCAGCACCATCGTATGTGGATGGTAGCTATGCCGCACGTGCCGCATCAGCGACAGTGCCACCGCAAGCAAAATGCCGTGCTCGACGCCCAGCAGCACGACGGCAGCGGCCGTTACGAGAGCCAGTGTGAATTCACCCGGGCTCTCGCGGCGGATCGCTTTCAGACTTTGCACGTTGATGAGCCCGAGTGCGATCGTGAACACGATACCCGCCAGCACACAATGCGGCAGGTATTGCAGCGAGGGACTCAGGAACAGCAGCACCATGACCACCACCGCGGCAAACGAGAGCTGCCCGATCTGGCTGCGCGTGCCCGCGCGTTCGGCCATGGCTGTCTGCGTAGGGCTGCCGTTTACCACGAAAGTACCGCTGAACGCGGCAGCCGCGTTCGCCGCAGCCAGTCCGAGGATGTCGGCGTTGGTGTCGACTTCTTCGTGATACTGCTGGGCGAACACGCGCGCCGCCGCAGCACTTTGCGCGATGATCATCACGAAGCATGATGCCGCCACCGGCATGAGATCGAGAAACTGTTGCCACGTGACGGCCGGGAAGCGTAGCGGCGGCAGGCCGCCATTGATCGGCCCAAGCACTGAAATGCCGTGAGCGGCGAAGTCGAAGACCTTGCTCGCGGCGATGCTGCCCACCACGGCAACCAGCGCCATCGGCGCACGCGGCAGAAAACGCCTGAAGCCAAGGATGACCCCCACCACCAGCACCGTGAGCGCGAACGTCGGCAGATTTGCGTGCGCGAGATGCCCGGCCACGTACATCAGTTGCGCGAGACTTCGCGACGAAGGGATGGGCACCGGCATACCCAGCATGTCGCCGAACATGGCGATCGACACTTGCGCGCCCACGCCTGCCAGAAAACCGACCAGCACGGTACGCGACAGGAAGTCAGCGAGAAATCCAAGCTTGAAGATGCGGGCAAGCAGTAGAAGCGCCGCGGTCTGGAGCGCGACCATACCCGCCAACGCGACGTATTCAATGCTCCCCGTCGGCGCCATCGTCGAAACCCTGCTGGCGAGGATGGTGGCGGTTGCCGAATCTGCCGCCACCACGAGATGACGCGACGCGCCGAACAGCGCAAACGCGACAAGCGGCAGGAAAGCGGTGTACAGCCCCGTCACGGTGGGCATGCCGGCAATACGTGCATAACCGAGCACCTGGGGAATGTCCACCGACGCGAGCGATATGCCGGCGAGTGCATCGCGCAATGCCGCAGCCCGGTTGATCGGAAGAACGCCTTTTAAGAGGCTCAGGCATGCCGGCAGGCTTTTATTTGAATCGCCCATGCTCGATTCCATGTCTATGTGAGTTTTGTCCCCGCATCGTGCCCGCAGCGGGCGGGTGATGGCAAGCCTTGAACTCTCTGAGCGCTGGAATCGCTTCATGTGTACCGGGCCTGAAATACAGGGATTGAAAGGTCGCCTGGCTGCACTGGACCCGTGCGCTGCGTCACACGATTGGGCAAACGCGCACCGCGTTGCACTTGCCGTCCGCCGTATTCGTGTGAACCCGACGATGACCGCAAGAGCCGCGCGACTGTCGGGCCGCGTGAGGCTGCAACCGCATCGCGCCTGGAATGTTTGATGCTTGGAAAGACGACCCGCGTGTCGTTTTCCCTGAACCGTTCATCATTCTGGAGCGCGCTGATGACTACCGGACTTGCCACTGGGTTTTCGCATGTTCGTCCGCAGGACACCGCCTGGGAAGACCAGGGCTTGCGCGACTTCTTTCTGTATCGCGATCTCGGCATCGCAAAGGCGACGGGCGGCAAGGTGCTCGCGCAGCTCGTCAAGGCGAACATGGCGCCGGAAGAAGGCACTGGCTGGCACCGGCACGAGGCGGATTTCCATATCGTGATCATGCTGAAGGGCTGGGCGCGCTTCATGTACGGCGACAGGGAAACGCTCGTCGCCGCCGGCGATTGCGTGCACCAGGCCCCGGGCATCGTCCATTACCTGTTCGATTACTCCGAAGACATGGAGTACATGGAGATCGTCTCGCCCGCGGATTTCAGGTCGATCGACGCTGAAGGACCATGTGAAGTCCCCGCCGTCACGCCGTGGAAAAGTGAAGTGACGTAACCACATTGCAAGCCCGGGCGCATGGGTTCAAACGCCGCGCGCGGGCGGTGGCCTGAATCCGCGCGAAAGAGAAGCGCCGGATGTCCGGCGCCTGATACGGCCTAACGCGACAAAGCCGGATTGCGCCTTAACGGCACGACGTTCGTGACGACGCTCGCTTCTTCATCCGTCGCGGGTGCGGCGGGCACCGATCCCGGCGGCGGATTCACGGGCGACGAAGCCGCCAGCTGGATCGGTTGCGCGCGCGGGCTCACGACAGCCGCACGCGGCTCGTTGTCCTGAATCATGCTGCGTACGCGCGGATAAATGTGTCGCTCCCAGCGTCGGCCGTTGAAGACGCCGTAGTGCCCAACGCCCGTCTGCACGTGATGCGTTTTCAGATACGGGCGCAGCTTGTCGCACAGATCCTGCGCGGCAAGCGTCTGGCCCACGGCGCAGATATCGTCCTTTTCCCCTTCGACTGTCATCAGCGCCGTGCGGCGTATCGCCGAAGGATCGACCCGCCTTCCGCGCACTTCCAGCGTGTGCAGCGGCAACGCGTGTTTCTGGAACACGGTATCGACGGTTTCCAGATAGAAATCGGCCGTCAGATCCATCGTGGCGAAATACTCTTCGTAGAAAATCTGGATGGCATCGGCTTTCTTCGTATCGCCTTTCGCGCGCTCGAAGTGCATCGTCGCGAACGAATCCATATGCCGCTGAAGATTCATCGACATGAACGCGCCCAGTTGCACGAAACCGGGATAAACGCGGCGGCTCGCGCCCGCGAAGCCAAACGGCACCGCGCTGATCAGGTTCTGCTCGAACCATTCGATCGGTTTGCTTTTGGCAAGCTCGTTCACGCGCGTCGGGTTGATCCGCGTATCGATCGGACCTGCCATCAACGTCATGCTGGCGGGCTGCGCCGGGTTGTTGTCGACGGCCATCAGCGCGACGGCAGCAAGCGCCGCAACCGTCGGCTGGCACACGGCCAGCAGATGCACGCCCTCGCCGACAGCTTCGGTGAAGTCGATCACTGTCTGCACGAACTCGTCGAAGCCGAAGCGGCCCTGCGAAAGCGGCACATCACGCGGGTTGTGCCAGTCGGTGATGTAGACGTCGTGCTCGGACAGCATCGTGTGGACCGTGCCGCGCAGCAGCGTCGCAAAATGTCCCGACATCGGTGCAATCACCAGCACGCGGGGTTGCGGCAGTGCGGGCGCGTGATCCTTGCGAAAGTGCAGCAGCGAGCAGAACGGCGTCGCGACAGTCACTTCCTCAATTACATTGATCGTTTTGCCATCCACCTCGATACCGTGCATGGCGGACAGAAGCGCGCGTCGGCGAGGAGATACGTATGGCGAATACCACGGGTAACGCGGGTACCACGCTCACCATCAGCAGCAAGAACTATTCGTCGTGGTCGTTGCGCGGCTGGTTGCTTGCGAAGCTGAGCGGGCTGCCGTTCGAAGAAACCGTGATGCCGATCGACGACCCCGGCGCGCGCAATCCGATATCGAACGGATCGTCACGATCTGGCGCGAGTGTCTCGGGCAATACGGCGGCCCGTTTCTGTTCGGCACAAAGCCGACAGCCGCCGACGCGATGTACGCGCCGGTCGTGACACGCTTCGTCACCTACGACGTGAAGCTCGATCCGGACATCGTTGCGTATGGGCAGGCAATACTCGCGCTGCCCGAGATGCAGGAATGGATCGCCGACGCGCAGAAAGAAGTCGAGGAAATCGACGAACTGGACGTCGAGTTCCAGGCAGAGTCAGCGCGCTGGCAGGCGCCTACGAAGCTGCTTGCGCGACCTCGCGCTTTGTGCACTCGACCATCACCGCATTCATAACGCTTTTCCTACACGGTGATAACCAGATCGGTGTACTTCGACAGATGGCCGTCTGAAGTCACCAACCGTAACGGTTCTGACAGAGCCTGTGCGACGAGAAGCCGGTCGAACGGATCGCGATGAAGGTCAGGCAGATCGCGAACCATCGCCGCGTGAACCGCCCGCACCGGCAATTCCGAAAAGCCGCTCGCTTCAATCTCGGACACCAGCAGGTTCACATCCACGTCGAGCTTTCCAAGCCCTGCTTTGATCGACGCTTCCCAAACACTCGCACTACTGACGAAAACATCGTCGGCATCCAATATTAGTTTTCGGGCAGCTTTGGTCAGCTTGCGGTCGTCCGTAACCGACCAGAGGAAAATGTGCGTGTCAAGAAGCAGACGCATTAGCGGCCCTCGAATGCTGCGATCACATCATCGGGCAGCGGCGCATCGAAGTCTTCCGCGATACGAACCTTGCCTTTCAAGCCACCAAACCGGCGTGTCACCCTGGCACGCTCCATCGGCACAAGTCGCGCGGCTGGTTTGCCTGCCTTTGCAATCACAATTTCTTCGCCGCCGGCTGCGGCGTCGACCAGACGCGAAAACTGTGTTTTCGCTTCGTGAATATTGACGGTCTGCATAACTGCTCCTAATGGACTAAGTCCATATTAGTCCACTTCGATCCACCGGTCAACGATTTCGGGTGTATATCGATGAATTCAAAAGAGCCAACCGGCGCCTACGAAGCTGCTTGCGCGACCTCGCGCATCAGCGTGGCCACCAGTTCGGCGGCTGGCAGCGCACGTGAGAGCCGCACCGCCTGACCCGCCCATTGCGGCGCGTAGTCGTAATTGCCCTGCGCTTTGGCCGCGGCATGCAGCGCCTTGCCGGCGTCATAGGCAATCGGATAATCGGGAAACGGCGGGCGGTCCGGCGCGCGCCCCAGTTCCGCAAGACGATTGTCGACACCGCGCGCGGGCCGGCCCGAAATCGACGTGATCAACGTGGTTCGCACCGCGGGATTCGCGATGGCCGCGCGATAGGCCGCATCGGCAGCGGATTCCGGCGCTGCGACAAAGGCCGTGCCGAGTTGCGCCGCCTGCGCGCCGAGCGCGAGTACGGCCGCGATGCCCGCGCCGTCCATGATGCCGCCCGATGCAATCACGGGCAGACGCGTATGCCTGACGAGCACGCGCACCAGCGCGAGCGTGCCGAGCGCTTCGTCGGGCTGTCGCGGGTCGAACACGCCGCGATGGCCGCCGGCCTCGATCCCTTGCGCGACGATCGCATCGATGCCGGCGCGTTCGATCTGCATCGCTTCGTCGAGGCTCGTCGCGCTCGCCAGCAACACGATGCCCGCGTCGTGCAGGCCTTTCACGATGTGCGGCTTCGGCAGACCAAAGTGGAAACTCACCACGGCCGGCCGCTCTTCGACGAGCATCGCCAGCATCGCGTCGTCGTCGGCCGAACTCTTGTAGATCTCACGCAACGCAGCGGGCGGCTCAGCGCCGAAGCGCGCGAATTCCGGCGCCAGATACGCGAGCCAGCGCGCCTCGCGGGCCGCGTCGGCGGTTGCGGGGGCATGCACGAACAGATTGACGTTGAACGGCTTCCTGGTCAGCGCGCGCGTTTCGCGAATCATCGCGCGCGCACCTTCAACCGTTGTCGCGCCCATGCCCAGCGAGCCGAGCCCGCCTGCGTTCGACACCGCCGCGGCCAGTGCCGGCGTGCTGGTGCCCGCCATCGGCGCCTGGATCACCGGCAGGCTGATACCGAGTTGCGCCAGCAGCGGTGTGGATGTGTTCGACGGATTCATGATCGGCTCCTTTGACTGGCTTGTATTATCGCTGCGTCAGCGCGCGGCCGCTTTCTGCCGGGTCGGGCGGGATAAGCGCCGACAAGGCGAAGCCAATCAAGCATCCTGAACAATCGTCCCCTGGTGGAAGACGATCTTCCAGTCTGACCCGGTGCGCTGCCAGATCGTCGAGCGGCGCGTTTCCCGCGCGCCCTGGCGCAGCGAATAGGTCAGCAGATAGATGTCGCCGGCAAGACGCTGGCAGTGGAAGTCGCAGCTTTCCCAGTCGTCGTCGAGCGGGGGTGACGCGTAGCGGCGTTCCAGTTCGTCGAGCACGAACGCACGGCTGTAGCGCCGGCCGGACGCGCCGGTTTCCCAGAAGCCGCCGGCCAGCATCCGGTCAAAGTCCGCCCGGGTCGTTCCCCACTCCGGACGATGGAAGATCGGTTCACGGCTCGCCAGTTCGTCACGGATCGCGACGAGGTCCGGGTCGGTGGTGCGGGCGGGTTCGCAGGCAGCGCGCGTCATGGCAGAAACTCCGGCAGCGGTCTTTCAGAGTATGCACGGTACAGCGGATGCGCGCAGCGGGCGGTGACCGGTGCGGTTGCGGGCGGCGGTTCAGTTGCGCCCGCGCATGTGCGCCGCGCGTTCGAGCAGCAGTTCGCGCTCGCGCGCGTTGCGCGTCATCGCGGCGGCGCGTTCGAACTCGGCACGCGCCTCATCCTCGCGGCCCAGCTTCGCAAGCAGATCGCCGCGCACGCTGGGCAGCCAGTGATAGTTCGCGAGCGCGCCCTCTTCGGCTAGCGCATCGACGAGCGGCAGCGCCTCCTGCGGGCCGAACGCCATGCCGACCGCGACCGCGCGGTTCAGCTCGACCACGGGCGTCGGCGCGACCTCCGCGAGCATGTCGTACAGCGCGACGATCTGCGTCCAGTCGGTTTCGGCCGCCGTCCGGGCGCGCGCGTGACACGCGGCGAGCGCGGCCTGCAACGTGTAAGGCCCGCGCGCGCCGCCAAGCGAGAGCGCCCGGTCGAGCGCCGCCAGCCCGCGACGGATCAGCAGCGGGTCCCAGCGGCTCCGGTCCTGATCGGGCAGCAGCACGGGACGGCCCGCCGCATCCGTACGCGCATGCGTGCGCGACGCCTGGATCTCCATCAGCGCGACGAGGCCGTGCACTTCGCTCTCGTCGGGTGTCAGGCCTTCGAGCACGCGGCCAAGCCGCAGCGCTTCGTCGATAAGCGCCGGGCGCGTCCAGTGATCGCCGGCCGTCGCCGAATAGCCCTCGTTGAAAATCAGGTAGATCACTTCGAGCACCGAGCCGAGCCGCGCGGCGCGCGCGTCGGCCCGCGGCACTTCGAACGGCACATGCGCCGCCGCGAGCGTGCGCTTCGCGCGCACGATCCGCTGCGCGATCGTCGGCTCGGGCACGAGGAAGCCGCGTGCGATTTCATCGGTCGTCAGGCCGCCGAGCAGGCGCAGCGTCAGCGCCACGCGCGCTTCAGTCGACAGCACCGGATGGCACGCCGTGAAGACGAGCCGCAGCAGGTCGTCGCCGATATCGTCCTCGCGCGCGGCATCGAGCCCGTCGACGAAATCCGGCACGATGTGCGTCTCGAGCGCGTCCATCTCGCGCCCGAGTTCCTCGTGCTTGCGTGCGTGCAGCGCCTGCTGGCGCAGCCAGTCGAGCGCGCGGTTTTTCGCAGTCGCCATCAGCCAGGCTCCCGGGTTCGCCGGCACGCCCGCCTCGGGCCAGTGTTCGAGCGCGGCGATGAGCGCGTCCTGCGCGAGCTCTTCGGCGCGGCCCACATCGCGCACCATGCGCGCGACGTAAGCGATGACCTTGGCGGATTCGATCCGCCAGACTGCCTCGATGGCCCGATGCGTGTCAGCCGGCGTCACGACCGGCCTCAGGATGCGCCTGCCGCGTTCGGGTCCATGTGCACCAGCTCCCAGATGTGGCCGTCGAGGTCCTCGAAGCCGTGGCCGTACATGAAACCGTGGTCTGTCGGCGCACGCGGCGCGGTGCCGCCCGCCGACACGGCCTTCGCGACGAGCGCGTCGACTTCCGCGCGGCTTTCGCACGAAAGGCACAGCAGGCATTCGGTCGTCGCTTTCGCGTCGGCGACCGGCTTGCCCGTGAAGCCCTTGAAGAACGGTTTGACGAGCAGCATCGCGTAGATGTTTTCGCCGATTTCGAGGCAGGCCCCCGAATCGTTCGTGAACTGCGGATTGAAGCTCAAGCCCAGCGCCCTGAAAAACGCGATCGACTTCGGCAGGTCGTCGACGGGCAGGTTCACATAGATCTGTTTGTGCATGATCGATCCCTTCGGATGGCGTGTTCTGGATGCGCCGCTACTGGCTTGCGGCCTGCGGTTTGCGGGTGCGCGCGAGCATGCCGCCCGGTTCGAAGTCTTCCGGCTCGTAAAGCTCGCGTACCTCGATCTCGCCGTCGGCGTTTTCGCCGAACGGCGCGGGGAAACGACGCGCCCATTCCACCGCTTCCTCGCGCGAACGCACCTGGATGAGCGTGTAGCCGGCGATCAGTTCTTTCGTCTCCGCGAACGGTCCGTCGATCACCGTGCGCCGGCCGCCCGCGTAGCTGATGCGCCAGCCCTTCGACGTCGGCCGCAGACCGTTCGCGTCGAGCAGGACGCCTGCCTTCGCGAGTTCTTCGTGATAGGTCTCCATGGCGTTCATCACGCTGTCGTCATCGGGCATGACGCCGGCTTCCGATACCGCGGTTGCCTTCACTATGATCATGAATCGCATCGCCGTTTCTCCTGGTTGGTCTGACGGGAAAGCCGTCGTTTTTCCGGCTTCTGCATGTACGACGAACCACGTGGGGCAGGATCGACACAGAACGGTTCGCGCCAGGGAATTCCCCTGGTGGGGAGCAGCGTGGATGAACGTGACCAGGCGTGGCGCGTGAAGGCTCAGTCCCAGCAGGGGCCGACCTTGCGGACTTCGATGGTGCACCAGGACGCCGCCGGGCATTCTTCGGCGATCGCGACAGCTTCCTGCAGCGTCTCGCAGTCGACGATGAAAAAGCCGCCGATCATTTCCTTTGCCTCGGCGAACGGACCGTCGATGACCTTGCTCCGGCCGTTACGCACCTGAACGCGCGCGCCTTTCGCCGGTGAATTGAGCGATTCGACGCCGCGCAGGACGCCGCGCGATTTGAGGTTTTCAGCGAAACGCAGCATCTGGTCGTAGACGTCGTGACCCTGTTCGAGCGTGCGCTCGCCGCGCTGTTCGACGGGCTCGACGATGAGCAGCATGTAAGACATGGCGCCTCCGCGGATTCGTGCGACGCGGTATGCGTCGACGTGTCCGGCAACGCGTTGCGCGGACGATGTGCGAAGGCAGTCTAGCAAGCGAAGGGGATGCGCGCAAAAGTGTCGGGCACGATTTCAGTGCTGCGCCGCGGATGCCCGCTCTTGAGAAATGAGTGAAGGGAGTGCCCCGCTAACGTGGCGGCCCGATGGCCGCGCCCTGAACGGACGATCACGCTGGCGGGGTTCAAACATACGGCTTATCGCTTACTGCGACGTCAACCCGCCGTCGACGCTCAGCACCTGGCCGGTAATGAACGACGCGCGGTCCGACAGCAGGAAGAGCGCAGCCTGCGCCACTTCCTCCGGTTCCGCGACGCGGCCGAGCGGATGCATCGCCGTGTATGGATGTTCGCTCTCGCCGTTCGCGTTTTTCACGAACGAGCCTGCGGTCATCGGCGTACGTGTGATGGCCGGGCTCACGACGTTCACGCGCACGCCCTTCGAAGCCACTTCGATGGCAGCCGAGCGCGCAAGCGAAGTCAATCCGCCCTTGCTCGCGCTGTAGATCGCGGCGCCCGGAACGAACACTTCTGCCAGCACCGACGACGTGAACACGATCGAGCCACTACCTTGACGCGCCATGATCGGCAACTGCGTCTTCAGGACGTGAAAGCCGCCCTTCAGGTTGATATCGATGACGCGGTCCCACGTAGCTTCGTCCTGCTCCGCGAGCGGGCCGAAGCCCGGGCTGATGCCGAAGTTGTTGAACGCGCAGTCGATGCGGCCGTGGCGGCGCATCACTTCTTCGGTCATTGCCGCGACGCTCGCGCCGTCGGCCACGTCCGCCGCGATGAACGACGCGCGGCCGCCCTTCTCGCGGATCTGCGCGACGATTGCGTCGCCTTCCGCCTGACGGCGCCCGACCACGACGACTTCCGCGCCTTCCGCCGCAAAGAGCGCCGCCGCCGCCGCGCCGATACCCGATGTGCCGCCGACAACCAGCGCGATCTTGCCCTGAAGCATGTCCATTTGATAACTCCGATAAATGATGGTTGAAATCTATTTATAGATTACCATCATCATGTAAAATGATGTCAAGCGATTTTTTGAGGAGCGACGAAAATGCCTCGCGTATCGAGAGAACAGGCGGACAGGAACCGCGAGCGGATCGAGGCCGTGTCGGCGCAGCTATTCCGGGAGCGCGGGCTGAACGGCGTCAGCGTGGCGGATCTGATGGCGGCGGCCGGGCTGACGCACGGTGGGTTCTACGGGCACTTCGAGTCGAAGGAGGAACTCGCATCGATTGCCTGCCGGCGCGCGATCGGCGACACGCGGCGGATCTGGGCGAACTACATCGCGGCGAGCAATGGCGACCGTCTTGCGGCGCGCACCGCGATCGTCACGCAGTATCTGGGCACCGGGCATCGCGACAATCCGGGGCTCGGCTGCGCGACGGCGGCGCTCGCGGGCGACGTCGCGCGGGAGGCGCCGGATGGGCCCGTGCGCGGCGGTTTCGTCGCGGGATTGAAGGAGATGGTCGCGATGTGGGCAACCCAGCTCACCACGCGCGACGCGGAGAAAAAACGTCGCCAGGCGCTTGCGCAGGTGTCGACGCTGATCGGCGCGCTGATCCTCGCGCGGGCCACGCAGGGCGATCCGCTCTCGGAGGAAATTCTCGACGCGGCGATTGAGGTGCTGGTGGACGCCTGAACTGGCGGCCGCGTTGCGGTTGAAGATGCGCCGGGCGGTGTCGGTATCAGCATCTGCGTCGATTCGCCCGGCGGTGCATGCGTGAGAAAGGCCGGGGCGGCCAACCGCCCCGGCCTTTCGTCAAACGCGCGCGGGTCCGTTACGCCGCCGCGCCCACGCCGTAGCGCGCCGCCGGACGGCTATGCGACAGGTTCGGGCCGAGCGCGAGACGCGCGTCGTCGGCCTTTTGCCAGTCCGCCGCATCCGGCAACGACGGAATCGTGACGAGTTCGCCCTGGTCGAGACCGGCGAGCGCCGCATCGACCATATCGGCGGCCGACATCACCCAGGCTTGCGGCAACGCCGTGACCGGCATGCCCGCGCGATCCCAGAACTCCGTGCTGGTTGCGCCCGGCAGCACGGCCTGCACCTGCACGCCTTTCGAGCCGACTTCGTGATGCAGCGACTGCGTGAAGCTCAGCACGAACGACTTCGTGCCGCCATACACGCCGTTCAGCAGCTCCGGCGAAACCGCGACGATCGACGAAATATTGATCACCGTTCCCTTGCCACGCGCGACCAGACCCGGCACCACCGCCGACGTCAGCCGCGTCAGCGCGACGACGTTCAGCTGGATCATGCTTTCGAGGCTGTCCGGATCGGAATCGATCAGCGTGGCCGTCGCGCCGACGCCGGCGTTGTTGACCAGCATCGTGATGCCCGCATCGGAGCGCAGACGCGCTTCGATGCGGCGCACGTCGGCGGTCACGGTCAGATCGGCGCCGAGCGTTTCGACCGTGCGGCCGGTTTCCGTCGACAGCCTGTCCGCGAGGTTCGCCAGACGCTGCGTATCGCGCGCCACCAGGATCAGGTCGTAGCCGCGGCGCGCGAGACGATCCGCGTAAATCGCGCCGATGCCCGACGATGCGCCCGTAACCAGCGCCGTGCCCCTGTTCGATGAAGTTGCCATTTGAAACTCTCCTTGAGCGCGCGGCCTGCGCCGCCGCGATGCGCCGTTCATGTTGATCAATAAGGGAAAAATCGCGACGGATGCCCGGTTGGCTGGCGGCTTCCGCTGTTGACATGGGAGAGTCTAGGCGCGTATCGTCGTGTCTCAAATGACGTATTTACCTCGTTTTCGGACATTATCGTTCGATGTAGCAGGAACAGCGGCCAAACGAAGGGGGTGAGATGAAGCGCGTCGGTGTGGTGGTTTTCCCGGGATTCCAGATTCTCGACATGGTCGCCGTGTCGGTGTTCGAGATTGCGAACCTGGAGGCGGGCAAGCCAACGTATGAAATCGAGGTCATCTCCGAGCATGGCGGGCTCGTGCGCAGTTCGGCGGGCGTGCAGGTCGAATCGAAGGCGTTCGACGATCCCGCGTACGACACAGTGGTCGTGGCCGGCGCGATGTTCGTCGAGCCTTCGTCGGCTGGCCTGCGCACGTTCCTGAATCGCGCGCTGGCCGCGTCGCGGCGCACCGCCAGCATCTGTACCGGTGCATTCGTGCTCGCCGAAGCGGGCATCCTCGACGGCAGGCGGGTCACGACGCACTGGGTTTTCGCCCGCGAACTGCAACACCGTTTCCCGAAAGCGCGGGTGGACGACGACCGCATCTTCATCGTCGATGGTTCGGTGTGGACGTCGGCGGGTATGACCGCGTGCATCGACCTGTGTCTCGCGCTCGTCGAGGCCGATCTGGGCGCCGATGTCTCGCGCGCGATCGCAAGAAAGCTCGTGGTCTATCACCGGCGCACCGGCGGCCAGTCGCAGTTTTCCGCGATGCTCGACCTGCAGCCGCGTTCCGACCGCATCCAGACCGCACTCACATGGGCTAAGGGTCATCTGCGCGAGCGGCTGTCGGTGGAAACGCTCGCTGAGGTCGCGCATTTGAGCCCACGCCAGTTCAGCCGCGCGTTTCGCGACGAGACGCGGCAGTCGCCGGCGAAAGCCATCGAAAACCTGCGTGTGGAAGCGGCGCGATCGATGATCGAGACCGGTCGTCATTCGCTGGAAACCGTCGCGGTCGAAACCGGCTTTGTCGACACCGAGCGGATGCGTCGGGCGTTTCTGCGCGCGTTCGGCCAGCCGCCGCAGGCCATCAAGCGAGCAGCGCGCGCGTAGATCCGGGGCGGTTTGCGCGCTTCACCATGGCTGCTTCCATAGTCTTCCACGAAGCTTTTTGCCGGGCTTCGTCGTCACCTCTCCCTGAAACGTCCCGCCGGAAAGTGTTGTAAGCACACTCATTAAATACCCACAAAATGCATGGCTTTGTTGCGAATCGTTACCATTTGTGAAATGATAACGATTCGCATTTAACGGCATTGCCGGTCCCTGAACAGTGGTCTGGCGGGGTTGAATCGCGCGCGCGACATGACGCGCAGCGGGCCACGGCGGGACGTCCGTGTTTCGCCAGACCGAAAAAAGAAACGCAACAACGACAGGGATTCACGACGATGATCAGGACGACACCGCTCGCGGCGGCCATTTTGGCTGTATTCGCGACACCGCTGTACGCGCAGACCACCGCCCAGCCGGCCACGCCCGCTGCCCAGCCAGCCCAATCCGCCCCGACCGCTAACGCCGACGCCGCCAGCAATACGCTGCCCGCCGTCAACATAACCGGCCAGGGCGACAACATCGGCGACTTCCAGCCCGAAAAATCGAGCGTCGGCGCGAAGGTGCCGACTGCATTGCGCGACATTCCGCAGGCCGCCGTCGTGGTACCGAAAGCGGTGCTGCAATCGCAGGCCGCGACGTCGTTCAGCGACGCGCTGCGCAACGTGCCGGGCGTCACGCTCGGCGCGGCCGAAGGCGGCCAGATCGGCAACAACATCAACCTGCGCGGCTTCACGGCGCGCACCGACATCTATCTCGACGGCTTCCGCGACCGCGGCCAGTACTATCGCGATACGTTCAACCTGGAATCGATCGACGTGCTGTACGGCCCGTCGTCGCTGTATTTCGGGCGTGGCTCGACGGGCGGCGTGATCAACCAGGTCAGCAAGGAGCCGAATCTCAAGCAGCGCGCCGACGTGTCGGTGCAGGCCGGTACGCACGACCGCTATCGCACGACCGTCGACCTGAACCAGCCGATCAGCGATACCGCCGCATTCCGTATCAACGCGTTCGGCCAGGATCTCGGCTCGAGCCGCGACGTGATGAAGAACAAGGACTACGGCGTCGCGCCGGAAGTGAAGTTCGGCATCGGCACGCCGACCGAAATCACGCTGTCCGCGCTGATCCAGCACAACCGCGACCAGGCGGACTACGGCGTGCCGTCCCTGAACGGTCATCCGGCGCCGGTGAATCGCGGCGCGTTCTACGGCTTCACCGACGACCGCACGATGCAGGACGTGCAGCAGTTCTCCGCGCGCATCCAGCATCGCTTCAACGAAAACCTGACGCTGCGCAACCAGACGCAGATCGCCCACTACAGCACCGAAGCGCGCGAGACCAATGCGGCGTCCGTGCTGACCGGCCCGCTCGCGAGCTCGACCGCCCTCACGAACGGCAATTACACGACGCTGCCGCTCTCGTCGCTGTACGTGAAGCTGCAGGGCAAAGACCGCAACATCAACGACCACTCGCTGTACAACTCGACCGATCTCGAAGCGAAGTTCAATACGGGTTTCGTCAGGCACGACGTGATCGTGGGCGTCGACCTGAGCCACGAGACGTACAGCAACCAGTCCTTCACCGCGACCACGCCGGGCCTGCCGTCGAACACGCTGGCAATCGTGCCGCTGATCGACCCGACGTACACCACGCGTCCGGCGAATGTGAACGAGGTGGCCACCAATCTCGCCGAATCGAGCGCGAACGGCATCGGCCTCTACATGAACGATACGATTTCGCTCGGCGAACACTGGAAAGTGGTCGGCGGCGTGCGCTGGGATCGCTACGAGGCGTCGATCAACAATTCGATCAACGTGCCGGGCTACGCCACGCAGACGAACTTCTTCACCAGCGTGCGCGGCGGCATCATCTATCAGCCGACCGACTGGCAGTCGTACTACGTGTCGTACGGCACGTCGTTCGACCCTTCGCTCGAAGCGCTGACGCTCACGAACGGCCAGCAGAACCTGCCGCCGGAAAAGAACCGCTCGTATGAAATCGGCTCGAAGTGGGATCTGCTGGGCGGCGGACTGTCCGTGACGCAGTCGCTCTTCGACATCGAAAAGACGAACGCACGCACGCAGGATGCAACCGGCAACTACCAGCTCGACGGCGACATCCGCGTGCGCGGCTATCAGCTCGGACTTGCCGGCCACATCACGAACAAGTGGCAGGTGTTCGGCGGCTACACGTACATGAACGGCACCGTGCTGGAAGCGCTCGACGGCACCGCGGGCAAGACACCCGCCAACACGCCGCGCAACATGCTCACGTTGTGGACCACGTACGACTTCACGCCGCACTGGCAGGTCGGCGGCGGCCCGGTGTACACGTCGTCGCGTTATGCGGCGAACAACAATCTGGTGTCGGTCGGCGGCTACACGCGCTGGGATGCGATGGCCGCATATCACGCGAAGAAGTACGACGTGCAGTTCAACCTGCTGAACTTCACGGACAAGAAGTACTACGACGCGCTGATTCCGTCCGACGGCGGCCGCGCGGTGCCGGGTTACGGCCGCACCTTCCTTGCCACGCTAAACTATCGCTTCTTCTGATCGCTGCGCTGGATCAGTCAGGCGACGGTTCACGAAACACCGCCCGTTTCGCTTCTGGGGAAACGGGCGGTTTGACGCAGGAAGTATCACACGATGATTGTCACGATCCCGGACGTTCTCAGTCCCGCAGACGCCGCCACGATGCGTGCGCGGCTCGAAGCCGCCACGGATTCATGGGTGGACGGCCGCGCGACGGCGGGCTATCAGGGCGCGCCGGTCAAGCGCAACCAGCAGATCGCGGAAGGCTCGCCGATCGCGGCGGAAATGGGCGAAATCATCGTCGCATCGCTGGAGCGGCATCCGGTGTTTATCAGCGCGGGGCTGCCGAACAAGCTGTATCCGCCGCTCTTTAACCGCTACGAAGGCGGCATGCACTTCGGCAGTCACGTGGATGGCGCGATCCGCCTCGTTCCCGGACACGGCGCGCGCGTGCGCACCGATCTGTCGATCACGCTCTTTCTCACGCCGCCCGACGAATACGACGGCGGTGAGCTGCTGATCGAGGATACCTTCGGCGTGCAGGAAGTGAAGCTGCCCGCCGGGCACGCGATTCTCTATCCGGGTACGAGCCTGCATCAGGTGCGGCCGGTCACGCGCGGCGCACGGGTGTCGAGCTTCTTCTGGGCGCAGAGCCTCGTGCGCGACGATACGAAGCGCGCGCTGCTGTACGACATGGACAACGCGATCCAGCGTCTGAACGCAACGAACGGCGACGAATCGGCAAAGCGCACGCTCGTCGGCGTGTATCACAACCTGCTGCGGCTCTGGAGCGAGACGTAACGCGTTTCGTCTTCGTCGCCGCCGTCCGTTCACGCGAAGCGATCCATTCCCTGCACGAGACGTTGCGCGAGCCTCGGCTGACGCAACTGTTCGAGCCACCACTGCAGCGCGCGGCCTTCGTGATCGCCGCGCCATGCCACATAGAGCACGTTCGGCTCGCGCGGATCGGCGGTTGCCTTTTCCACCAGCTCGCCGCGTTCGAGCAGCGATGCCACCCGATAGCGCGGCAGCCAGCCGACACCGAGCGCGTCGCGCTGGGCGAGGATTTTCGCGCGCATGCTGGGCACCGCAAGCGCCGGCTGCCCGCCGACGACGCCGTATGCGCGCCCGCCTGTCATCCGCGACGAGTCCGCCACCACGACCGCGCGATGCGCGACGATCCGCTCGCGCCGCAGCGGCTCTTCCACCGCGGCGAGCGGATGGCGCGGCGACACGGCGAACACCCATTCCATCGAGCCCAGCTCGAACCAGCGCAATCCCGGAATGGCCGGCGGTTCATTGGTCGCACCGACGATCAGGTCGGCGCGACCGTCGCGCAGCGCTTCCCACGTGCCGGAGAGCACTTCGCCCGTCATGCGCAGCGTGACGCCGGAGTTCAGCTCATCGAACGCATGCACGACCGGCATCAGGAACTCGAACTCCAGGATTTCGTCGGTGACGATCCACAGGCGGTCTTCCCAGCCGCTCGCGATCTGGCGCACGCGCTGCGTCATGCGCGAGACGTCCTGCATCAGCCGCGCCGCCTCCTGCGCCAGCAGATGCCCCGCCGGCGTGAGTTGCAGCCGGTAGCGGCGCCGGTCGAAGAGCAGCGCGTCAAACCGGGTTTCCAGCTGCCGCGCGGCGTGCGAAACGGTCGAAGGCGCCTTGCCCAGCCGCGCCGCCGCCCGCGAGAGGCTGCCGCTCTCCCGTATCGCCTCCAGCAGGGACAATTCGTCTTCTGACAACATGTTCAACTCCGTCGAACGAGTTCATCGGAAAAATCGTACGGCAAAACCGGTGCGCCAGTCCACCATGGCATCACGTCACCAGAAGATCCCTGTCGGGATCGCTGGAAATCTCACCGGAGAAAACCGTCATGAGCCTCTTGAACAAAGTCGCAAAGCACGCTGGCGCGGCCCTGCTGGCCGCCGGCGCGATGCTGTCGGCCACACACGCCGCCACGCAACCCGTCGTCCAGGATCGTTCGATCAATGCGAATGGTATCGAGCTGCATTACCTTGCGGCAGGTCACGGCGACGCAACACCGGTCGTCCTGCTGCACGGCTACGCCGAGTCGAGCCACATGTGGCTGCCGCTGATCAAACAGCTCGACGACCGTCGCGTCGTGCTCGCGCCGGATCTGCCGGGCGCCGGCCCGTCGGCGATTCCGGAAAGCGGCTTCGACAAGAAGAACACGCCGCCGTTGCCGCAATAAGCCGGCGCGGCCGGGCAGCGAACCGTATATCGATGCAGGCGGGCGCAGGTGCCTTCGAGGCACACGCCGCCCGCGCTCAAGGAGCAGTGAAATGGGACTTCTCGTGAATGGCCAGTGGCAGGACCGGTGGTACGACACGAAAGCGACCGGCGGCCGGTTCGTGCGCAAGGACGCGGCGTTTCGCAACTGGGTCACCGCCGATGGCTCGGCGGGTCCGGGCGGCGTCGGCGGCTTCAAGGCCGAAGCGGGCCGCTATCACCTGTACGTGAGCCTCGCCTGCCCGTGGGCGCACCGCACGCTGATCCTGCGCGCGCTCAAGGGACTCGAAGAGATGATCAGCGTGTCGGTCGTGAACTGGCTGATGCTCGAAAACGGCTGGACGTTCGCCGACGGCCCCGGCGTCGTGCCCGATATGGTCAACCACGCGCGCCTGCTGCATCAGGTCTATACCGCCGCCGATCCTGGCTATACCGGCCGCGTGACCGTGCCGGTCCTGTGGGACAAATGGCAGGGGAAGATCGTCAATAACGAGTCGTCGGAAATCATCCGCATGCTGAACTCGGCATTCGACGGAATCGGCGCGAAAGCGGGCGATTTTTATCCCGCGACGCTGCGCGAAGAAATCGATGCGATCAACCTGCGCGTGTACGACACCGTAAACAACGGCGTCTACAAGTCGGGCTTCGCGACGACGCAGCAGGCGTATGAAGAAGCCGTCGTGCCGCTCTTCGATTCGCTCGACTGGCTCGAGGAGAAACTCGCGACGCACCGCTTCCTGACCGGCGATCACGTCACCGAAGCCGACATCCGTCTCTTCACCACGCTGATCCGCTTCGACGCGGTGTATGTCGGGCACTTCAAATGCAATCTGCGGCGAATCGCCGATTACCCGAACCTGTCGGCTTATGCACGCGATGTTTACCAGTTGCCGGGCGTCGCGGGCACGGTGGATTTCGGGCACATCAAGCGGCATTACTACGAGAGCCATCCTTCAGTGAATCCGACCGGCATCGTGCCGCTCGGCCCGGTACAGAACTTCACCACGCCGCACGATCGCGCACGGCTTTCCGGTAACGCGCCGCCCATCGTCTGACGCCGCTCCGGCCTGCCCGGCCGGACGCGGTTGCACATATCGCGGCGCGGCATGAGGCGCGCGCCGCGTCCAGTTAGTCCAAAACGATCTTCGACCACGCGGTTCGCCGCATGGTCGTGGCCAGCCTCGTCTCCAGCGTTTGCTGTCACTCACTTAATCAGGGAATCATCATGCTGAAGTTTTATTTCCACCCGTCGCCGAATCCGATGAAAGCCGCGTTGCTGCTCGAAGAACTGCAGACGCCTTTCGAACTCGTCGCAGTCGCCACCTTCAAGGGCGAGCAGCACCAGCCCGACTTCCTGAAGATCAATCCGAACGGGAAAGTGCCCGCGATCGATGACGACGGCGTCGTCGTGTTCGATTCGCACGCGATCCTGTTCTACCTCGGCGCGAAGCACGGCCGCTTCATCCCTTCGACGGCGAAGGAACACGCCCGGATGCTGTCGTGGCTGCAGTTCGTCGCAACCGGCCTGTCACCGTTCTCGGGTCAGGCGGTCCACTTCCTGCATCACGCACCGGAAGCGCTGCCGTACGCGCGCAACCGCTACCTGAAGGAAGTCGGGCGTCATTACCGCGTGCTCGACGACCGTCTCGCGCAGTCGAAGTATCTGGCCGGCGACGAATACACGATCGCCGACATGGCGCTGTGGGGCTGGGCAAACTTCGCCGGCTACATCCTCGGCGAGAAAGGTCTGACGGATTATCCGAACGTGAAGCGGGTCGTCGACGAAATCTCGACGCGCCCGGCCGCTGCCCGCGCGCAGGCACTCAAGGAAAAGCTGACGCTGAAGGCGGCGTTCGACGAGGAAACCCGTCGCGCGCTGTTCCCGCAGAACGCGGAAATCACGGCCTGAGCGACTTTACGCATCAGTCACGCAACTGAAGGCCGGCCCGCGCGCCGGCCGGCCACCGATCGCAAAAAATAGCAACCGACGAAGCGCTGGTTTCGTCGCAAGGAGTCCGTGATGTCAACGATTCAAACGAAGCCTGCGCCAGTCGGCGGTTTGCGGCTGCATAACTTCGCGCTCGCCGTGCGCGACCTCGACGCGATGATCGCGTGGTACGAAGCCGTGCTGGGCTTTGCCGTAAGCGAACGCGGGCGGTTCGATGCCGTCGGCGCCGACTACGCGATGATCGAAGCCGGCGGCATGCGCATCGAACTGGTATCGCGTGCCGGCGAAACCGGTCGCCCGGTCGATCGCACCGCGCCGCCTGGGCATCTGAACGTGCCGGGCTGGAAAGCGCTCGTGCTGGAAACGGACGATCTGCCTGCCGCGACCGCCGCGCTCGTGCGGCACACCGTCGAGATCGTGTGGGCCGACCAGCCGCTTTCAGCGCATCTGCGCTCGACGATGATCCGCGATCCCGAAGGCAACATGATCAATATCTTCGGGCCAGCGAAGTAACGGGATCGCCTTCTCAGACAGCGGGCGCTTCTGCGAGCCTTATTGGCCTCCGGGGAGCGTCATCAGGCCAGGCGCGAAGAAGTAAAACCCGACCCCGATCACCACCAGGTAGATCAGCATGATGAACGTCCACCCCATGTTGTGGCGGATCACTTCGCCTTCGTTGCGTACAAAGCGGCTCGTCGATACACCGACACTTGCGGTCTGTGGCGCCACCGGCTTGCCGACTTCGGCTCCCACCGAATTGAGCGACGGCAGGAGCAGCGTTGGAAAGCCCAGCAGGCGCCCGACTGTCACCTGAAAGAAGCCGAACATCGCGTTCGTGGACGTATTGCTGCCGGACAGCGCCACGCCAATCCAGCCCAGAATGGGCGCGACGATGATGAAAGCGACGCCGAGCTTCGAGAATCCCTCGGCAAGGGAAGCCGCCATGCCCGAGAAATTGAAGACATAGGCGAGGCCGAAGATGAAGATGCCCACCAGCATGGCTCCCCACATCTGGTGCCATGTGCGGCGGAAGGCCTCCGCATATTGCGCGGGCTTCATGCCAAGCAGCAGGCTGATGATGAACCACGACGCCAGGATGGCCGAGCCGCCGATAAAGGGCGCAAAAGCGAAGGTAGCGGCCACCGTCGAGCCCTGATGGATCGACGAGCCCGCGGCGACCGAAAGCTTGAACCACACGATGCGCGGCAAGGGCGACCAGGGACCGGTCCAGAGTACGACCACCACGATCAGGACGATGAAGGGCAACCAGGCGCGAAACACCCGGCCGCCGGACAGGCCGTGTGGCTCGTTGCCCGCTGCGGCAAGCGCCGCATCGACCGGTTTGCCGCCGTAGCCGAGTACGCGTTTCGGCCGCCAGAAACGCAGCAGCACAAGCAGGGCCGCAAAGCAGACGATCGCGCCCGTTATATCGGGCAGATAAGGTCCAAGATAAACCGCCACAGGATACTGTCCTGCGATGTAGGCGAGGGAGCCGACCACGGCGAGCGGCCAGCCATCGCGCAGACCGGTTCGTCCGGAGACCAGGTAGATCAGGATCCACGGCGGCAGCAGCGCAAGCACGGCCACGATGTGCGCCACCGAGGCGGACAGCGCCATGAGCGGAAGGCCCGTCACGGCGGCAAGTGCGACGATTGGCACGCCGAGCGCGCCATACGACACCGGGGCGTTATTCGCGATCGCCGCAACCCGGATGGCGTCGAGATCAGGGATGCCAAGGGCGATCAGGATAGGCGCGACAAATGCCCACGGATAGCCGAAACCAACGAGCCCCTCCAGCAGGGCGCCGAACGCCCAGGCGAACAGGATCGTCTGCACCCGGACGTCCGCGGTGCCGAGGCTCGTCAGCCAGCGCCGGAAGTCATCGAACGTACCGGTCAAGGTCAGCGAGTTGAACATCATCACGCCCCAGAACGTGATCCAGTCGACTGCCCAGATGCCCGTCAGCGAACCATAGACGTATGCCCGGATTCCGGTGTCGACCGGCATGTGCCACACCGCCACCGCCAGCACCAGCGTGACAATGGCGCCGATCAATACGGAAATCCACGCGGAAAGCTTGAAGACCGCAAGCAGGATCAGAAGAACAACCACGGGGATGAGCGCCAGCAACCATGACACAAAGAGGTTGCCAGCTGGATTGAGAATCTGCTGGAACATGGATCAGACTCCTTTCTGTTGTTTTGACATAACAGGAGACACATGATCAGGTGAAGCTGCTGCCTGTAGTGAAGTGTAGGCAGCAAAGTCCATTAGAACAAAGACTTGACCGGTTACGTCTGACAGCCGGAGTGGTGGTTGCCGCGCCGGTTGCGTGCCGGTGAAGGTGGGACGCGGCGTGGGATCGGCTGTGCGGTCTCCCGCATTCGCGGGCGGCAAGAACCGCTCCCGCTCCCGTCACAGCACGATCAGATACCGGCTTTATGCGCCGTCCAGATCAGGCGCAGGCCGAGTGCGGCGATCGCGCCTGCCGCGATCCGGTCGACCCACGCCTTCGCCCGGATATACATCTCACGTGGCCGGCGGCTCGAAAACCCGAGCGCGACGACGGTGTACCAGCCGGCTTCGATGGTGAACACGGCGGGCGGCAGCAGGAAATAGCACCACAGCGGCGGATGATGCGGCAGCAGTGCGGCGAAGATACTGCCGTAATAGATCGCCGTCTTCGGATTGCTCAGCTGCGTGCTCAGGCCGATCCAGAACGACTTGCGTGCATCCTGCCGTCCGGCGCCCACGGTCGCGTCGACGGTGAACGGCGAGGCCGCGCCGCGCCAGATTTTCGACGCGATCCAGATCAGATACAGGCCGCCCGCCACCTTCAGCCCCAGATAAAGCCAGCCGACGGCCGCCAGCACGGTATACAGCCCGACGAGTGCGATGCCGCTGAAAAACACGCCGCCGACGCCCATCCCAAGCGCCGTCGCGAGGCCGTCGCGCCGCGACAGGCCGATCGAGCTGCGCGCGACGATCAGGAAGCTGGGTCCGGGGCTCATCGCGCCGATCAGCAGCGCACCCAGGATAGTGACAATAGCGGCGGATGGATTCATGCCCGGGCTCCCTGACAGATGGATCGACAATGGAAAAGACAGACTGCCATTGTAGGGCGTGATGCCGCCTCGTGTGGGGGACGGTGTGTCATCATCCAGCCGGAAGTACAGACGTCCCCGACCGGTCAACCTGAAGACGGAGATCTGGATGCACAGAACCTGGTTTTCGAAATTCTCGAGCTTCCTTTCCACGATGACGGGCCGCCCGCTGACGTTCGTGGTCGCCGCGGCGCTGGTCGTGCTGTGGGCGGTCACCGGGCCGCTCTTCCACTACAGCGACACGTGGCAGCTGGTCATCAATACGTCGACCACGATCGTGACCTTCCTCATGGTGTTCCTGATCCAGAACACCCAGAACCGCGATACGGCCGCGATGCAGATCAAGCTCGACGAGCTGATCCGCGCGATCGAGGGCGCGCACAACGCGCTGCTCGACCTCGAGGAACTGGAAGAGCGTGACCTGACCCGTTTTCGCCGACACTATGAAAAGCTCGCCGAAGAGGCCCGGATCGCGCTGAGCGCGGGCGGCGTCGACACGGATTCGCCGTTCGTCCAGAGCGACGACGGTGACGATGACGCGGGTGGCGATCGCGCCAGTGACCGGAAATCCAGCGGCCGCGAGCCACGAAAATAGCGGCATCGAAGCGCCGCGGCGAGACATATTTACCGCCCGGCTCCGGGCCGCCAGCGGCGCCGCGCGCCCGCCAGGCGGGCCAGGGCGAGCAAACCCGGCATTCGCAAACACTGCGCGCGGACTTTGGTTCGAGTAGACTGACCGGCGAAGTTCATCCAATTGCTGTCAATTATTTCAATCGACGGGATCCAGTTCAGTCGCAAGGAGGCGTCCCCCATGCATGCAGTTCCCACGCTGGATAGCAGCACCCTTGATGAGGCCGCTTCCGGCGCAGCCGCGGGGGCGCCGGTGCGCGACCTGCGTCGCGTGCCCATTCACCCGGATAACTGGTATCCGCTCGCGTGGTCGCGGGAAGTGAAGCGCGGCAAGACACACGGCGTCCATTTTGCCGGCGAGCCGATCGTGCTGGCGCGCACGGAGTCCGGCAAGGTGTTCGCGCTGGAAGACCGCTGCGCGCACCGCCAGGTACCGCTGCATCAGGGTGTCGTCGATGGCGAATCGATCCGTTGCGGCTATCACGGCTGGACCTACGACTGCTCGGGCAAGTGCATCGATGTGCCGTACCTGGGTCGCGAACGGCTGCCGAACGGCGTGCGCTCGTATCCGTGTCAGGAAGTCGAAGGCCTGATCTTCGTGTTTCCCGGCGACCCCGCACTCGCGGAAACAAAACCGCTGCCACCGCTCGCCTCGGTGAACGACAAGGCGTACAAGACCCGTCGTTTCGGCCGCGCCGTCAAATGTCATTACTCGTTCATGCACGAGAACCTGATGGACATGAACCACCAGTTCCTGCACCGCCGGCAGATGGGCCAGATGCGCGCCCGTTCGCTCGGGCGTCGGCGCGGCGAAGGCTGGGTCGAGGTCGACTACACGTTCGCGCGCATGGAAGGCAAGCAGCCGGTCGGCGAGGCACTCGTGTTCGGCCAGAACCGCAGCAGCGGCGGCCAGAACGACAAGGACGTGATGACGATCCGTACGGAATATCCGTATCAGACGCTACAGATCCGCACGTCCGACCAGACGCTCGTGATGAATCTCTGGATCATCTACGTGCCGCTCGATGCCGAGCAGCGCACGAACCGCACGTTCGGGCTGCTGTCGATCAGGAAGCCGGGCATTCCGGGCGCGCTCGATCTGGCGTGGCCGTTGCTGGTGTGGTTCACCGAGCGCATTTTCAGGGAAGACCGCGAGATCGTCGAAGCCGAGCAGGCCGCGCACGACAAACAGGGCGAGGACTGGAACCATGAAGTGTTTCCGGTCATCAACGAGCTGCGCGATCTGCTGCGTGAATCCGGCGCGACGCACCTTACGCCGCGCGGCGAGGCCCACACGTTGAAGGACGAAACGTGGCAGCCGTTGCGCCGCGTAGCACGGACCTGAAACCCGCGAGCGCGGGCCGGCCTTGCGCGCTGGCCCGTCTTCATCTGCACGGCCGGCGTTCAGGCGCCGGCCTGCCCCGCGAGCGTTTCCGCGACAACGCCGAAGTGCTGGTATTCGACCAGCGGCCGAACGAAGAATCCGGCCTGTGGTCCTGATCGATCGTGGACCGGTTCAGGCCGACCGCATCGTCCGGCGATACGCCGTGGGCGTGGCGCCCAGCGCCGCGCGAAAACGATGGCTCAGGTGGCTCGGATTCGCGTAGCCGCTTTGCAGCGCGACCCGCTCGAGCGGCAGCGCGGTCGTGCGCAGCAGTTCACGCGCGCGGTCGAGTCGCTGCTGCGCGACCCAGGCATGCGGCGGCAGACCAAACGA
Organism: Paraburkholderia gardini; assembly: GCF_907164545.1. Classification (NCBI taxonomy): domain Bacteria; kingdom Pseudomonadati; phylum Pseudomonadota; class Betaproteobacteria; order Burkholderiales; family Burkholderiaceae; genus Paraburkholderia; species Paraburkholderia gardini. Next base: position 21,823 of record NZ_CAJQZB010000044.1, on the reverse strand, counting down.
CGTGCGGAACATCCGCGCCAGATGGAATTCCGACAGGCACGCGACCTCGGCCAGCTCGCCGAGCGTAAGCGACGCCGTCAGGTTCGCCGCGATGTAGTCGCGCAAGCGGCGGCGCGTCGCCACCGACAACCCGCCCTTACGTACAACGTCCGTTCGCTGCACGGATTGCGCCCTCAGCAGCAGGCTCAGCACGTCGTGGGCGGCTTCGTTGGCACGCAGGCGTCCGTCCGGGTCGTCCCACAGTTCGTTGGCGAGCGTCTGGCAGCGTTGCGCGATTTCGGCATGCTCGAAATACGTGCGGTCGGCGAGCGTCAGTTCGCGCGGCTCGCGATCGAGTTCCTGCACGGCGCGACGCGTGAAATGCCCAGGCAGGAAATACAGATGCATGAAGTGCATGTGTCCACGCACCCACCAGCGCGACTCGTGATCGCCCGGCAGCGCGCATAGCCGGCTTGGTGCGCCGTACAGGCCTGGCATCTTCTGGCGTTCGGTCCGGTAGCCGCCGTTCAGATAGCACGACAGCGTGTGATGACCGGGCCGGTCGTAGATCGTCTCCGCTTCTTCGGTATCGCGCCGCCAGATCGCGACGGCCAGCTGGTCGCCAAGCCACGCGAACTTCTCCAGCGTCGCGTTCGATTCGCCCAGCGTGCGACACACCGAGTGCAGCCCGAACGGCGGCCCGGCAGGGTCGATCAACGGAACGGGCGAATTCGTATTCACGGCCGGGGCGTCGCGATGAGCAGGAAAGATGCATGAAGTATACGGGCAACACCCCGCCGCCGCTGGCACGGGCAGGAAAAGTGCGCAATCCTGGACAAGTCGCGCGACGCCCGCGCGTGCATAGTCAGCGCTTCCGAATGTCTGGCTGCTTCCACCCATACCGCTTATGAATCCGCTTCTTTACGCCGTGACCGTGCTGATCTGGGGCACCACGTGGATCGCCATCAAATGGCAACTGGGCGTCACGCCGCCGCCCGTCTCGATCGCGCTGCGTTTCTGGCTCGCCACGCTCGTGCTGTTCGCGATCCTGCGCGTGATGCGTCGCCCGATGTGGCCGCCGCGCGCGGCGTGGCGCTTTCTGGCGGCGCAGGGTCTCGCGCTCTTTTGTGTCAACTTCCTGTGCTTCTATTACGCGGAGCAGGTGGTGCCGAGCGGCCTCGTCGCCGTGGTGTTTTCGACGGCGCCGCTGCTGAACTCGATCAACGGCCGCCTCTTCATGGGACGCACACTGCAGCCGACGGCGATCGTCGGTGCGCTGCTGGGGCTCGCCGGCATCGCGTGTCTGTTCGAGCAGCAGATGGCGCTGCACGCGGGCGACGTCGTCATGTGGCGCGGGCTCGGCATCGCCTTTCTCGGCACGATGTGCTTCTCGGCGGGTAATCTGCTGTCCAGCCGGATGCAGGGCATGGGCTTGCATCCGCTGGTCACGAACAGCTGGGCGATGCTGATCGGCGCAAGCGTGCTGACGCTCGGCAGCCTCGCCGCCGGCCTGCCGTTCGCGCTGGAAGCGGGGCCGCGCTATCTCGGCGCGCTTGCCTATCTCGCGATCCCGGGCTCGGTCATCGGCTTCACCGCCTATCTGACGCTCGTCGGACGCATCGGGCCGGAACGGGCCGCGTATTGCACCGTGCTGTTCCCGATCGTCGCGCTCGCGCTGTCGACAGTGTTCGAAGGCTACCGATGGTCGGTGCTGGCAGTGGTTGGACTGGTGCTGGTGGTGGCCGGCAATCTGGTGGCGTTCGACATGACGCGCCGGCTTTTCGCCGGAAGGTCCGCCGCGAAGCGAACGGCCTGATATGCGTGGGGTACAGCGTCGTTCCGATGTTCCGCCACATGCCATGCAACCTGCCTGCTCGCGCCCGACGCCTCCAGTCTGCCCAGGCGCCTGAAGGCGCTACTTCAGATCCCTGACGAGCGAAGCGCGAACACCCGGCTCGATCGCATAAAGCGGCACCGGGTAGTTCGGATGATCGCTACCGATACTGAGCGCCGCGCCGTCGCGCAGGCGCGCCTTCATCGAAGGCGTCAGTTCGAAGCGCACGAAATGCACCGCCGAGGTTTTATCCGCGTTATCGCGCTCCAGGTCTTCGTCGGCGATGGCATACACCGGTGCTTCGCCGTCGACCTGCACGAACACGCGATCCTCGATACCGATCAGCCGCGCGAGCGCCGCGTGTCGCTCGATTTCGTTTTCATACTCGATCTGCATCGTCGCTTTCAGATTGCTGCCATCGGGCACGAGCGGCAGATAGGCGTCGAGCTCGGCCTGGATGCCTTCCTCGTCGAAAATTTTCTCGATGTGGAGCATTTCCTGGATCTGATAGCGGATCGTCGTTTCGTCCTCGAACAGGAAGGTCACGTGATTGCCGAGCGGTACGGTGCGCGCTTTCTTGTGTTCGATGACCTGCGCACGCATCGCCTTGCGCGACTTTGCGTACGTTTCCAGCGAAAGCAGCGAATTCCGGGCGATGCTCATGACGTGCCTCACTTTGTCGGTGTCAGATGCCGTACGCCTTGCGCAGCAGCGTTAGCGGGTGCGCAAGTTCAGCGCGATGCAGGCCGTTTTCGTCGATACCCTGTTCGATGTGATGCCCCGCGAGCTGGCAGTCCGACGAGATGTAATCAGGCTCGGGTTGTGCCATCGCCTTGAAGACCGGCGTGCCGATCTTCATCGCCATCGCGTGGAACTCCTTCTTTACGCCGAACGTGCCTGCATGACCCGAGCAGCGCTCGATCACGCTGACCTTCGTTTCGGGCACGAGCGACAACATATCGAACGTCTTGCGTCCGATATTCTGCACCCGCGCGTGACAGGGTACGTGATACGACACTTTCCCGAGTGCGGTCTTGAAGTTGGTTTTCAGCAGTCCGTCGCGATGGCGCGACACGAAGTACTCGAACGGATCCCAGAACGCTTCGCTGACGGCACGCACCGCTTCGTCGTCAGGGAACATCAGCGGCAGTTCGTGCTTGTACATCAGCACGCAACTCGGAATCGCGCCAATGATCGCGTAGCCCTCGCGCGCGTATTTCGCGAGCACGGGCATGTTCTTCTCTTTCTTGTCCGCGACGCCCTGCAGGTTGCCCTGTTCGAGCAGCGGCATGCCGCAGCACGCTTCGCTTTTAACGAGCTCGTAAGGAATATCGTTGTGCGCGAGCACGGCAAGCAGATCGTGACCGATGCCCGGTTCGTTGAAATTCACGTAACAGGTCGCGTAAATCGCGACCTTGCCGGGCGTGCGCTCGCCGTCCCGAACCGGCTTTTGCGGAGACTTGCGGGCCGCGCCGCGAAACTTGCGGGCCGCGAAATCGGGCAACCATGCGTCTTTGTCGACGCCCAGCGCCTTTTCCATTACGCCGCGCGCCGCCGACGTGTGGTTCACCGCGTTCACCGTCTGCGTGACAACGGGAATGCCGGCCAGATGACCGAGCGCATCGGTATTCGAAAGGAACTTGTCGCGTAACGGCACGTCGCCGCGCCTGTAATCGACCGCCTTGGCGCGCAGCATCAGATGCGGAAAATCGACGTTCCACGGATGCGGCGGCACATACGGGCATTTCGTCATGTAGCAGAGATCGCACAGATAACACTGGTCGACGACCTTGCCGAACGCGCGCGTATCGACGTCGTGCGCTTCGCCGCCGTCGGTTTCGTCGACGAGATCGAACAGCGCGGGAAACGCGCCACATAATGAAACGCAGCGCCGGCAGCCCGCGCAGATGTCGAATACGCGCGTCAGCTCCTTGTCGAGCGATGCCTGATCGTAAAACCCGTCCGAGAGCCAGTCGAGCGGATGTCGTGTGGGCGCCTCCAGACTGCCTTCTTTATGGGGCATGGCGTCAGGCTCCTCTTGCGAAAGCGATGCGATCGGACGAAGCAGCACCGCACCGCGCAGCGCGCGCGGCACGCGACAGGCGTGCGCACACATTGCGCACGCGCGGGGGTGCGTGCTTCAGTGGCGTCGATTCAGACCGGCGAGCGGCCTGTCAGTCGACCAGCGCGTCGAGTGCCTTCGTATAGCGATTCGCGTGACTGCGCTCCGCTTTCGCGAGCGTTTCGAACCAGTTCGCGATTTCATCGAAGCCTTCTTCGCGCGCCGCCCTGGCCATGCCCGGATACATATCGGTGTATTCGTGCGTTTCGCCAGCAATCGCAGCCTCCAGATTCAGACGCGAAGACCCGAACGGCAAGCCCGTCGCCGGATCGCCGGTCGCTTCGAGATATTCGAGGTGACCGTGTGCGTGCCCGGTCTCACCTTCGGCGGTCGAACGGAACAGCGCGGCGACATCGTTCTGTCCCTCGACGTCGGCCTTGGCTGCGAAATATAGATAACGACGATTCGCCTGCGATTCGCCAGCGAACGCGGCCTTCAGATTTTCTTCGGTTCTGGAGCCCTTGAGCTGTGACATCTGATGCCTCCATCCGTGCCTGCATTGTGGGTGCGCGCTGGACATCGGTGCGTCTCTTTACGCGCTTTGAGAGCACATGCCGACGCCACACGCCGGATGTGCCTCTTTAAATCTAGGAGTTGCGCAACCCGTTCCCCAATTGTGTTTTTCAATGCAGCCGATAGTCGAACGCGGCGGTTTTCACGCTTTTTGCGTCTTTCAGGCGGGCATTTTTCACAATAGCTGACGCCCGCTGCCTTGCCGCTGTCATGGCGCGTGGGTCCGCGCAAGTATTCCGTAACAAGTGCCCGATGCAATTTGCGGGAACGTCTTGCTAATACATTGCTCCGACCTAGACTGAAGGCATCCCGCGTCTCCACGTTCGTCATCTATCTTTCGTCCGGAGCTCCCAATGCGCCTCACGATTTTGATCAACGGGTCGGATCCCAGCGTGAATCACGATTACGCTGTGCTCTGGCTCGATACCGAGCAGCATCGATGGTCCAGAGAAGCACATCAGGGCATCGACTTCCCCGCATGGGGGGAAGTGCATGATGTCGATGGCGTGACGACGCTGTGCGCACCGCGCGACGACGAGCCGCTTTGCACGTTGCGCGGCCTGCATGTCGATCGCAAGCTGCGCGTGAGCGCGGCGCAAGGCTCGGCGGCATGGTCGTCGGCGGTGGCGCATGCGCCGATGAGCGGCTACTGGCGGCTGCAGGCCGTCGACCGCCAGCCCGTGCATGCCGAACATGGCGTGTTCGACAACTGATGCTGTTTGACGCGGCGCGGCCGTGATTCCGATGCGCGAAGCGCGGCATCTGGAATGCTGTCCGGGCGATCAGTACGGCGTGGAGACCCTGAAGCGCTCGTTCCAGTTGTCGACGTACGCTCTCACGATCCTGTCGTCACCGCGCACGAGAAACCCGTTCTCGGCGTTGCGTTCCTGAGCCGATTTCGTGAAGTTGAACGAACCGGTGAAAACGCTTGCGTTATCGAACACCATGACCTTGTTGTGCGCGATCGCCGGTTTCGTGTCGATCACAACCGGAATGCCCGCATTGCGCAGGAACGTCGCGCTCGAATATCGCTGCGAAACCTGGCTCTTGTCGAGAATGACGCGAACGTCCACGCCGCGATCTTTGGCGCGCTTGACGGCGGCGGCGATCGGCGCGCTCGTGAACGAGTAAGCCTGGATCAGCAGCGTGCGCCGCGTGTTGTTGATTTCGTCGACGAGAAGATCCTGGCAGCTTGCGCCGTTCGGCACGAAACAGACCCTGTACGACGCGCCCGGCGCAAATGGCACGCCAGGCTCCGCGTGCGAAAAAAGCTGTTTGCTCCACGTGGACAGCGAGGACTCCGCGTGGGCGACGGACATTGAGAACGCTAAAGCCGCGACGGCAAGAATACGTACACGCATGCGATGTTTCTGACCCGGAAGTGCCGTTCGGAAGAGCGTGAAAGTATATCGGCATGGCAACGCCTTCGCGATCTTTTCGACACCTTTTCGGCGACGTGAAGCATTCCGTCGTTCGATCACAGGCGCGAAATCACATGTTGCGTGACAGCGTGTCGATAAGCGCCACTTCGCTGCCAGTCGAGGAAAGACTCGAATTCATCGACCGGTTTCCGTGCGAAATTGTCGGCTACCCGCAGGTTTGAAATGACTTTGCCGGCGGTTATGAAGAATTCGATCCGGGGACGTCATCCATGAGAACACTCACCGAACAGTTGACGCAGTACGCGGCGTATCATCGCGACCGCCGCAATATCGCCACGCACTTCGTCGGCATTCCCATGATCGTGCTTGCCGTTGCCGTGCTGCTGAGCCGGCCCGCGCTCGCCTTCGCCGCGTTGCCGTTCCCGCTTTCCCCCGCGTGCGTGCTGGTCGTCGTCATGGCGCTTTACTACCTCGTGCTCGACGTGCCGCTCGGCATCATGATGGCCGCGGCGCTTGCGCTGTGCGTCGCCGCCGGCCAGTGGCTCGCCGCGCAGTCCACGCTGACGTGGCTCGTTTCCGGTGTGGGCCTCTTCGTGGTCGGCTGGGTGTTCCAGTTTGTCGGCCACGTTGTGTATGAACATCGCAAGCCGGCGTTCGTCGACGATCTGACCGGACTCGTCATCGGTCCGCTCTTCGTACTCGCCGAAGCGTTGTTTGGCCTGGGCTGGCGCCCCGCGCTACGCAAAGCCGTCGAGGTGCGGGTCGGCGCGACTCGCATCAATCCCGCCGCGCCGGTTCCCGCGCAGCGACGCTAGCGCGGCGCGAAGCGCACAAGGCGCACGCCATGCAGCGCGGTCAGCGCGACGGCGATCCAGATCGGCCCGTAAGTGGCCAGCTGCGCGGCCGTAAGCGTCTCGCGCAGCAGCGTCACCGATACGATCACGAGCAGCACCGGCTCGACGTAGCCAAGAACGCCGAAGAGCGCCATCGGCAACAGCCGGCTCGCCTTCAGATACGACGCGAGCGCAACGGTGCTGAGCGCGCCGAGTCCCGGCAACAATAAAAACCACATGTCGTAGCGGCCAGCGAGCAATGCGAGCGACCCGCCTGTCACGACAAACGCAATCGCGACAGGAAAAAGCAGCGCCACTTCGAGCGCAAACGCAGTCAGCGAATCGGCGTTTATCTTGCGGCGCAACACGAAATACGGCGGATAGCCGAGCGCGACGAGCAACGTCGGCCAGGAAAATGCGCGCGTCATCCACAGTTCATGCGCGACGCCGAGCGCCGCGCATGCGACAGCCAGCCATTGCAGCCCTTCAAGACGCTCGTGATAGTAAAAGCGCCCGACAAGCACCATGGTCAGCGGCAACAGGAAATAGCCGAGCGAGACTTCGAGCATGCGGCCGTGCAGCGGCGCCCACAGGAAAACCCATAACTGCACGCCAAGCAGCGCGGCGCTTACCACCAGTGCAAACCCGATGCGCGGCTGTCTGAGCGCGCGCAGCGCGAGTTCGCGTAACGCCGGCAGCCTTCCCCGCAACGCGATCAGAAGCAGCGCGCCGGGCACGGTCCAGATGATTCGCCACGCGAAGATATCGAGGCCCGTGAGCGGCGCGAGCAGCTTTGCATAGGCCGAAAGCAATGCGAACAGTGCCGAAGCGCCCACGGATAACGCGATGCCGCGTCCCGGCTCATACGGGTTCATCGATCCGCCGGCAGCGATACCGCGGCATTCGAGCTGCGCAGCACGCGCTGAACCTGCCCGGCAAACGGCAAAACACCTGCCGTGCCACGCTCAAAAGAGGCGTCTTTCATTTTCATCACAAAGATTCGTAGAGGCGGGCGGCGCATCGGAAAAGGGGCAGCTGTCACCGCCGCGTAAAAGCAAGCCCGCATTCTAGACGCAGACGCGTCGCCCCGATCGCTGCATTTATTCCGTGCGCATCGGCTCCCGATGGACTAGAACGTAACTTCACCCGTCAGCAGCGATTCCGGTTTAGGGATAACCTTTCGCGTCGAACCGCTTCGCACGTGCAGCCGACAAGCGCGATTCTTGCTTCAACGCACGTCCTTGCCATCATCAGCGCGGGCACGTACCCGCCTTTCCGACGCGCGCGTCACCGATGCGCGCCAACCCGCACGGCCAGCAGCCACCACCGAAAAGAGGAACACTGCATGACTCAGCCTGCGCTATTGCAAGAAGTGACACCCGGATTTGCCGCTGAAGTCTGCGCCGGCCTGACAAAGGCGCCGCAAAAGGAATTGCCGTCGAAATACCTTTATGACGAAGTGGGCTCCGCGCTCTTCGAAGTGATCACGGCGTTGCCCGAATACGGCGTCACGCGCTCGGAAGAGCGCCTCTTGGCGCGTCACGCCACCGACATCGTCGCGCAGCTTTCACCTGATGTGACCGTCGCCGAACTCGGCAGCGGCAGTGGCCGCAAGACCCGTCGAATTCTTGAAGCACTGTGTAAAAAGCGTCCCACTTCTTACTGCCCGATTGAAATTTCGCGCACCGCTTTGCAATTGTGCCGGCGCGAGCTGGGCGATATCGAACGGATTTCGATTGTCGGTTATGAGAAGGATTATCTGGCGGGGCTCGCGGAAGTCAGCGAAAAGCGGCCGGACGGAGAGCAACTGCTGGTGCTGTTCCTTGGCAGCACGATCGGCAATTTCGGGCGGCTCGCGGCGACACGTTTTCTGCGCGACATCCGCATGATGCTGAAGCCGGGCGACGCGCTGCTGCTCGGCACGGACCTCGACAAACCGGTGCCGACGCTCGTCGCTGCCTACGACGATCCGATCGGCGTGACCGCGGCGTTCAACCTGAACCTGCTCGCGCGGATCAACCGCGAACTCGACGGCGATTTTCCGCTCGATGCGTTCGAACACGTCGCGCGCTTCAATCCGGAAGTGCGCAGCATCGAGATGCATCTGCGCGCGAAACGGCGTGTGAGCGCGCATGTCGCGGCGGCACGGCTCACGGTGACGCTGGAAGAAGGCGAAACGATCTGGACGGAAAGCAGCCACAAATATCGCGCCGACGAAGTCGGGCCGATTGCCGGCGATGCGGGCTTCACGTGCCAGCATCAATGGATCGAACGCGATTGGGGCTTTGCGGAAAGTCTGCTGGTGGCGCGCTAGTTCTTGCGGGAAGCGCGGCGCGGCATGCGCGGCGCGCGTTTCGCTTCGCATGCGTCTAGTGCTGCTCGAAGCGCTCGTAGCGTTTTTCGGTCGACCGTTCTTCGCCGCTGACTTCGGTCACGCGTGCCGAAGGCGGTCCGTGACGCAGCCACGACAGCATCCGGTCGACCTGGTTGGCAGTGCCCTGCAGCATCGCTTCCACCGAGCCGTCCTCGAGATTGGCGACCCAGCCCCGGATGCCGAGCGCGTGCGCCTGACGCACGGTCGCGTGACGAAAGCCGACGCCCTGCACCATCCCGCGCACACGCACGTAATACGTTTCGATTCGTGAATCCAGATCTGGCGCAGTCATGCCGGCTTCTCCTGACTATCTTTTCAAGCCGGCATTCTAGTCGTCCCGCCGGATTGATGCTGGCTTGCACGGCATTGCGGCACGCGCCGGTGACCGCTTCGCGCGCTCCACGTACAATCCGTCGACCATTCACCCGGCGCAGCCCGCTTTCGCACGCCCACGCGAACGAAACGCCGCGCGCCATGCAGGGAAACCGAAACGGATGACCGATCAGAATCGCGATCTGGTGCTCGTCACCGGCGCCTCCGGCTTTGTCGGATCGGCAGTGGCGCGCATTGCACAGCAAAAGGGTTTTGCGGTGCGCGTGCTCGTGCGCGCGACGAGTCCGCGGCGCAACGTCGAGGCGCTCGACGCGGAAATCGTCGTGGGCGACATGCGCGACGAGGCGTCGATGCGCGCCGCGCTGCGCGGTGTGCGCTACCTCTTTCACGTCGCCGCGGATTACCGTCTGTGGGCACCGGACCCGCTCGACATCGAGCGCTCGAACCTCGAAGGCACCGAAGCGACGATGCGCGCGGCGCTCGCCGAAGGCGTCGAGCGGATCGTGTACACGAGCAGCGTGGCCACGCTGAAAGTGACGAGTTCCGGCCAGTCCGCCGATGAAACCTCGCCGCTCACACCCGACAAGGCAATCGGCGTGTACAAGCGCAGCAAGGTGCTGGCCGAGCGCGCGGTGGAACGCATGATCGCGCAAGACAGGCTGCCCGCCGTGATCGTCAATCCGTCGACGCCGATCGGCCCGCGCGACGTCAAGCCGACGCCGACCGGGCGCATCATCGTCGAAGCGGCGCTCGGCAAGATTCCGGCGTTCGTCGATACCGGCCTGAACCTCGTGCACGTCGACGACGTCGCCGCCGGGCACTTTCTGGCGCTGGAACGCGGCAACATCGGCGAGCGCTACATTCTGGGCGGCGAAAACCTGCCGCTGCAGCAGATGCTCGCAGACATCGCGAATCTCACCGGCCGCAAGCCGCCGACGATCGCGCTGCCGCGCTGGCCGCTGTATCCGCTGGCCGTCGGCGCGGAAGCAGTCGCGAAGTTCACGAAGCGCGAGCCGTTCGTCACGGTCGACGGGTTGAAGATGTCGAAGAACAAGATGTACTTCACGTCGGCGAAGGCGGAGCGTGAACTCGGCTATCGCGCGCGCCCGTATCGCGAAGGCTTGAGCGACGCGCTGCAGTGGTTCCGGGAGGCGGGTTATCTGAAGAAGGCATGAGCGCTGCTGCCGTACGGCACGCACACGCACTTTGTTACAACGTCGGCCGGCCGGCATCCGTTCAGGGCCGTGCGCAGCGGTTAAAATCGCCGGTCTTACCAGAGAAAGTCTCGCATGAATCTTCAAGAACAGATTGGCGCGCTCGAAACGGGCGTCGATCAGCTCCATCAGCTCATCCAGGTCGCGCTCGCCCCGAAGGCCACGGCTATGACCGCCGCGGAATCCGCGGCAGAAGTGGCATCGGAGGCTGCCGCTGAAGCCGGCGTCGACGCGGCTATGTCGCCCGGGCCCGCTGAACTGGACGCTCCCGTTGCCGGTGAAAAGCCTGCGCTCAGCATCGCCCGTCCGGCGCAGAACGAAATCACGATGACGATCGGCGGCCAGACCGTCTCGCTGCATACCGAACAGGTCGGTCAACTGATCGAGGAACTGGCGAACGCGCGCGCGTCGATGACACCCGAGCCGCCGGGCGGCCTGCCGACAGGCTGGCGCTTCGTATCGACGAAGAATCCGGTGATGGCCGCGCAGAAGCAGTCGAACGGCGACCGTCTGCTGGTACTGCGTCACACCGGCCACGGGTGGGTGCCGTTCACGTTCTCGCCGGAGATGGTTGTCCAGATGTACGCGATGCTGACGCAGCGTTGATGCAGAAGGCGGCGCATTGCGCGCCGCCCTCGCCGTTTGCGGTTCCGGGCGGTTCTAGCGCTCCTGCACCGGCGCCTGAACCCGCGCTTTCCACTGACCGCCCTTGCCGCGCCAGTACCGCACCGCCGAAGCGAACGTCGCGCCGACATAGAACAGCGCGACGAGCGGCAGGAACGGCGCCCACAGCGGCGAGCGGCCGTAGTACCGGAGCATCGGCGCGTAGGCGCAACACATCAGCGCCCAGGCAAGCCACGCCGGCCAGCCGAGCGGGCCAAGCACGAGCGCCACGACCGGCGGAACCAGATAGATGACCGCCATGCCCACAAGCGTTCCGGCCAGCAGCCAGCCGTTGTAGCGCAGCTGCGTGAACGCCGTGCGCGCGATCATGTTCCAGATGTCCTTCCAGCTGTCGTAGGGCCGCAACGAAACGCTGCGCGCCGCGACGTCCAGCCGGATCGGATGACGCCCTTCGCCGCGATGCTTGATACGCGCCGCAAGGCTGCAGTCGTCGATCAGTTCGGCGCGAATCGACTCGATGCCGCCGGCTTCCTCGAGCGCGGTGCGCCGCACCAGCATGCAGCCGCCGGCGGCCGCTGCCGTCCTGTTGCGCGGGTTGTTGACCCACGAGAACGGATAAAGCTTCGCGAAAAAGAACACGAACGCCGGGATCAGCGCCTTTTCCCAGAAGGAATCGCAGCGCAGACGGACCATCAGGGAGACGAGATCGCGCTTTTCTTCCTCGGCGCGCACGACAAGCTGCGTCACGGCATCGCCCGGATGGCCGATGTCGGCGTCGGTGAGAAGCAGGAAGTCGGCGGCCAGGCCGAGCGTTTTGACAGCCTCGATGCCCTGCGACTGCGCCCAGACCTTGCCGGACCAGCCCGCCGGAAGCGGCTTCGCGGCCAGCACGGTCAGCCGGTCGGCACATTGCAGCTGGAGCGCGGCGGCGCGGGCGGCGTCGGCGGTGCCGTCGGTGCTGTGGTCATCGACGACGATCACGTGGAACGCGCCCGCGTAATCCTGACCCAGCAGCGAAGCGACCGCCCGGGCGATCACGTCGGCCTCGTTGCGGGCCGGCACGACCGCGACCACGGCTGGCCAGCCTTCGCTGCCGCGCGGTTTCGCGGCCAGTGGAACTGCCGGACGCGTGCGCCAGAACCCGCCGCGCGCGAGCAGCAGCACACCCCAGATCAGCAGGGAAAGACACGAAAGTGCAAACAGAACCAGGATCATGCGTTGCCCTCAACCGACAGGTCTCGCGCGGAAACGGCCCATTCCGGCGCCCGGTGCGGCAGTTCGCGTGCGACGCGGGCGCGGACATATTCGGGGCGGTCGACCTTCATCCTGCGAGTCTTGAAATGCATCCGGTGATCCGGACAGTGAAGCGGCCCGTGAGGCGGCCAGCAAACGCAGCCGTTACAAGCGGGTACCGCAAGGTCCGATAGTTTAAGGGTTCCGCACCCGCGCTGCAGCGAGTCATTATTGCCGCGGCGTTTGTGGTATCGGACATGTCCTGGAAAGCGCGTCCTGGCCGATCGCGTTAGAATGCGCGTTTGGTTTTCGGTGTGCCGGCTCCGGTCGGACTCAATACACCATCTAATATGATGTCGCGGCGATAAGGTCGTTTTTACCGACTTCTTCGAAACCCGCGTCAGTCGGAGTTCGCCAGCCTATGCGAGTCATCCTTGCTCAACCCCGCGGCTTTTGTGCGGGCGTTGTCCGCGCGATCGAGATTGTCGATCGCGCCTTGCAGCAACACGGGGCGCCCGTTTATGTGCGCCACGAAATTGTCCACAACCGTCATGTGGTCGATAACCTGCGCCGGAAAGGCGCCCGTTTCGTCGAGGAGCTCGACGAGGTGCCCCAGGGCGCCGTGGCGATTTTCAGCGCGCACGGCGTCGCCCAGACCGTCGAGCGTGATGCGGAACAGCGCGGCCTCGACGTGCTCGACGCAACCTGCCCGCTCGTCACGAAAGTGCATGTTCAGGGTCGTCAGTACGTAGGCTCCGGCCGCACGCTGATTTTGATCGGACATGCCGGGCATCCGGAAGTCGAAGGGACGATCGGCCAGATTCCCGGCAAGGTGCTGCTTGTGCAAAGCGAGGCCGAAGTCGGTACGCTCGATCTGCCGCTCGACACGCCGCTTGCGTACGTCACGCAGACCACGCTTTCGGTCGACGACACACGCGACATCATCGACGCGCTGTTGCGCCGCTTCACCGACATCGTCGGCCCGGATACGCGCGACATCTGCTACGCGACGCAAAACCGCCAGGCGGCGGTGCGCGAACTGAGCACGCAGGTCGATGTGCTGCTGGTCGTCGGTGCGACGAACAGCTCGAACTCGAACCGTCTGCGCGAAATCGGCGGCGAAACGGGTGTGCCGAGCTACCTCGTCGCCGATGGTTCCGAAGTGCGGCCGGAGTGGTTTGCGCATGCGCAGACCGTCGGTATCACGGCGGGCGCGTCGGCGCCGGAGGAAATGGTTGAAAACGTGATCGATGCGCTGCGCGCATTGGGGTCCGTCGAAGTCACGACGATGTCGGGCCGAGAAGAGAAAGTTGAATTCAAGTTGCCGTCAAAGCTGACGCAACCACTCGCTGCACGCGAAGTTTAAGGAGGACGTCTTGTCTATTCCGTTTCTGCAAAAATTCCGGGTCGGCGCATACATCATGCGTCAGCACCTTTCAGGCAACAAACGCTACCCGCTCGCACTGATGCTGGAACCGCTGTTCCGCTGCAATCTGGCGTGCAATGGCTGCGGCAAGATCGACTATCCGGATCCCATCCTGAACCAGCGGCTTTCGCTGGAGGAATGCCTTGGCGCTGTCGATGAATGTGGCGCGCCGGTGGTTTCCATTGCAGGCGGCGAGCCGCTGCTGCACAAGGAAATGCCGCAGATCGTCAAGGGCATCATGGCGCGCAAGAAATTCGTGTACCTGTGCACGAACGCGCTCCTGATGGAAAAGAAGATGGACGATTACGAGCCGAATCCGTACTTCGTCTGGTCGGTTCACCTCGACGGCGACAAGGAAGCGCACGATCACTCCGTTTCGCAGGAAGGCGTGTACGAGAAGGCCGTCGCCGCGATCAAGGAAGCGAAGCGCCGCGGTTTTCGCGTCAACATCAACTGCACGCTGTTCAACGACGCGGTGCCGGAGCGTGTTGCCGCGTTCTTCGACACGCTCGGGCCGATGGGCGTCGACGGCATCACGGTGTCGCCGGGCTACGCGTACGAACGCGCGCCGGACCAGCAGCACTTCCTGAACCGCGACAAGACCAAGCACCTGTTCCGCGAGATCTTCAAGCGCGGCAACAATGGCAAGAACTGGTCGTTCAGCCAGTCGAGCATGTTCCTCGACTTCCTGGCCGGCAATCAGACGTACGAATGCACGCCGTGGGGCAACCCGGCGCGCACCGTGTTCGGCTGGCAAAAGCCATGCTATCTGGTCGGCGAAGGGTATGTGAAGACCTTCAAGGAACTGATGGACACCACGCAGTGGGAAAACTACGGTACGGGCAACTATGAAAAGTGCGCGGATTGCATGGTCCACTGCGGGTTTGAAGCGACGGCCGTGATGGATACGGTCACGCATCCGCTGAAGGCGCTGAAGGTCGCGATTTCGGGCCCGAAAACGACCGGGGCGTTCGCGAAGGATATTCCGTTGGACAAGCAGCGTCCGGCGGAATACGTGTTCTCGCGTCACGTCGAAATCAAGCTGGAAGAGATCGGGCGGACGGGGAAGGGCAAGAAGGTGGAAAGGGCGGCTGCGGCGCATTGAGCGGCGGCGGTCTTTTGCCTTCGATAAGAGGCGCAACGGTTTTGGCCGTTGCGCCTTTTTCATTTCACTTCAACGATTCGAAAGAGGGTGCCATCGGTTCTCTTGTCGCCTTGAGCGCGGCGTCTGCGTCTCCGGCCGATAGTGCATTGGCCAGTTTCGCCCAAACGCTTCAGGTTTTTTGCTGATCGTACAGCCAGCTCTTCGCATTCGTCGCCGCACCTTCGTACTGCACCAGCGGCGCATCCACGCCTGGACCAAACACATATCGCCGCGTGAGCTTGCCCGCAGCATCGTATTCAGCCGCCAGATTCGGTCCGTCATACAGCAGGTTCGTCTGCGCACCGTTCACCGTCGTCCGGACCAGCCGCCCTTCCGGATCGTAGCCGAGCGTCGCGCTCGTGCCCGAGCGGCTCGCCGTCTTCATCCGGTTGTCCAGGTCGTAGCCGTACGTCCACACCCCGTCGCCCGTCAGGTTGCCGTTGCGGTCGTACGTCACCGCCCTGCCCGCCGTTGCCGTGTACCGGTTCAGCGCGTTCGCCGTATACACAGCGGTCGATACCGCCGGCGTCCACGCGTACCGGCTGTTCGTCACGCTGGTCTGCCTGATGTTCCCCAGCAGATCCCGCGTGAAGCTCGACAGCCAGTCTTCGGTGCTGCTCGTGAAGCGGTGGTTCAGGCTCTGCAGCCAGCCCTGACTGTCGTACGCGAGTTCGGTGCGCGTGCCGTTGCCCAGATCCACCTGCGTGCGACGGTTCAGCGTCGCGCACCGCAGAGTCATCATCTCCGCCGACTAGAACAACGAAGGACCGCGCGCGACCTTTCATCTTCATCACCTACCGGTGATCGTTACCGCCCCACACCATGTCAAGCTGAATCGATCCGCAGTGAATCAAACTCGATGGCAAGCTCGGCACCGAGGCTGGAGTACATGAACGCGACCTTCGCCCCTTTCCGCGTCGAAAGCCGTTCGCCCTTGTTCAAGACAGCACTCACGACCTCGTAATTTTTGTCAGCCGCCTCGATGATTTTGATGCTGTATACGATGTTCAACAGACCAAGGCATTCAAGGTTAAAGCACGTCACGCCTTCGAACGTCACGGACACGCGTTCATTTCCAAGATACAGGCCAAGGATCAGTTCACGAGGTTCTTCATTCGGTCCGAGGATTAGGCGATCTAAGTACCAGTCGTGAAAATTATTCCATTTCGTCAGCGTTGAATCTTCCATTTTTCATTACCAAGGTGGTATCGAAACAGGCCACCCGTTGTCACGGCTGGTACCGGTCCAATTGTGAGCGTGTGGGTTCGCGTTTCCGTGATGGGCTTCGAAGTCGATGTCCGTCAGCGCAGACCCGTTCGGGCCGTACATACGCAACTGTGGCATTTTTCCCGGCATACTCGAAGCCCACGTTCCTGGCTCACCGTGAAAGGGCATACCGGCAACCCGAACCGGGTCCCCCATTGTCGCCTTCGGCATGCTGAACGTCGGCGCATCAAGCTTCGGCGCACTTACGGCCACCTGAACCGGAGTACTTACGGTAGCAGCCGGCGCACTGCTCGTCGACGCAAAGCCCGATGCCGCAATCATCCCCGTCGGATCAGTGAAGTTCACCGGGTTGTTCTTCACATACACATACAGGTTCAGATCGTCAGCGGTGCCCACCGGATCCGTCTGCAGGAACCGTCCGAGTGTGGGCGAATACATCCGCGCCTTGTAATAGTAAAGCCCCAGCGCAGCCAGATACTGCTGCCCCGTATACCCGAAGCGCGACGCCGGTGTGCCATCCGTCTCGCCAAACGGCCCATACGCCTGACTTGCGATCGTCGCACCCGTGCCGTTGGCCAGCGCCACCACGCTGCCCTGCTGGTTCGCGTACAGCCAGCTCTTCGCGTTCGTCGCCGTACCTTCGTACTGCATCAGCGGTGCATCCACGCCTGGACCAAACACATATCGCCGCGTGAGCTTGCCCGTCGCGTCGTACTCACCCACCAGATTCGGCCCGTCATACAGCAGGTTCGTCTCCACACCGTTTACCGTCGTCCGGACCAGCCGCCCTTCCGGATCGTAGCCGAGCTCACCGACGCATATGCGAGAAAGCGCTCTGTGCTGGGTGAGTTTGCATCATTATTTTGTGTAGTCATGCATATTTCCTATCACTGAGCCACGAAACAGACTATCGCTACGCATGGCTAATCATCATGCCCGACCACGGATGACCAAATGACTGGGGGCCGCGCTAGCGGCCCCCAGTTTATGGAACAGTATCCCTTAGCAATCGCTTAGTTTTTGTCCGGGTCACCCGTTGACTCAACCGCCACTAAGCCATTGTTTGTATATCCCACGGACGACCCGCCCTTAGAATGCAACTGCCATTGATTTTCATCCGGATCGACGCTCGGGTTCCAATCGTGCCTCGGCCGCAGATTTAGACTGGCTCCCATGTCAAACTTCAATGCGCATAACTTTGTCGCCTCAACGCCACGCACAGAAACAAGATACTGCCCCTCGACGCTCCGAAACAGATTTTCCATATCGTCTACATCATCGCCTTGGCTGACCGATCTTTGCTCGCTAGTCAGCGTCCAATCGCAACCCAAGACGAGAAGTGACCAAGTCCCGGTCACAAAGACCCGACGTCTACGGAGGCTAATCTTTGATTTCTCCGAGGTCTCCGGCCTTGGTTCGATGGGTTCACGAATCCGCAGATACGGATCCCCAAATTCAATCAAGAAGCAACTTCCGTGAGTCTGCTTAATAGAAAAAACAATCTTCCCTATCAGCGGAGAAAAAATCTTACTTATGCTTTCCATTTGATTGCTCGTCATTTGTTAAACATGTCCCTTCCGCGCTCGAGAATCTCGTGATATCCCAAACCCTGCCCACTAATTTCTTCATGCAACGACCGCGCCTGACCCGGAGTTAAGCGGAGCTTGACGACAACATCGTTAAACTGCTTGTTCTGAGCCTGATTGTTTCCCGGCGTACCGCTGGAACCAGCGACCTGAATCGCATCCCCCACTGCCGCTTGCGGCATGCTGAACGTCGACGCATCAAGCTTCATCACACTGGCAGACGTCTGGACTGGCGCACTTACAGTAGCAGCCGGCGCACTGCTCGTTGAAGCAAACCCCGATGCCGCAATCATCCCCGTCGGATCCGTCCGCAGGAATCGTCCGAGTGTGGGCGAGTACATCCGCGCCTTGTAATAGTAAAGCCCCAACAGGATCCCATCGCCTCACTTTGAACCTGATGTTGCATGTATTGCAATGACCCGAATAGAAGAGCACTTGAATTTTATATCGATACCAGCTAACGGCACGAGATCAAACTCGATCCGCCCATCGGAATTCGATTTAATAGTCAGCTCATCAACCCATCCGCCCGCAGAGAAATTATTAAGCACAAAATTTGCATCGGAGATATCAAAACACCGAAATTCGACGATGCAATCGGGCCCCGGATGAACCCATTGTAGACTATCCTGCCCTTTATGTCTGATCCTGATATTCATATCGGCGACATTTCTTCCGTCGAATTCAGTTAATTCGATTGCGAGCCCTACCAGTTGTGCGTCGTGAAAGCTCGGCCAGTAACCGTACATAGTACGCACAAGCATGCTATTTTGAACGCACTGCTCACCCAAGGCGTTGTTGTCCATCTATATCCTCCTAAATTCTATCCAGTATTAATTTTCAAATTATTTTTATTCTGATCACCCATTGATCAGCGATCAAATATTTGATATCGGCTATACGAGGTTAAGCGCTACGCAATTTGGCCTACCCCGGAATTCCACACGACCATTCTAGAACCTCACGCTGTCCCCACGCTCTTGGCGCGGGGAACCCGCTTCTCTATTTAAAATACCGATTGGCCGTCGCCACGTATCCCATTTCGCCAAATGTGGATGTGAGGAACCAGTCCATTGTGTGGGTGGCTGGTATCGTAATCCAAAAGAGGTTTTCCATCGTTACCATACCTCCTCGCGTCACCCGATTGGGGAATTACATAAAGGCTCCCGGGATCGCCTGTAAAGGGCCGTCCGCGCTGTGCAACCACAGTCGTACTGCCAATGTCCGCCTTCGGCATCACGACCGCCGGACCGTCAAGCTTCGGCGCACTCACAGGTGCCTGAACGGAAGCACTGACAGTAGCAGCCGGCGCGCTGCTCGTTGAAGCAAACCCCGATGCCGCAATCATCCCCGTCGGATCAGTGAAGTTCACCGGGTTGTTCTTCACATACACATACAGGTTCAGATCGTCAGCGGTGCCCACCGGATCCGTCTGCAGGAATCGTCCGAGTGTGGGCGAGTACATCCGCGCCTTGTAATAGTAAAGCCCCAACGACGCCAGATACTGCTGCCCCGTGTACCCGAAGCGCGACGCCGGTGTGCCATCCGTCTCGCCAAACGGCCCATACGCCTGACTTGCGATCGTCGCACCCGTGCCGTTGGCCAGCGCCACCACGCTGCCCTGCTGGTTCGCGTACAGCCAGCTCTTCGCATTCGTCGCCGCACCTTCGTACTGCACCAGCGGTGCATCCACGCCCGGACCAAACACATATCGCCGCGTGAGCTTGCCCGCAGCATCGTATTCAGCCGCCAGATTCGGTCCGTCATACAGCAGGTTCGTCTCCACACCGTTCACCGTCGTCCGGACCATCCGCCCTTCCGGATCGTAGCCCAGCGTCGCGCTCGTGCCCGACCGGCTCGCCGTCCTCATCCGGTTGTCCAGGTCATAGCCGTACGTCCACACCCCGTCGCCCGTCAGGTTGCCGTTGCGGTCGTACGTCACCGCCTTGCCCGCCGCGCCCGTGTACTGGTTCAGCGCGTTCGTCGTGAACGCGGTGCTCGATGCCGCCGGCGACCACGCGTACCGGCTGTTCGTCACGCCCGCCTGCTTGATATCCCCCAGCTGGTTGCGCGTGATGCTCGACAGCCAGTCCTCGGTGCTGCTCGTGAAGCGGTGGTTCAGGCTCTGCAGCCAGCCCTGACTGTCGTACGCGAGTTCGGTGCGCGTGCCGTTGCCCAGATCCACCTGCGTGCGACGGTTCAGCGTGTCGTAGCTGTACTTCGCCAGACTCACCGTGCCGTTCTCCAGCAGCTGCACCGGACGACCGTAGCTGTCGTACGTGAGCGCCACGTGGAAGCCGTCCGGCCACGCGATGTCCGTCACGTTGCCCGCCGCGTCGTGGCTGTAGCGCAGCGTGCGACCCGCCGCACTCGTCTGCGTGAGCTGCCCCAGTGCGTCGTAGCTGTTCGTCACCGTATGGCTGCCGTCGGTGTATTGCGACGCGGTCTTCAGTCCGCGCAGGTCGTAGCTGTACTGCACGTTGCCCACCCCACCCGGGAACGTGCGCGTCGCCAGCCGGTCCAGCGCGTCGAAGGTTTGACTCACCGACTGGCCGTCGCGCTTCCTCAGCGTGATCAGGTTGCCTGGCAATCGCTTAGGTTTTGTCCGGATCACATCGCCTGAATCTCCAACGACTCAAACTCGACAAACAATTCGGCACCGAGAGTCGCGGTAATGGCCGCTATGTTCTTTAACGGCTTGTTACGCCCCCAAGGATACGAATTATCCAAGGCTTCAAGCGCAGGCTTGTACTCCGCAGCATCAGCCTCCGTTAGAACCTTCATTGAGTAAATAATGTTCTGTATCAGAAAGTCAGTCACCAGGCACCGCGACGCACCAAGGATTTTAGATATCAGCATCGTTTAGCTCGGAACAAATAGCGTGTCCCGATCATAAGGCCGAATCGACTCAACGATGACTTCGTGACATGTCACGACGATATCCAGACCAATGTTAGGGTTGAGATCAAACCTCACCAGGCCATTGTCCATCTTCGTGAGGTTAACATCTCTGATCCAAGCTTCCTCGAGCATTGCGTTAATGTCGATGTCTGCTGCCTTAATATTCAGCAAATCCACGGTGACGATGTAATCGGAACCGCCTTCAGGCGGGCGTGGCCCAAAACGATTGTGGGCGATCTCCAGCGTCAGATCGACAAGATCTCGATCACAACCCGATGGCAGCGGCTTGCCTTCGTCATCAACAAAGGAACGTCTCGCTCGTCGCATACAAAAGCTTCGAACTGACGAGTCGTGGAATGAGGGATATTCACCGAGCACGTTCTGGAGCAGTTTCCCATTCCGTGCAAACTCCCAGCCAAATGTGTTCTCTGAAGGGTTCATCGCTACTCTCTAGATCGGTTCATCGCGTCGGTATGGGCGACATCGGCAGGTGAGTCGGGTCACGTTTGCCGTCGAAAAAATTGTGACCATGGGCTTCACCGTGACTTTCATGATACTGAGCAGTCAGGTTGCCGGCACCGTCAAAGTAATCTGTATCAAGGCCGTTCGGATTCAACCGGAAGCCACCGGGCGGATTGCCCGTCATCGAGACACCGCGGGCAGCAACCTGAACCACCGCCTGATTCCCCGCCGCTGCCGTCGGCATGCTGAACGCTGGCGTATCAAGCTTCGGCGTACTCACGGCCACCTGAACCGGAGCACTTACGGTAGCAGCCGGCGCACTGCTCGTCGACGCAAAGCCCGATGCCGCAATCATCCCCGTCGGATCCGTGAAGTTCACCGGGTTGTTCTTCACATACACATACAGGTTCAGATCGTCAGCGGTGCCCACCGGATCCGTCTGCAGGAACCGCCCCAGCGCCGGCGAGTACATCCGCGCCTTGTAATAGTAAAGCCCCAACGACGCCAGATACTGCTGCCCCGTATACCCGAAGCGTGACGCCGGTGTGCCGTCCGTCTCGCCAAACGGCCCATACGCCTGACTTGCGATCGTCGCACCCGTGCCGTTCGCCAGCGCCACCACGCTGCCCTGCTGGT
>NZ_CAJQZB010000043.1:0-53327 GCF_907164545.1 Paraburkholderia gardini | reverse complement strand
GGCGCAGGCGTCGGCGCTTGAAGCGTCGATCGTGACGGCGAAGGGCGATGAGGGTGTGCTGGCGCTTGACGCAGATCAGTTCTGACGCTTCAACGCCCCGGGCTTCACATGCGTGACCGGATCATACGAATCCGGTCACGCATCTTCCGCACGCGATACGCGGGTTTAGTGAGCCCAGCGCAGCACCAGCGGGTCGAGTCGTCGGGCGACCTTCAGGAGCCCGTCGCGCACTGCGGGCTGCATTGGCGCGAGCGGATGACGCACGGTATCGGACTTGATGACGCCGCCCGCTTTCATCAGGGTCTTGCACGCCGCGAGTCCGCATTGGCGGTTCTCGTAGTTGATCAGCGGCAGCCATTGCTGATAAAGCTCCGCTGCCTGTTCCGTATCGCCTGACGCGTAGGCGTCCACGATCTTGCGGATGCCATCCGGATAGCCGCCGCCTGTCATCGCACCCGTCGCGCCTGCGTCGAAATCGGGAATCAGCGTGATGGCCTCTTCGCCGTCCCACGGGCCGACCACGGCGTCGCCGCCCAGCCTGATCAGCTCACGCAGTTTCGATGCGGCCTGCGCGGTCTCGATCTTGAAGTACGACACGTGTTCGATCTCCTTCGCCAGCTTCGCAAGGAACGATGCCGGCATCGGCGTGCCGGCGACCGGCGCGTCCTGGATCATGATCGGGATATCGATGGCAGCGGACACCTTGCTGAAGAATTCGTGAATGCCGGACTCGCCAACCCGGATCGTCGCGCCGTGATACGGCGGCATGATCATCACCATCGCCGCACCTGCATCCTGGGCCGCGCGGCTGCGGGCAGCGCATAGGTCGGTGCTGAAGTGCGTCGTCGTGACGATCACCGGCACGCGGCCCGCGACATGCTCCAGTACCACGTTCTGGACGGTGCTCCGCTCGTCGTCGCTCAGGACGAACTGCTCGGAAAAGTTCGCGAGAATGCAGATGCCGTTCGAACCGGCATCGATCATGAAATCGATGGCGCGCTTCTGACCGTCAAGGTCGAGCCGGCCGGCGTCGTCGAAAACGGTAGGCGCGACAGGGAACACGCCGCGATAGATAGGGGTTGCCATTGATCAAGTCTCCTGGATAGCTCGATGCGTGCCGTTCGCTCTGAGCGCAGCGGCGACTATACGGGTGCAGGCGCTGCGTCGTATAGCGAATGCTTTCTATCATGTGATCGCTTTCACGACTTACCCGGTGTCTCGGGTGTCAGTACGAAGGGAGGGAGGGGAGTGGGTCGCCGGGCGAACACCCGGGATTGCTTCGAACGGAAAAAGCGCACGTGCGGCTTTCGTTGAAGCACCCTTCCAGCGCGGAGCCAGAAGGGTAACGACCGATACGGCCTGGGATTCAGGCCGTATCGTGCGTGCTACAGCAACAACACGACAGCCTTACGCCTTGACCGAAGCCAGCGAGGCATTCAGCGTCTTGCTCGGACGCATGACGGCGTCGAGCTTTTCGGCGTCAGGGCGGTAGTAGCCGCCGATGTCCGCCGGTTGGCCCTGCACCGACGACAGTTCGCCGACGATGGTCTGCTCGTTCGCCGTCAGCTGCTTCGCGAGCGGAGCGAACTGTGCCGCGAGGGCTGCGTCACCGGTTTGCGCGGCGAGTTCCTGTGCCCAGTACATCGCGAGGTAGAACTGGCTGCCACGGTTGTCGAGCTGGCCGGTCTTCGGCGACGGATTCCGGTTGTTCTCGAGCAGCTTGCCCGTGGCGGCGTCCAGCGTCGTGGCGAGGATCTTGGCCCTGTCGTTGCCGGTCTTGATGCCCAGATCTTCCAGCGAAACAGCCAGCGCCAGGAATTCACCCAGCGAATCCCAGCGCAGGTGGTTTTCTTCCACCAGTTGCTTGACGTGCTTCGGCGCCGAGCCGCCCGCGCCCGTTTCGTACATGCCGCCGCCGGCCATCAGCGGGACGATGGAGAGCATCTTCGCGCTGGTGCCGAGTTCCATGATCGGGAACAGGTCGGTCAGGTAGTCGCGCAGGATGTTGCCCGTGACCGAGATCGTGTCGAGGCCGCGGATCACGCGCTCCAGCGTGTAACGCATTGCACGGACCTGCGACATGATCTGGATGTCGAGGCCTTCCGTGTCGTGATCCTTCAGGTACGTTTCGACCTTTTTGATCATTTCGGCTTCGTGCGGACGGTACGGGTCCAGCCAGAACACGGCCGGCATGCCGGAGTTGCGTGCGCGCGTGACAGCGAGCTTGACCCAGTCGCGGACCGGCGCGTCCTTGACCTGGCACATGCGCCAGATATCGCCTGCCTCGACGTTCTGCACGAGCAGCACTTCGCCCGTCGCGATGTCGACGATGCGCGCTTCGCCGGCTTCCAGCACTTCGAACGTCTTGTCGTGCGAGCCGTACTCTTCGGCTTGCTGCGCCATCAGGCCGACGTTCGGCACCGTGCCCATCGTCACCGGATCGAAATTGCCGTTCGTCTTGCAGAAGTTGATGATTTCCTGGTAGATGCGGGCGAACGTGCTTTCCGGGATCACCGCCTTCGTGTCCTTCGGACGGCCGTCGGCGCCCCACATCTTGCCGCCGATACGGATCATGGCCGGCATCGACGCGTCGACGATCACGTCGTTCGGCGCGTGCAGGTTCGAGATGCCCTTTGCCGAATCCACCATCGCCAGTTCCGGGCGGTGTTCGTGGCATGCGTGCATGTCGCGGATGATTTCCTCGCGCTTCGAGCTCGGCAGCGTTTCCAGCTTTTCGTACAGGTTGACGAGACCGTTATTGACGTTCACGCCGAGTTCGTCGAACAGCTTGCCGTGCTTCTCGAACGCTTCCTTGTAGAAGATCTTCACGGCATGGCCGAACACGATCGGGTGCGAGACCTTCATCATCGTCGCCTTCACGTGCAGCGACAGCATCACGCCCGTCTTGCGCGCGTCTTCCATCTGTTCTTCGTAGAAGTCGCACAGCGCCTTCTTGCTCATGAACATGCTGTCGATGATCTCGCCGTCGAGCAGCGACACCTTCTGCTTGAGGACGATCGTCTTGCCGCTCTTCGTGACGAGTTCCATCTTCACGTCGCGGGCACGGTCGATCGTCATCGACTTTTCGCCGTGGTAGAAGTCGCCATGCGTCATGTGCGCGACGTGCGTGCGCGAAGCCATGCTCCACTCACCCATGCTGTGCGGGTTCTTGCGTGCGTAGTTCTTCACGGCGGCCGGCGCGCGGCGATCCGAGTTGCCTTCGCGCAGCACCGGATTCACGGCGCTGCCGAGGCAACGCGAGTAACGCTGACGGATTGCCTTTTCGGCTTCGGTCTTCGGCTCTTCGGGGAAGTCCGGCACCTTGTAGCCCTTGCCCTGCAGTTCCTTGATCGCGCTGACCAGCTGATGCACCGAAGCGCTGATGTTCGGCAGCTTGATGATGTTCGTATCCGGCAGCAACGTGAGACGGCCCAGCTCGGCCAGGTTGTCCGGCACGCGCTGTTCTTCGGTCAGGAATTCCGGGAACTCACCCAGGATGCGGCCAGCCACCGAGATGTCGCTGGTCGTGACCCGGATTCCAGCCGGCGCGGTAAACGTGCGGATGATCGGCAGGAAAGCACTGGTCGCCAGCAGGGGCGCTTCGTCGGTGAGGGTGTAGATAATCGTGGGTTGCTGGGTACTCATCGCGTGTCTCAAGAACAGAAAACAGGGTGGGGAAAGCCGCCGGCTGCGCGTAGCCCGGCACCAATGACCGAATTTTGCCTGATTTTGCGCGGGGCCTGAACCGGGCCCCGTACGGCAAACGCAAAACGCAAATTTTACCTGCAGACGGGGAAGGGCGTGTGAAAGTGTCAACGAGCCCGTGGCGGCGGGGCGGCGAGGCGGCTTTCGATCCGGCTCATCAGACTGCCGGTCCAGCGACGGATGAGCCTGTCCGATGCGACGGCCGGTATCGAATACGCGATGACCTGGTACACCCTGTTGCGTCTGACCTTCGAGACTTTCGCGGGGTCGAGCCACGCGTCGTTATCGACGAGCAGCAGCAATGTATCGAGTCCAATCACGACAGGCCACAGGCAGGCGAGCCGCAACCGCACCGAATGCGCGGGAATCGCGAGCGTGTATTCGATCGCTTCACGAAAGAGATCGAGCGTTTTGCGGACCAGCTCGAACATCAGCGGCTGGGCGCGTACCGAACTTTGGGGCAGTAGCAGGTCCTCGGGGCTCAGGCGCGCTTCGTCGAGCATCGTCGACGGAATGTAGCAGCGGCCGATGCGCAGGTCCTTGCCGCAATCGCGCAGCACGTTGGTCATCTGAAGCGCCTTGCCGAAACGCACGCCGCGGTTCAACGTCACGTCCGGCTGACCCCTGAGCGTGCCTGGCATGTGCGCCCAGGTCATCTTCGTCCAGAATTCGCCGACGCAGCCAGCCACCAGATACGTATACCTGTCGAGTTCCCCGAATTCGTGCAACGCAACGATGCGTCCCGACGATTCGTCCGGAAACGTGCGCAGATCGAATTCCATGCCCTCGGTCAGCGTCGTGACGATCTCGCGTACCGCGTCGCGATCGGATTCACCCAGTTGAGCCAGCACGTCGAGCGCGGGGCCGAGCGATTCGAGCAGGACTTTTTCAGCCGGGTGAGTTTGCCGGGTCGCCACTTCGACCGCCATGCGTTCCAGACGATCGTCGTCTCCGCCCACACCATTCGCACCGTTCACCTGCTCACGCAGCGCAAGCAGCATTTCCAGCCGTTGCCCCGGCGCAATCAGCGATGTATCCGCAATCGTGTCCGCGGCGCGCGCCAGCAGGTACGCGAGACCGATCGGATCGCGCATGCCGGCGGGCAATACGCGCAGCGTGAGGTAGAAGGAGCGTGAGACGCCCTTCAAAAGCGGGCCGAGGAGAAAGGCCCGGGCAGGATTGCGCATAGGGTGTTCGGATCAGGATGGGAAAGCGACGCTGCCGAATTGTACCTGGCAAACCGTTTCTCCTCAGCCTCACGTGTTCCGCACCCGGCACCGTGCGGCGATCCGATGCCCCGGTTCTCCGGTTCGAAGGAGGCCAGGCGCGGGGCGTGCTGCTTCCTTCGTGCAACCCGGATGCGCCCTTACGTCTGGCGGCGTGGTCGAGGAACACACGGCCACGCCTGACAGCCTCAAGGGCCCGACGATACTCAGGCCAGACCGAATAGCACGGGCTGACCGTGCGCATCGAATGGAATGAACATGCCGATCGACCCGGTTTTGATCGACTCCACCATCCTGTTTAACGGCGCTTCCGCGTCTTCAGTCCGCGGCGCACACCCGTTTTGACCCGAGAGCGCCGCGACGAAGACGATTGCCCATTCCTGGAGAACCTGTCGCGATTCTTCGAGCAGATCGCTAAACGTGCCGAGTTCCTCGGGCGTCTTGTCCACGCACATCAGCGGTATCAGTGCGCCACCCTTACCCGCTTCGAAGCGGGCCCGTTCTTCAGGTGTGCAGTCAGCGGGCAACTCGACCGCGGTAAACACGAATAGCAAGCGCTGGGGTTCGGGTTGTTGCCGCGCGACGCGAACCAGCTCATCAAAACTCGAAATACTTGTCATCGATCATCCATGTGGTGTCGTGTCGGCAGCGCGCGGCAAGCTGGCTGTTCATTCCGTTACTGCGGGGCTGTTCCGTCGATGTGAACGTGTCGCACGCTGGATTGATACAGCAGAATCAGCGACACCCAGACGATACCGTACAGAAACATGAAGCAACTCGAGCGAACGCCAAGCCAGTCAAGAATCACACCGAAAAGGATCGGTAGCAGGAAGCCACCCAGCCCGCCAGCCAGTCCGACGATGCCGGTGACGACGCCCATCTGCTCCGGAAAGTCGTCGGCGACGTACTTGAACGTCGACGCCATACCGAACGCGAACACCGCGCCGAGAATGAACAGCAGTGCGATGAAGACCGGCACGCCAAGATGGATATGAAAACTGCGCGGGCCGTCGATCGTGCTCACCACGAACGAAGTGTCCGGGTACGACAACAGGAAGAGACATACCCACGCGACCCACAATCCCCACCACGTCACCTTATGCGCACCGAAGCGGTCGGACAGGGTGCCGCCGAGCGCGCGCAACACCGATCCCGGCAGCGAAAAGCCGGCGGCCAGCGCCGCCGCAGTGACGACCGAAAAGCCGAATTCGCCCTTCAGATACTGTGGGATCCACAGTGATAGCGCGGTGAAACCGCCGAAGCAGATCGAGTAATACTGGCAGTACCTCCATATCCTGGAGTCCTTCAGAACCCGAAACTGCCTGTACCACGGCCCCGACGTCTTACCTGCGCCCGGGTCGGTAGCGGAGCCCAGCCAGAAGATCAGCGCGGTGACGAGGAGCGCGATCGCATAGATCTTCGGGACAGCGCGCCAGCCCCATGCCGCCTGCAGCGAAGGCGTGATGAACAGATTCACGGCGGCGCCGACCGTGCCGGCGCCAAAGAATCCCATCGCGAAGCCACGCTTTTCGGGCGGGAAGAACCGCGCGACATACGGCGTTCCTACTGCGAACGATGCGCCAACCGCGCCGAGACACAGGCCGATCGCGAGGAACTGCCAGAACGCCGTCGCGTATGCGATCAGGAACACGGGGATGGCGCAGAGGACCAGCAACAGCGTCATCACCACGCGACCGCCGAAACGGTCCGTCCAGATTCCCAGCGGCACACGCAATAGTGCGCCAGTCAGAACCGGCGTGGCCGTCAGCAGCCCGAATTGCGTGCTGTTCAGTCCAAGCTCGGTTCGTAGTTCGATGCCGAGCACGCCGAACATCATCCATACGACAAAGCAGACCAGAAATGCCAAAGTCGTGACACATAGAACTACCATGGGACTTCTTCGTGAACTCATAACTGCTCCAGAGCAGGACGACAACGATAACGGCTACATGTGGACGTCATCGGTCAGGATGGGTGCGACGGGCAAACGCTACGGCCAGCCACTATTGCAACAACAGGCCCGGGCGCACATCCAGAGCGATGCCGCGCAGTTCGGCGCTGGATGCGAGCAAGGTCAGATATTGCTGAATCGACTTGTGCCGGACATGACCGGAGAGATAGCGTTCGATGGTCGCCTGCACCGCTTCAAACGGAAGGACTTCACCCGCGACGCGACGCTCCACCCAGACAATATGAAAGCCATAACGCGTATTGACGAGCCCCGGAAGCAGGCCGATGTGCTGGTTGCCGAAAATGGCTGCCTCGAATTCCGGCACGCTCTCGCCACGGGTCAACTGCCCCAGATTTCCGCCGACCTGGCCAGACGGACAATTGGATAACGTCCGGGCGAGCGTATCGAACCGGTCGTGATGCTGCGCGAGCTCGCGGTGCGCTTCTTCGGCGCGGGCGCGGACCCGCGTCATCGCGGCCTTTTCGGTCAGCGCAAAGAGGATGTGGCGCGCGAAGACCAGGTCCGGACTGCGGAATTTCTGCATGTTCGCTGCGTAGTAGCGCTGGCATTCCTCTGCGGACGGAACCGGCATCGCGCATTCCAGCTCCAGCAGACGGTCGACTGTCTCATCGTCGAGACCGGCGCCGTTCGCCAGCAAACCTGTTGCGGTGGCGCGCTGGGACAGCAGTTCACGTACCACCAGCGCCCGTCGCGCAGCGTGATCGGGATCTGGTTCGTCCGCGTGCAACGCGGATTCCGCCGCAATGGCAGCGCTTTCGATCACGGTACCGTTGACGCTAAGCACGTCAGGCGTGGCGGGCGCGGGTGAAATATCGCAGTTTGCCGACATGGGGAATTCCTCGCGTTAGCGCTTGCGAACGATCTGGTGAGGACGAACCAGGAAACTCACCGTCGCCATGCCGCTCCAGATGTGAACGAGGCGGGTGAATGGGGAAATGAGGAATATCGTGAAGCCGAGCGCAATATGGGTCTTGTAGACGAGCGGCGCCTGGAGGATGAGGTCCGCGGTGCCCGGTTGAAACGTGACGATACCCTTCACATAGTCGCTCAGGGTTTCGAACATCGCGCCGTCCATATGCGCCAGTGACAGTGGAATCGTGGCCAGTCCGAGTGCCAGTTGCAGCCACAGCATCACCAGCACGAGGATGTCCGCATGGGCGCTATTGATGCGGATGCGCGGATCGGACAGACGCCGGTACACCAGGATCGACAGTCCGATGATCGCGACGATGCCCGCGATGCCGCCCACCCCAACCGCGAGCCATTGATGCTGCGAGGCGTTCAGGAAGGGCGACACCATCCAGTGAGGCGCGAGGAAACCGGCGAAGTGTCCGCCGACCACGGTCAACACGCCGACGTGGAACAGATTGCTGCCAAGGCGCAGTTGACGGCGCCTGAGCAGTTGCGACGAATCGCTCTTCCAGGTGTACTGCTCGCGATCGAAACGGATCAGGCTGCCGAGCAGCCAGATCGCGAGACACACATAAGGATAGATGCCAAACAGCAATGCGTTGATGAAATGCTGACTCATGAGGTTTCTCCAGCCAGGATCCTGTTCTTTGATGCGTGGAATGTGAGCACGGAAGCCTGTTCTTTCCGGTTCACGCGACTAACGTGAAGGTCTTTTGTCGTAAAACTGGATCGGCTGCGGTGCCGTCGACAAAGGCGCTTGCGCGCCCAGGAAGCTCACCGGCTCCTCCTGCCACTCGCGATCGAGCGCTTCGCCGTCGATCTCGTGCGTGGTGGTGTCGTCGCATGCGGTCGCATTCGCGTTCAGCAGCGGCGCTTCGCCAGCGAGCGGCAGCAATGCGGCAACGGCCGCGAAATACGGCGTTCCGCGCTCGGCGAGCCGGGTTGCGATCTGCCGGTTGATATCGGCAATTTCGCCCAGCAGCGCGTGCGCTTGCGCCGGTGTTTCCTGAGACAGGAACTCCAGGAAAACCGGCAGATAGTCGGGTAGTTCGCCGGCGCCGAGAAACAGTCCCTTCGCTTCGTACATGGCGAGCAGGTCCACCATCGCCTGCCCACGTTCGCGCGACTCGCCGTGGACGTGTTCAAACAGATAGAGCGAACTTGCCCGGCCACGGTCGAAGATTTCGACGTAGTCTTCCTGTAGATCCAGCAATGGCCGCGCCGACAGCCGGTCGACCAGCTCGATCAGGGCTGCGCGCGTGTCTGGCGGCAAGGCGGCGTACCCGGCCAGCGCGGCGCGGATTTCGTCGAGCGCGTCGATCAGCGCCTGATCGGGATAGTCCAGTAGCGCGCCCAGCATGCTGAGAATCTGACGGTTATCGTTCATTTATTCACCCGCCGCGCGAATCGGGATGGTCTTGCGTGTCTTGTTGATGCCCTTGCGTCCGCCGAACAGGCTGCTTTCCGTGGTGCCGTCGGAACACCCGTTGCCGAACGAGAAGCCGCACGATGCGCGCAGGTCGAAGGCATCTTCGGCATATTCGCGGTGGGCGGTCGGGATCACGAAGCGGTCTTCGTAATTGGCAATGGCCAGATACCGGTACATTTCATCGACCTGTGCGCTGCTCAGCTCGACTTCGTCCAGCAGTTCCGGACTCTCGCGACGTTCGACATGGCGTTCGCGCATGAAGGCGCGCATCGCCAGCATGCGTTTGAGGGCAAGCCGAACCGGCGCCTCGCGACCGGCAGTGAGCAGATTGGCCAGATAGCGCAACGGGATGCGCAGCGAATCGACGTCGGGCAGCAAGCCTTTCATGCCGAGCCGGCCATCGTTGGTGGCCGAGTTGATCGGCGAGAGCGGCGGGACGTACCAGACCATCGGCAGGGTGCGGTATTCGGGGTGAAGCGGAAAAGCGATCTTCCACTCCATCGCCATCTTGTACACCGGTGAATGGCGTGCGGCGTCGAGCCAGTTCTCCGGCACGCCGTCACGAGCGGCCTGTTCACGTACGGCCGGGTCGTTCGGGTCGAGGAAGATCGACAGTTGCGCTTCGTACAGGTCCTGCGGGTCCTTGACCGATGCGGCTTCCTCGATCCGGTCGGCGTCGTACAGCAGCACGCCGAGATAACGGATCCGGCCGACGCAGGTTTCCGAGCACACGGTCGGCTGACCCGCCTCGATACGCGGATAGCAGAAAATACACTTCTCCGACTTGCCGCTTTGCCAGTTGTAATAGATCTTCTTGTAGGGACACCCGGACACGCACATCCGCCAGCCGCGGCACTTGTCCTGGTCGATCAGAACGATGCCGTCTTCTTCCCGCTTGTATATTGCGCCGGAAGGGCAGGACGCGACACAGGCGGGATTCAGGCAGTGCTCGCAAAGTCGCGGCAGGTACATCATGAAGGTGTTCTCGAACTCCCCGTAGATGTCGGTCTGCACCTGATCGAAGTTGTAGTCGTGCTTGCGTTTCTCGAACTCGCCACCGAGAATTTCTTCCCAGTTCGGGCCGCACTGGATTTTCTCCAGGCGCTCGCCGGTGATCAGCGAACGCGGCCGGGCGACCGGTCCGACCTTGACGTCGGGCGCATCGTGCAGATGCGCATAATCGAAGGTGAACGGCTCGTAGTAGTCGTCGATCTCCGGCAGGTTCGGGTTGCCGAAGATATTGGCGAGCACACGCCACTTGCTGCCGGCGCGAAGCTCGATCTTGCCGTTCGTCTTGCGCTTCCAGCCGCCATTCCAGCGCTCCTGGTTTTCCCAGTCCTTCGGATAGCCGACGCCCGGTTTCGTTTCGACATTGTTGAACCACGCGTACTCCATGCCTTCGCGTGAGGTCCAGACGTTCTTGCAGGTGACGGAGCAGGTATGGCAACCGATGCATTTGTCCAGATTCATCACCATACCGATCTGCGCGCGAATTTTCATCGCTTTTCTCCCGATTCGTCATTGGCCATCGCGAGGGTCGGCGCGCCGTGAGCGAGTGTGTGCTGATGACGCGCGGCCTCGGCCGCCGACAGCACGGACGCCGGCGTCGACTCGTCCTTCCAGTCGATCGTCTTCATTTTGCGGACGACCACGAATTCATCGCGATTGGAGCCGACGGTGCCGTAGTAGTTAAAACCGTACGAGAGCTGCGCATAGCCACCGATCATGTGGGTCGGCTTCGGCATCACGCGGGTGACCGAATTGTGAATGCCGCGCACGCCCGAGACTTCGGTGCCCGGTGTATTGATGATCTTTTCCTGCGCGTGATACATCATCACGGCACCCTCCGGAATGCGCTGACTGACGACCGCACGGGCGGCCAGCGCACCGTTCAGATTGAACGCCTCGATCCAGTCGTTATCGACCACGCCGATCTTTTGGGCATCGATCTCGGAGATCCAGACGATCGGCCCGCCGCGCGACAGTGTCAGCATCAACAGGTTGTCGGTGTAGGTGCTGTGAATGCCCCATTTCTGATGGGGGGTCAGGAAGTTCAGCGCGATCTCCGGGTTTCCATTCGAGTGGCTGCCGGCCATGCCGGTGGTGCTGCGCGTGTCGACCGGCGGCTTGTAGACACACAGCGACTCGCCAAAGTCGCGCATCCACGCGTGGTCCTGATACAGCTGCTGACGTCCGGACAGGGTGCGCCAGGGAATCAGCTCATGCACATTCGTATAGCCCGCGCTATAGGACACATGTTCGGATTCGATCCCGCTCCATGTCGGCGACGAAATGATCTTGCGCGGCTGCGCCTGAATATCCCGGAAGCGGATTTTTTCATCCTCGCGAGCGCGCGCGAGATGCGTGTGATCGATGCCCGTGAGCACCGACAAAGCCCGCCATGCTTTGGTCGCGACCGCACCGTTGGTTTCCGGGGCGAGCGACAGGATCACTTCGGCTGCATTGATCGCCGAGAGAATCTGCGGCCGACCGTGCGAGACGCCGGCTTCGGCGACCGGATAATTCAGCGCCCGAAGCTGTTCGATTTCCTCGCCGGTTTGCCACGTAATGCCTTTGCCGCCGTTGCCGAACGAGTCGAGCAGCGGTCCGAGCGAGGTGAACTTGCGCCAGGTATCCGGATAGTTCCGTTCGACAACCGCAATGGTGCCCATCGTTTTTCCCGGCACCGGATCGCACTCGCCGTGACCCCAGTCGGCGATGCCCTCGGTTTGCGCGATTTCGCCGGCGCTGTCATGCTGGAGCGGCGACATCACGACGTCGCGTTCCACGCCCAGATGGCCTTCGGCCAGTTCGGAGAACCTGCGCGCGATGCCTTTATAGATCTCCCAGTCGCTTCTGGATTGCCACGCCGGGTCGACGGCCGCCGACAGCGGATGGATGAACGGGTGCATGTCGGACGTGTTCATATCGTCCTTCTCGTACCAGGTGGCGGTCGGCAGCACGATGTCCGAATACAGGCACGTGGTGGACATTCTGAAGTCGAGCGTGACGACGAGATCGAGCTTGCCCTCGGGCGCTTTCTCGTGCCACTTCACCTCTTTGGGCAGGATGCCGGCGCTTGTACCCAGATCTTTTCCCTGCACGCCATGCTCGGCACCGAGCAGATGTTTGAGGAAGTACTCATGTCCCTTGCCGGACGATCCGAGCAGGTTCGAGCGCCAGACAAACAGGTTTCTCGGAAAATTTTCCGCTGCGTCGGGATCGACGCACGACATCTCAAGCGAGCCGTCCTTGAGACCCTTCGCGACATAAGCGGCCGCGTCGGAGCCGGCTGATGCCCGGCCGAGATCGAGCGGATTGGTCTTGAACTGCGGCGCGGAGGGCAACCAGCCCATCCGTTCGGCGCGAACGTTGTAGTCGATCGGGCTGTCGGTGAATCCGCTGCCATCGGCGAGCGGTGACAGCAGTTCGGTGACTTTCATCGTTTCATAGCGCCATTGATCGGTATGCGCGTAGAAAAACGACGTGCCGTTCATGAAGCGCGCCGGCCTGTGCCAGTCGGTCGCGAATGCCAGCGGCAGCCAGCCGGTTTGCGGCCGGAGCTTTTCCTGGCCGACATAGTGAGACCAGCCGCCGCCCGATTTGCCGATGCAGCCGCACATGACGAGCAGGTTGATGATCGAGCGATAGCTCATGTCCATATTGAACCAGTGGTTCAAGCCGGCGCCGACGATCACCATCGACTTGCCTTCGGTCTTGTGCGCGTTATCGGCGAACTCGCGCGCGACCGCGATGACGTCGTGTCGTTTGACACCGGTAATCTTCTCCTGCCACGCCGGTGTGTACGGGACGTCGTCGTCGAAACTGGTCGCGACGTTCGGGCCGCCGAGCCCCTGGTCCACGCCATAGTTGGCAATGAACAGGTCGTAGACCGTGGCAACCAGAATTTCACCGGCTCGAGTGGCGATCCTGCGTACGCCGATGCGGCGCGGCAATACGCTCGCATGGCCGGTATGCGTGAAATG
This sequence comes from Paraburkholderia gardini, assembly GCF_907164545.1. Lineage (NCBI taxonomy): Bacteria > Pseudomonadati > Pseudomonadota > Betaproteobacteria > Burkholderiales > Burkholderiaceae > Paraburkholderia > Paraburkholderia gardini. The sequence continues at coordinate 40,097 of NZ_CAJQZB010000043.1, read as the reverse complement.
CGTATGTTCGACATTGCCGAAATAGGGGAAGGCGACATCGATTGCTTCGTCGTGCTTCTCCACGAACGACATGACCGGCCGGATCGCATTGCCGTGGACATCCTCTTCTTTCAGATTCCATTTGCCGGCGTCGCCACCTTCCTTCTGCCCCCAGCGAAAGCCGATCGATCCGGTTGGCGCGACAGGCTTGCCGCTCAATTCATCGAACGCGACAGTTTTCCAGGCGGCGTTGTTATCCTGGCCGGACGCGTCATCGAGTTCGTCGGATCTCAGGAGTCTTTCGGGCACATAGTGTTCGCCCTGTTTGACGATGCGCACGAGCAGCGGCATGTCGGTATAACGCCGGCAGTAGTCAAGGAAATACTCGTTCTTGCCGGCGACGTGAAACTCCTTGAGCACGACGTGGCCCATCGCGAGACCGAGCGCCGCGTCGGTCCCCTGCTTCGGATGCAGCCAGATGTCGCCGAACTTCGCACCCTCGGCGTAGTCGGGAAAGATCGATACGACCCGGGCGCCGCGATAACGTACCTCGGTCATGAAGTGGGCGTCGGGGGTGCGCGTTTGCGGCACGTTGGAGCCCCACAACATGATGAAGCTCGAGTTGTACCAGTCGGCCGATTCCGGAACGTCGGTCTGTTCGCCCCACGTCTGCGGCGACGCCGGCGGCAGGTCGCAGTACCAGTCATAAAAGCTCAGACTGACGCCGCCGATCAGCGACAGATAGCGGCTACCCGCCGCGTAGGACACCATCGACATGGCCGGTATCGGCGAGAACCCGATGATCCGGTCCGGGCCGTGTCGCTTGATGGTGTGGATGTTCGCGGCCGCAACGATCTCGTTTATTTCGTCCCAGGTTGAGCGAACGAAGCCGCCCAGTCCACGGCGACGCGTATATGAGACGCGGGCTTCCGGATCATTCACGATCGCAGCCCATGCCTCCACCGGGGCGAGCGTCAGGCGCTTTTCGCGCCACTGCCTGAGCAGCGCACTGCGAACCAACGGATATTTAAGACGATTCGCGCTGTAGAGATACCACGAATAGGACGCACCGCGGGCACAGCCGCGCGGCTCGTGATTTGGCATATCGGGACGGGTGCGGGGGTAATCGGTCTGCTGGGTTTCCCAGGTGACGATACCGCTCTTGACATAGATCTTCCACGAACACGAACCTGTGCAGTTGACGCCGTGGGTCGAGCGCGCGATCTTGTCATGTTGCCATCGTTGCCGGTAGGCGTCTTCCCATCCGCGGTCTTCATGGGTTGTCATCCCATGACCTTCGGAGAACGTCGGCCTCGATGTGGAGAAGTACTTCAGGCGATCGATAAAGTGGCTCATCTGATCGACTCCGTGGCATTCGCTGCTCGAAGTCTACGCATATTGTTCAAAATTGTGGGCATCCTGAGTTTCTCCATGACGCTGCCGATAAACCGCATTCTGGAACGCCGGAATCTGATGGTTTCTGGATTGGGCGATCACTGCTTCTTCCGATATCGTGGACACCACCTTCACGCGCTTCGCATAAACCCGGTCGTCAGAATTCGCTGGGCCGGTGTGTCGGGGCAAGCTCAACGCTGCGGCTGGACCCCGGTATGTCCAGGCGCGGCGCGGGTAATCATCGCGACCCTGTCGTTCAGATCGCCAGTGCGTGAATCGCAAGCCTTCTGGCCTGGAAGCAGCGCCCAGGCTGAAATCCCCATGCCGCGCATCCTGCTATGAGAACTCATAAGCAGCATCGGCAACTTGACCCGGGTCAAATCGAGCCGACGAGTCTCCTAAATCCGGACGGTAACGGTAAGAACTTAGTGGGTCGAGTCTTGCATGAACTGCACTCCGTGGAAATCCATCAGACACTCAGGCGTATTCCATAATAGGTCACGTTGCGATATTTGATAAATCGTAACGAATCATCGGAAGCCCGTGTCCTGATTACCGCGACGGCACCCCATCGCGCCATTCGCCCCAATGTGTGACGATGTCCTGCACGAGTGGATTGCCGGCACGGTAAAGGTTTTCGATGGCGGGACCGAAGCCGCCTTGTGCCGCATAGTTGACGAGGTTATCGGACGCGCTCTGGCCGTCGTACGGCCGGTCGAAATCGGAACCCGAGCGCAGTGCCGCGACGCGGCTCAGATCAACACGCCCCGTGCTCGCCGCGCGCTTGAGCGCTTCGTACGTCGCGTTGTCTTCCTGCTGGGTCGTGCAGTAGGTGCCTTTGTTATCGGTCAGCAACTTCGTCCAGTAGCGTGCGCGCTCGCCGATATATTTGCCGGACCACCATGTATCGCCCGCGAGCGTGTCGCACTGGATCACTTCAGGCGGCTGGTTGGCCGGCGGATAGTTGAATTTCGCGCGCGCGAGCTGCGCGGCACTGGTGTCCGCTAACGTCACGTTTCGCGAAAGCGCAAACGCAGTATCGGCAAGCTTCGCGTTCAGCGCGAACACTTCGGTGCGGTAATCGAGCGGCGGCTTGCCGGAAGGCGACTTCGTGTTGATGCCCAGGAAGCCGCTGGGCCAGCTATCGGGTTTCTCGCGCGCGTCGATTTCCCACTGGATCCCAAAGTCGACCAGATACTTCGCCCACGCGGCCGATCCAAGCGTGCCCTGCATCGGATCGATACCCGCAATGCCCGCGATCATGAAATACGTGCGGCGCAGATCGAACCTGTCGGAGAACGTGAGCGCCATCAGCGAAGCCGCCGCATTGGAATGGCCCATGCCCGTCGTCAGCACGCAGACTTCCTGGCGGTTGCAATGCACTTCGGGGTAGTCGGGCGAAAGGCCTGGCACCTTGATGGCTTTCCACGGGCCAAGATTGTCGAGCCATACCTGTCCTTCAGGCCCGAACATCGAAATGATCATCACTTTCACGTCGCGGCCGTTGCCGGAGCCGGCCGGGCGGCCAGCGGCGTCGGAATCCTGCGCGATACCCGGCAGACACACGCCGAACGTACATGATGCGGCAACCGCGATGGAGAGTGCAGTGCGTGCGACAGGCAGGTTACGTCGGGTGCGACGGTTCGGGACTTGCTTGAGCAGCGCTTTCACGTTCATCGGGCGGGGCTCCCTCAGGTTGGAAGGCCAGGGCATGAGCGGGCGGTCGGGCGATGCATGTCCGGGACGCTTTGTCCGCGGTCCCGGTCCAGATCAGTATAGGGCGCAAAAAATTTTCCGATAGTCAGGACGTGATCGCGCGACCCGCTTCGGCGTTCTGTAGCGTCAATATCGGGGCTGTCCGCGAAGTCGCGCGTCACAGCCTGTCTTTAAGGAAACCCGTTTGCGCATAGTCAATTCTGCTCATGGATACGCTTTGATGCCGCATGCATAGTACGGAGAAAACGCCGTATTCGTCTCGACCAGGCAGAGATTGCGGCCTGCATCACGCGAGATGCAGGTTGCACAACCGTCACAGGGCTCATCATGAACGATCGGATAAGGAAGGGCGTGTTTGCGTGCCTGGGCACCGGAATGCTGACGGCGCCGCTGCTTGTCGTTGCCGCCGATCCCGCGGGCCAGCGGGACACGCTTTATTCGGTCGTCGCGGTGATCCCAGCGGGCCTGGCGTCCACCATCGCGAACGCCACGACGCTTTCAACCGCACTCGCCGCGCTGCTGACGACAAGCGGCAACCCAGCCGGTCCCGGCGCGAACCTGAAGACGCTCGTGACGCCCGACGCGGTGAGCGCGCCGCTTGCGGTGCTTCCGGCGCCCGCGAACTATCTGGCTTTGGTGACGGGGCAGCTTGCAGCGTGTCTGTCGGGCACGCAGGGGTCAACTGCGCCCGTTTCGGCATGCCCGCAAACGGAAACATGAAACCGGAAAGCAGGATGTTGGGCAGGAAATAGAAAATGATGAGTTGCATCACCTGCAACTGGTTTTGCACGAGCGAAGAAAGCATGATGCCGGCCGTCGGACTGGCCGCGATGAGCAGCACCACCGCGAGATAAATGGCAATCGGGCTGCCGACAGACGGCACATGAAGACAAAATGTGTCGCGACAGGAATGATCGTTGCCTGAACAAGTCTGATCATCACGTAAGGCGCGATCTTGCCGGTCGAACGGATGTCGCCTGATCTGATTTAGGCGGGCGTTGAAAAGCGGCGCGTGAAGTTCAACCTGGCCGGATCGGGCTCGCGATGTCAGGTGACCGGAACGTTAAATGCATCGGGCTTTGGACAGACGGCTGCATCGTCACGCGCAAATCCGCGTTGACGCGCTAAGATCCGGCCGCGTTATCACGAGCGGCGTTCTCTATCCGGATGGATGAAGCGAGGGACGGCGGCAAGCCGGCTCCCTCGCTACCTGAAGCGTCTGGGTGTCGATGGGACGTCGACGTCCTGGAGGTGCAGCCTGCGCGGCCGTGATGCCATGCGCGCGTGGCCCTCCTTATTGCATGCTGTTCGCGCCCGAGCCCGAGCCCGTGCCGTGCGCGCGCTGCGCCGCAACGATACGGCTTGCGCGTTGCGCGTTCTCCGGATAGTCGAGCCAGTCCAGAGGATCGTAGCCGGCCGCACGCCACGCGACAAGATCCGCGCGTACGTCAGCGCGGGTAAGCGGGGTCGAAGGATCATACGGTCGCGAGCCAGTCTGGGCGAGCGCCGATCCCACACAGAACGCACTCACAAGCACACCTGCCGTAATACGAATAACTGTTTTCATGGCAACACCTCAAGCGGTGAGAGCCGCTCTTTTATGTTAGGTGATGCGTCGGGCAGAACAAAGGGCAGGGGCCGGGCGGGCCGGGCACAGGGCAGCGCCGCGGAACTCGCTGCCTGAGCGGTGGTTTGCGTTACAGCCGTCAGTCATCTCGTGGCGTGAGAGCGTGTTAATCGCGTGGCCCAGGCCACAGGCTGCCGATGGCCGCGATGCCGGTCGCGCCCGCCGACCGCGCCCTGGCAATATGGACGCGTTCCATGCCACCGAGCGCGTACACCGGTATATCCGTCAGCAAGGTCAGCGCCGCGAACGCATCCCATCCCAGCGGCGAAGCCTCAGGATGCGTGCGTGTCTGCAATACCGGTGAGAGCGTGACGAAATCCGCATCGAGTGCCTGAGCCTGGGACAACTGTGCAGCGTCATGACAGCTGGCGGAAAACAGAATGTCGTCAGGCACGGGACGTCGGGTCTGCTTCATCAGATGCTGGCTGCTCATATGCACGCCGTCGGCGCCGAGCGCGTCGAGTGTGAACGCCGCATGGTTCACGATCAGCCTCGCACTAAACGCGTGACAGAGATCGAGCGCCTGCCTTGCGAGCAGTGCGTAGTGGTCCGCGCTCATCGTCTTGCTGCGTAGCTGGACGAGCGCAATACCTGCCTTGAGCGCCTGTTCGAGGCAATCGAGAAAGACGTCCTGGCTTATTGCGTCCGGCTCGGGCGTGATCAGATAACGATCCGGCAGTGAAAGCGTGTTTTTCATCAGGGCATCGCCTGTTTCCGGGCACACAGTGTAAAGGCAGACGGCACATGACGATCGCCGTTCAGCGCGCGCGGCTTTATACGACGCTACGACGCGGTCCTTTGATAGTATCTGGCTTTATATCCGCGCGGTTTTGCCATGCTTGCACTCAAGCTCACACTGGTACCTCTGTTTCTGCTGATCGTCTCGATGTCCGGTAAGTGGTGGGGTCCATCGATCGCCGGATGGCTTGCTGGACTCCCCGTCGTCGCCGGCCCCATTCTTTATCTGCTTGTCCTTGAGCACGGCCCCGCGTTTGGTGCGCGTGCCGCGACGCTGTCTCTTTGCGCGATCCTCGCATCCGAAGCGTTCAATTTTGCCTACGCCTGGACATGTCGTTCCTGTTCATGGCCGACGGCGCTGGCCGCCGCGTTGGGAACCTGGTTTGTCGCCGCATGCCTTCTGTCCTTGCTGCCTGTTTCGCCGATATGGGCAGTGTGCGCGGCGTTGACCGCTGTTCTCTTCGGCCAGTCGTTCCTGCCACGCAGTTCCGCCGTCGCCGCAGGGGCGCCGCTTCGTCGCGCGGATCTGGCCGGCAGAATGTTCGCCGGCGCGGTGCTGACGCTGGTCGTCACTACGTTGTCAGGGCGGCTAGGCGCGACGTGGAGCGGATTACTCGCGGTATTCCCGTTACTTGGGAGCGTGCTGTCCGTCTCGTCACATCGCGCGCATGGGCCCGCGTTCGTGGTGTCGCTACTGCGCGGGATGGTGCTGGGCCGTTTTTCGTTTGCGGCGTTCTGTCTGTTTCTTTCGCTTGTGCTTGCCCATCAGACGGCCACGACCTCGTTCCTCGAAGCGGCGGCACTGGCCATGTTCGTGCAGTGGTGTACCAGACGTCTGACAGTGACGGCTGGTGTGCGGACGCAGGTTAAAAGCGCGGCCGGGATGGAGTGAGGATTGCCGGATGGATGGGGCATGAAGGCGCGGGAGCGGCTTCGCGCGAACGCTCGACCAGATGCTCGCGTTCCTGAAGGCCCGCGCGCCGGGTGCCGACGGAAAGCCGGATCCCGCGAAGGTCAAGGCGTTCTCTGAAGCGAATCCTGAAACCCTGAACCAGGCGAAATTCGTCGCGCAAAGGCCGCTGCCGGGCAGCTTTGTCGGCACGACCTACTGGGGCGTGCATGCGTTTCCCGCCACCAACGCAAAGGGCGACGTGCGATTCATCAAGTTCAAGGTGGTTCCGGTCGACGGCGAAGTCACGCTCACGGACGAAGAAGCGAAAGACAAACCCGCCGGGTTCCTCGTCGAAGAGCTCGAAAAGCGGATCGCGGCAGGCACTGCGCGTTTTCACGTGCTGGCCGTGCCTGACCGGCCGGGTGATCCGACGATGGACGTGACAATCCGCTGGCCCGATGAAGACAGTCGCGAAACCGTGGTGCTGGGCACGATCGACATCACGTCGCTCGAACAGAACGCGTCGTGCGACGAAACGGTGTTCGATCCGTCGATCCTGGCGGACGGCATCGGCATTCCGCCCGACGAGATTTTCGCCGCCCGCAGCGCTGCGTATCGGGTGTCGTTCTCGAAGCGGCGGGAGTGAATCCGGCGGGAACGCCCGGATCAGGCTTGCGCTTTCCGCGCGTGGGTCTGGCATGATGGCGTGGCGAGGGCAACGTGTGCCCTGAAGCGTTGCCCCGCGATCGCCTGACATCCAGACCGACACGTTCATGACCACCCGATTCAATGCCGTGCTGACCGCGCTTGTCGCGGCTGCCCTGTTCGGCGCCACGACGCCGCTCGCCAAGGTGCTGCTCGGCGCGCTGTCGCCCTTCATGCTCGCGGGGTTGTTCTATCTGGGAAGCGGTATCGGACTCGGCTTCTGCATCCTCGTACGACGCGTGCTGTGTAAGACCCCGACTCGACATCAGAGCGAACGCGGCATGCCACGCGCTGATGTGCCCTGGCTGCTCGGTGCGATCCTCGCGGGCGGAATCGCGGGCCCCGCGCTCCTGATGCTCGGACTGACCTCGACGCCCGCAGCCACGACTTCGCTGCTGCTCAACCTGGAAGGCGTGCTGACGGCCATCATCGCGTGGGTGGTGTTTCGCGAGAACGTCGATCTGCCGGTGTTTCTCGGGATGATGACGATTGTCGCTGGTGGCGTGCTGCTGTCCTGGCAGCCGGGTGCAGGTGCGTTGCCCGTCGGCGCGCTTCTCGTCGTCTGCGCCTGTCTGTGCTGGGCCATCGACAACAACCTGACGCGCAAGGTGTCCACCAGTGACGCGATGATCATCGCCTGTATCAAGGGCCTCGTTGCGGGTACGGTGAATCTTTCGATCGCGTTGATCGCCGGCGCGCATCTGCCTTCCGCTGCACGCATCGCCGCCGCGATGACGACCGGCTTCGCGGGCTACGGCGTCAGCCTCGTGCTGTTCGTCGTTGCGCTGCGCAATCTCGGCACGGCGCGAACCGGCGCGTATTTTTCGGTGGCGCCGCTCTTTGGCGTGACGCTTTCACTCGCGATCTGGCCAGAACGGCCGCCGGTCGTCTTCTGGATGGCTGCCATTCTGATGGGGTTCGGCGTATGGCTGCACATCCGCGAGCGTCATGCGCATCTGCACACGCACGAGCCGCTCGAGCATACGCATGCGCATAGTCACGACGCGCATCACCAGCACACCCATGCGTTTCCGTACGACGGGCAGGAGCCGCACGTTCATCCTCATCGTCACGCACGTATCGCACATTCACATGCGCATTACCCGGACATTCACCATCGTCATTCGCATTGAGCGCAGCGCCTTAAACCACTGACGCTGAAATCGCGCTCTCAGGCCTGGCAGATCGCTGGCGACATCAAGGCCGCACATCTGTCCCCTGACGGTTTCGCCTCGCACGATTGTCCGCTGTTTCGGCGGCGTGACGACGGCTTCGGCTTGGGCATTGCCATGGTGTCGATCCGGGCTGATATGGTCGCGACAACCGTCAGAAACTGGCGCGCCCGATCGACGTTCCACCATCTACGAAGAGCGTCTGCCCCGTGATAAAACCTGCTTCCTCCGACAGCGGGAACGCAATGCTCGCGGCGAGTTCGTCGGGCTTGCCAAGGCGCTGCATCGGCACCATCGAAAGGAACCGTTGCTCGGCTTCGCTGCCCTTCGGCGTGTTTTCCCGGAACATCCCGGTTTCGACGGGCCCCGGCGCGATCGCGTTGACCGTGATGCCGGTTGCCGCCAGCTCGAGCCCCCACGTGCGCGTCAGGCTGATCATCGCGCTTTTGGCGGCCGCGTAAGCGGAGCGTTGCGCGAATCCGGGCACGACGAGACTGGACAGGTTGACGACGCGCCCCCAGCCCTTTCGCGCATGCCCGGCAGCAACGCCTGCACCGTCTGGATTGACAGCGATGACAAGAATTCCCCTTCTGGCAATGTGCCCGGAGGCCCCGGAGCATTCTGGTGGCTGCCCATGCTCCAGGGTCGCCGACGCGAGCAGGCGCATTCGGATACCATTAACAGTTCCGCGGCATGCTTCTGACAGGTGTGCGCGTATTGCTGCCTGACATTCCTCACTCATCTGGAACCCGACATCGTGACATCGACCTATACCGATACCCGACTCCTGATCAACAACGAATGGTGCGACGCCGCAAGCGGCAAGACGCTCGACGTCGTCAATCCCGCGACGGGCAAACCCATCGGCAAGGTGGCGCACGCCGGGATTGCCGACCTCGACCGGGCGCTTGCCGCCGCGCAAAGCGGATTCGAGGCGTGGCGCAAGATTCCCGCCAACGAGCGCGCCACGACGATGCGCAAGGCCGCGAGCTTCGTGCGCGAGCGCGCCGCGGACATCGCCCGCCTGATGACGCAGGAACAGGGCAAGCCGTTCCCGGAAGCGCGGGTCGAAGTGCTGGCCGCCGCCGATATCATCGAGTGGTTCGCTGACGAAGGTCGCCGTGTGTATGGCCGGATTGTGCCGTCGCGCAACCTGTCCGCGCAGCAACTGGTGATCAAGGAGCCGATCGGCCCGGTTGCCGCGTTCACGCCGTGGAATTTCCCGGTCAACCAGATCGTGCGCAAGCTGAGCGCGGCGCTCGCGAGCGGCTGCTCGTTCCTCGTGAAGGCACCGGAAGAAACCCCCGCGTCGCCGGCGGGCCTGCTGCAGGCGTTCGTCGATGCAGGCGTGCCGCCGGGCACGGTCGGTCTCGTCTTCGGCGATCCGGCTGAGATTTCCAGCTACCTGATTCCGCACCCGGTCATCCGCAAGGTGACGTTCACCGGTTCGACGCCGGTCGGCAAGCAACTGGCGGCGCTCGCCGGCCAGCACATGAAACGCGCGACGATGGAACTGGGCGGTCACGCGCCCGTCATCGTCGCCGAAGATGCCGACGTGGCGCTCGCCGTGAAGGCCGCGGGTGGCGCGAAATTCCGTAACGCCGGCCAGGTCTGCATTTCGCCGACGCGCTTCCTCGTGCACAACAGCATCCGCGAAGAGTTTGCCGCCGCGCTCGTGAAGCACGCCGAAAGCCTGAAGCTTGGCGACGGTCTCGCCGAAGGCACGACGCTTGGGCCGCTCGCCAATGCACGTCGCCTGACGGCGATGAGCAAGGTGATCGACAACGCACGCGCCACGGGCGCCACGATCGCGACCGGTGGCGAGCGCGTCGGCGCGGAAGGTAACTTCTTCTCGCCGACGGTGCTGACGAACGTGTCGCTCGAAGCCGATGTGTTCAACAACGAGCCGTTCGGTCCGATCGCGGCCATCCGTGGTTTCGACAAGCTCGAAGAAGCGATCGCCGAAGCGAATCGTCTGCCGTTCGGCCTCGCCGGCTATGCGTTCACAAAGTCGTTCCGCAACGTGCATCTGCTGTCGCAGCAAATGGAAGTCGGCATGCTGTGGATCAACCAGCCCGCCACGCCTTCGCCGGAAATGCCGTTTGGCGGCGTGAAGGATTCGGGCTACGGTTCGGAAGGCGGCCCGGAAGCGATGGAAGCCTATCTCGTGACGAAGGCCGTGTCGGTGATGGCAGTCTGATTCACGTTGGCGCTGTAATGCCGCCGCCCTGAGCCTTGCCTGAAAAGCAAAGCGAAGGGCGGCGTTTTCATTGAACGGCTAAACGCGTGACTAAACGCGCGGCAAAATCCTGAAACCATGCGTTCGAATCCAGATACGGCAGTGGCGGAAACGGGCGGCGTCGTTATCGGCGAAGATGGTCTTGCGCGCCCGGCGTGGGCCGCGGTCGATCCGCTGTTGCAGCGCTATTACGATACCGAGTGGGGCATGCCGGTGCGCGACGAGCGCGGACTCTTCGAGCGGCTCGCGCTGGAAGGCTTTCAGTCCGGTCTCTCGTGGCTCACGATCCTGCGCAGGCGCGATGCGTTTCGCGCAGCGTTCCGCGACTTCGAACCGGACACGGTTGCCGCTTTCACGCAGGACGATGTCGAAAGGCTGCTGGCCGACAGCGGCATCATCCGCAATCGTGCGAAGATTCTCGCGACGATCGGCAACGCGGCCGCAACCGTCGCGCTGCGCGCGGATGGCGGGCTTGCGGATTTCATCTGGTCATTCAAGCCGCGCGCGACACCCGAGCCGCGTACCATCGCCGACATTCCGACCACCTCCGATGCCTCCGTTGCGCTGAGCAAGGCGTTGCGCAAGAGAGGTTTCTCATTTGTCGGCCCGACCACGATGCACGCGCTGATGGAAGCGACGGGTATCATCGATACCCATTTGCTCGACAGCCATCGCCGCGGCAGTTCCGGCGTCTGGCCACGATCATCCTGAACCTGCGGAGCGATTCAACATGACTGGTCTTTCATCGACGATCGAAATCGAAACCGCGCCGAACCCGGAGTTCGCCGTCATTCTGCTGCACGGCCTTGGCGCCGATGCGAACGACTTCGTTCCGCTCGTCCCCGAGTTGCGCCTCGCGGGCTTGCCGGCCGTGCGCTTCGTGTTTCCGAACGCGCCCGAGATCGCCGTCACGGCGAACAACGGTTATGTGATGCGGGCGTGGTACGACATCCTGTCGTTTCAGGGCGTCAACCGGCAGGTCGACGAAGCCGGCATCGAGGCTTCGTGCGCGACGGTGCGCGAACTGATCGCCGCGCAGAATGCACATGGCATTCCGACATCGAAAATTTTCCTCGCCGGATTTTCGCAGGGCGGCGCGATGACGTATTCAGCGGGACTGACACATGACAAATCGCTCGCGGGGCTGATCGTGATGTCGGGCTATGTGCCTTCGCCCGGTTTCATCGAGCGCCGCTTCGGCGCAGCGAATCGCGACACGCCGGTTTTTGCCGCACACGGTACCCACGACGATGTGCTGCCGCTCGCGCTCGGTGAAAAGGGCCGCGACTTCGCGATCGCGCAAGGCTGCAAGGTCGACTGGCACGCATACCTGATGCCGCATTCCGTGTGCGCGGAAGAGATCGAAGCGATCCGCGCGTGGCTCGGCGCGCGCATCGCGGCGCTTGCGGCCTGAGGCGTGCAGCCCGGAGCGTTGCTGCGGGAATAGCGCTAAAGCGTTCCGCAGAGCGTCTTTTCGTAGAGCGACAGCATCGCGGGCGCGTCGACGCGAATGCATACCTTGCATGCCGGCCGGCTGTCCCAGTCGGGTGCCGGCTCCGGCATGGTCGCTGGCTTCTGGATTGTCATTCCAGTAGCGATGCCATCCGTCAGCACACGCACGGGGCCGCTGCGCGTGGTGTACAGATGCGGCGCAAGCACATACGCAACCGCCGACGAATCGTGCACATAGATGCCCGCCAGCTGCGCGCTCTTCCTGTGAAAATCTTCATAATGACGCGACACGTCCCACACGAAACGTCCGGCGTCGCCTGCGCGATCGCGGATCGAGGCGAGATACGCCGTCGACATGATGGTGTTCTGCGTCACGTCGAGACCGACGATCGTCACTGGCCACGCGGCGCCCAGTACTACATCGGCTGCATCCGGATCGCCCAGGATATTCGCTTCGGCGGCAGGCGTTACGTTGCCGAGGAATCCATCGGTGCCGAATGCGCCGCCCATGATCACCACCTGCTTCACGAGCGTCGCGATCCGCGGGTCTTCGGCGAGCGCGAGCGCGAGATTCGTCAACGGGCCGACTGCGATCAGCGTGACCTCGCCGGGTTGCGCGCGCACCGTTTCGATGATGAAGCGATGCGCCGGTCGTGGGTCGAGCGCGCTTCCGGTTTGAGCGTGCGTATCGGGTCTGATGTTGCCGAGACCGTCGTCGCCGTGAATTGACGCAAGCGGCTCGGGTGCGGCGCGCCTGAGCGGCGCGGCGGCACCGCATGCGACCGGTGTACCCGGCGCGAATTTCGCGGCCAGATAGCACGCGTTGCGTGTCGTGGTTTCGATGGTGCCGTTGCCGAACACGCTCGTCACGCCCAGCAGCGCGATGTCGGGATGCAGCGCCTGAAAGACGAGCGCCATCGCGTCGTCGACGCCGGGATCGGTGTCGTAGATAACCTTATGCTGGCTCATGGATGGAACGCGTCCGGCAGTTGTTCGCGCGCGGTGGTGTCGCGGGTCGCGCCGCGCAGGTTGCCCAGACGGATCGGCAGGTCGGGGCCGCCCAGCTCGATGATGACCTGGCGGCACGCGCCACACGGCGCGATCGGGCCATCGGTATCGCCGATCACGGCAAGCGCCGCGAACTGGTCGCGTTTGTAGCCCGCTGCAATCGCGCTGAAAAACGCGGTACGTTCCGCGCAGTTGCACAGGCCGTACGACGCGTTCTCGACATTGCAGCCTTCGAACACGTGGCCGTCGCTCGTCAGGAGCGCCGCGCCGACGCTGAACTTCGAATAGGGGGCATACGCCTTGTCGCGCGCGAAACCCGCGCGTTTCAGCAGTTCTTCCATGGTCATATCCGACTCCTCAGTTGAGCATGATGCACATGCCGATGTTTCTGCCAGACCATCTTGAGCACGCCTCCGATGCTAAACCAGTCGGACCCTTACATGCCGCGAGATGCTCGCGGGATATCATAGGGCTCGCCGTAAGGTATCCGCTCCCGCCCGTAAATACACAATGAATTCCACGACTGAATCTTTCACGCGCCTGCCGCTGCGCTCGCTGACGCCGCTCGAAGCACGCGTGCTGGGTGTGCTGCTCGAAAAGCAGCACACCGTTCCGGACACGTATCCGCTTTCGCTGAACGCGCTCACGTCCGGTTGCAACCAGAAAACCGCGCGCAACCCCGTCATGAACGTCACCGAGGCCGAAGTGCTCACCACGCTCGATAACCTGAAGCGCCTGAGTCTGGTGTCCGAGGGCAGCAGCAGCCGCGTCCCGCGTTTCGAGCACAACATGGCGCGCGTACTCGGTGTGCCGGGCCAGTCGGCCGCGCTACTGACGACACTGATTTTGCGCGGACCGCAAACGGCCGCTGAATTGCGCCTGAACAGCGCGCGTCTGCATGGTTTCGCGGATATCTCCTCGGTGGAAGTTTTTCTCGACGAGCTGGCTACCGGCGAACCTGCACGCGTGATCAAACTGCCGCGCACACCAGGCGAGCGCGAAAGCCGCTGGATGCATCTGTTGTGCGGCGACGTCGCGATGCCGGAGACGTCCGAAGCGGGCGTGCTGGATGAATCCGTGTCTCCCTCGGCCTTCGAAAGCCTGAAAGCGGAACAGAAGCAGCTTCGCGAAGAACTGGATCAGCTGCGGACGATGGTCGAAAAGATGGCCGCCGAACTGGGCATCAGCGTCGATAAGACCGCAAACCAGCCGTAAGCACCCTCGAAAGGGGTGCTTTCAGGTCGCTTTGGCGCGTATTTTCGGGGTGGACCGACCCTGCCGGCGGCTGCCGGAGCCCGTCATTCGGGACGTCTGGCGGGTCAGACCACCCCATCACGGATTTGCGCAGACGCGCCCGGATGGGTTAGGGTGTCGGTCCGGGCGCCTTTTTGCGTGCGCTCGAACCACAATCACCGAACGGGATGAGTAATGAACAAACAGGAACTGATTGATGCCGTCGCAGCAGCGACGGGCGAAAGCAAGGCAGCGACCGGCAGCACGATCGACGCGATCATCGCAGCAGTGACCTCCGCCGTTGCACAGGGCGACACCGTCCAGCTGATCGGCTTCGGCTCGTTCTCCACGGGCGCACGTGCCGCGCGCGTGGGCCGCAACCCGTCGACGGGTGCCGAGATCCAGATCGCCGCCGCGAAAACGGTCAAGTTCGTGGCAGGCAAGTCGTTCAAGGAAGTCGTGAACGCGTCCTGATCGACCGTTCGTGGCGCTGTGTCGCAAGCCAGCGCCAGCTTCTGGCTGACCCGTTTTCGCGGGGTTTCCCGCGGATAAAACGGGTCAGGCCAGTGCCTGGCTCACCGCGGCCTGCGCATGCAGCGCGGTGGTATCGAAGACGGGCAACGTCATATCTTTCTGCGCGCTCAGCAGCGCAATTTCCGTGCACCCCAGCATGACGCCCTCGACCCCCTGGGTCTGCAGGCCGTCGATAACGCGTTTGTAAGCTTCGTGCACGATGCCGTGGCACGACGAATTCAATGCCAAACCGGTCCTGCATGCGGCTGCGAGAGAAGTCCTGCTCCAGTCAGTCCGATGGTCTTCATGGCCGTTGTCAGTTGAGCCATTTGCGCACGTCGCTTTCCCATGCGGGGTCGCCGCAACCCTTGGGATTTTCCGGGCCGAGTACCGTGATATAGCCTCTCGATTTCATGCACGACTCGTACGCACGGATCTTCGAGCACTGATTCGTCGCCGCGTTGCGCGAGATCGCCTTGCACTCGGCGATCGAGCGGTCCATCGCGGCGAAGTCGGGGTCGTTCGTGCCGACTGTGCCGCCTGCCGAAAACTCAACGGGTTGTGCATGGGAGCACGCGGCGAGTGGCAACACCGCTGCCAGTGCACTGGCAGCCAGAAACGACCGGCACGATCTCATCTTCACCGCTACACCTCTTCGCTCGATTGAAGCCGTGATGATACGCCGGCGTCGGCAACCTGCGCAGCACTGCCAGACACCGGCCGGCGTTGCATCGTCACGCGTCGAGCCATGCGCAGAGATCGGCGGTGTGCAGTTCGCGTGCGCCGAGTACGAAGCGCGCGTTCGCGGGCGCTGGCGCCGCGACGACGTCCGGACCGAAATTGAACGCGAACGTCACGTTGCCGCGACGGCGCACGCGCAGGCCTTCAGGCAGCGTGCCGATGGCGATCCCGGCGGCGCGCGCGGCGTCTTCGAGCAGCGCGCGATGCAGCGCGTGATCGAACCATGCACCCACATAACGCACACGTCCATGCGACACGAGCGCAGGCCAGCCGTCGTCGAAGCTCGCCAGTACCTCGGTGCTGGCCTCAGGCTGCAGATGCTCGCGCCAGTGAATCGCGTTGCCGTCGACGCCGTGGATCGACGTCGCGGGCGTGAGCGTCGGGCGCAGCGATTCCGCTTCCAGCACGCGAACCGGCAGCACGGATTGAAGCGGACCGGGCGGCAACGTCAGGGGAATCGAGAACTCCGGCGTTCGCGATCCGCTGCGCGGTCCGAACACCCATTGCGCCGAGGAGTTTTCAATCGCCCGCACGAGATCGTCCGGCACGACGGCGAGACTCGGCACGACCACCAGCGCGTACTGCGAGAAATCCGCGTTGCGCGAAACGATATCGACGTCCAGCGACATTTCCCGCAATGCCTGGTAGTAGTCGAATGCGAGCGTCTGATAGTCGAACGTCTTGCCGTGACGCTGGATCTCGAACATCCATTGCGTCTCGTAGTCGAACACCAGCGCGACCTGTGCGCGCGAAGCGGGCGCGAGGCCCGACAGCACGGAAGACGCCGCGATTTCCTTCGCCGCCCGCGCGATTTCCAGGCCGCCTGGCGACAGCTGGTTGTCCGGCAGGTTGAGCCCGGAATGCATCTGCTCCTGCGCATACGGACACTGACGCCAGCGAAAATACGACACCAGTTCCGCGCCGTGTGCGAACGCCTCGTACGCCCATAGTCGCACCATGCCCGGCGCCGGCACCGGATTCCAGGGCGCCCAGTTCACCGGACCGGCTTCCTGCTCCATGATCCAGAAACGGCCCGCGCCAATCGCGCGATAGCGGTCGTGATCGAATGCGGACACATCGGGGTGTCCCGTGCGTGCGTAGCGTGCCTTGTCTTCTTCGGGCAGCGCGATGACCTCGGTGCGCGCGAGCGGATAGCTGTCCCATGCGGCGACGTCGATGGCACCGTTCTCCACGAAACGGTAGTGATCGAAAGTCGTGAAGAAGCCCATGAAGTTGTGCAGTACGTCCGCGCCGGGTGCGAACTCGCGCAGCACGTCGACCTGCTCGCGATGAAAGCTCGCGACTTCATCCGACATGAAGCGGCGAAAGTCGAGCAGATGGATGGGATTCGCATCGGTGGGCGTGAGGTTCGGCAGTTCGATGGTGTCGAACGATGGGTACTCCATGCTCCAGAACACGTTGCCCCATGCGCGGTTTAGCGCGTCGACGGTTTCGTAGCGGCGCGCGAGCCAGGTTCTGAAACGCGTCAGCGCAGCCGTCGAGTAGCTCGGTATCGTGTCGTGGCAGCCGAGTTCGTTGTCGGTCTGCCACGCGATAACCGACGGATGCTTTCCATAGCGCTGCGCCATGGCCGTGACGATACGCACGCACTCCTCGCGATAGCGTTCGCTCGATACGTCGTAATGACGGCGCGAACCGAAGTTCCAGCGCGTGCCATCCGCGCGCACGGGCAGGATGTCGGGATACGTGTCCACCAGCCACCTGGGCGGCGACGCGGTCGGCGTGCCGAGAACGATCTTCAGACCGGCATCGGCCAGCGTCGAGACCGCTTCGTCGAGCCATGCCCAGTCATATTCATGGGCGCGCGGTTCCATGCGGCTCCACGCGAATTCGGCGATACGTACGTGCGAAATGCCGAGTTCGACCATCCGCTTCGCGTCGTCGGCCCACATCGATTGCGGCCATTGTTCCGGGTAATAGCAGACACCTAGCTGCATCAGGATTCTCTCTGGTAAAAGTAACGGGTCAGCCTTTGCTTGCACCGAACGTCAGGCCGGCAACGAAATGTTTTTGCATCGCAAAGAACATCAGCACGGAGGGCATCGCGGCCAGTACGGACCCCGCCGCGACGAGATTCCACGCGGTCGTCCACTGGCCCTTGAGCGCGGCGACGCCGACGGTGATCGGCGCGGCCTCGTCACCCTGCGTGAGACAGAGCGCCCAGAAGTAGTCGTTCCAGACGAACGTGAAGACGAGAATGCCGAGCGCGGCGAGAGCAGGGCGAATCAGCGGCAGGACGATGCGCGCATAGACCGTCCATTCGCTCGCGCCTTCCACGCGGGCGGCTTCGATCAGCTCGAACGGCAACTGCTTGATGAAGTTGCGCAGGAATAACGTGCAAAACCCGGTCTGAAACGCGATGTGAAAGATCACGAGCGCCCACACGGTGTTGTACAGGCCAACCTTGAGCGCCATGTCGCGCACGGGGATCATCAGGATCTGCACGGGCACGAAGTTGCCCGCGACGAACGCGAACAGCACGGCCGTGTTGCCGCGAAAGCGATACGTCGCCAGCGCGAACCCCGCCATCGAGGCCAGCAGCATTGCGCCGAGCACCGAAGGCACCGTGATCAGCACGCTGTTCGCGAAGTAGTGCAGCATCGGCGTCTGCGTGAGCGCCGCGCTGTAGTTGTCCCACAGCGCGAAGTGTTTCGGCCAGGTCCAGTAATCGCCTCGCGAAAGCTCTTCGGACGAGCGTATCGACGTCACGAGAACGGCCAGCATCGGCAGCAGCCAGACAAGGAGCGCGAGTGGCAGCGAGGCCTTGTATAACGCGCGGTTGAGCGGTTTCCAGCGTTCGACAGGAAGCGGATACATAAGGGCAGACTCCGTGAATCAGCGTTCTTCGCGCAGCATCCGGCGCAGGTGGAACACGATGTAGACGAGCATGATCGCGAACAGCACGACCGCGATCGAAGCCGAATAGCCTTCGCGGTAGTACTTGATCGCCTGGTCGTACATGTAATAGGCGAGCACGGTGGAGCTGTCGAACGGACCGCCGCCGCTCATCACCGAAATCAGGTCGAAGCTGCGCAGCGCGCCGATCACGGTCAGCACGACGGCCATGAACGTCGCGGGTCGCAGTTGCGGCAGGATCACGTGCCACAGAAGCCGCACGCCTTTCGCGCCTTCCATGCGCGCGGCCTCGACGACTTCCGGATTGATGGCGGTCAGCCCCGTGAGATACAGCACCATGCAATAGGGCGTTTGCGGCCACAGTGCGGCGAAGACGATGCCGAACGTGACGGTGTGCGGATCGCCCAGCACGGGAATGCCGTGTCCGACGATGAGCTTGAGGAGACCGAACGTCGGATCGTAGAACCAGCTGAACACGAGCCCGACCACGACACCCGAGAGCACGAATGGCGCGAAGAACAGCGACTTCACGATTCGCATGCCCCTGATCTGCTGGTTCAGATACAGCGCGAACACGAGCCCGAGCGGCGGCGCGAGCAGGAAGACGGCAAGCCAGATCAGGTTGTTCTTCAGCGCGACGTAGAACACGTCGGCATGAAACAGCTCGATGTAGTTCGCGAAGCCGACGAAGACCTTCGGCGTCATGCCATCCCAGTCGTAAAAGCTGAGCCCGATGCTGTCGATGATGGGCCAGATCACGCACAGGTTGAAGAGCGCACAGGCGGGCAGCAAAAAGAAAAACGCTGCGCGGTGCTGGCGTTTCAAGGTTGCGGGCGTGCGCCGGCCCCGAGCCGTCGCCAGCGGGCGGGCTGCTGAATCAGACATTCGAGTGGCCTCGTAAAGTCCGCGGGAAATGCGGATGAGCCTTGAGTCCACGCCCCGATGCATTCGCCGCATCGAGGCGCCTGTACAGAGACGTTACTTCTTGTAGATGCGTTTGCGGATCGCTTCGAGTCGCGCGAGCAGCGAGTCGAGTTGCGACGGATCGCTATAGAACTGCTGCATCGCCTTCATGCCTTCGTCGGCCATTTCCTTTGTCATGTCGCGGTCGTAGAACTGCGCGATGCCGCCGGTCGTGCTCGCAAGGGTCTGGAAGCCGACCTTCGAGATCGGATCGTCCGGTTCCTCTGCCTTGCTGTTGGACGGCAACTGGCCCCAGCCGCGTGCGAGATCCGCGTTGATCTGCGGCGTTTCCATGAAGGCGAGCAGACGCCGTGCATCGACCTTGTTCTTCGCCTTCGCCGGCACGAGCAGCACGTTGACCGGACCGTCTTCGGCGGTCGGCACGTTCGCGTCGACAATCGGGAAGCGGAAGAAACCGGTCTCGGGCTTGACCGATGCCGGAATGCTCGCCGAGAAGAACGTGCCCATCAGCATCATCGACGCCTTGCCGTTCACGAGGAACGGCGCGATCGAATCGAGATCGTAGGAGAGCGCGTTGTCGATGAAGTAATGGTCGTCGATCAGCGTCTTCCATGCCATGTAGACCTTCTTCACGCGCGCGTCCGTGTACGGCACTTCACCGGCCATCAGTTTCTGGTGGAACGCGTTGCCGTTGATGCGCAGGTCGAGATAATCGAACCATGCTGCGAGCGTCCAGCTGTCGCGCGCGGCGACGGCGATCGGCGCAACGCCGCTTGCCTTCAGCTTCTTGCAGGCGTCGAGAAATTCATCCCACGTTTTAGGTTCGCCCTTGATGCCGGCCTTCTCGAAGAGATCCTTGCGATAGAAGAAACCGTACGCGTCGTAACCGAGCGGCGCCGCATACTGCTTGCCCTTGTACGTCGAGGCTTCCTTCACCGAAGCGTATTGCTGGTCCCAGCCGTTCTTGCTCCAGTCGGACGAGAGGTCTTCGAGCAGTCCGCGCTGCGCGTAATACGCCATGCGTTCGCCGTCGTGCCACGACACGACATCGGGCGGATCGGTGGCGAGCCAGCCGCCCATCTGCACCTTGTACGTTTCCTCGGTGACGTACGTCACTTTCAGGTCGACGTCGGGGTTCGCTTTCTTGAACTTGTCGAATGCGTCCTGCCAGGTCGAGCGCTGGTTGCCGCGCGCCGACACGTTGACGTTCAGCTCGCCGGCCTGCGCGGTCACGCCCGCCAGCAGCGCGGTGACCATCGCGACGGCGGCGACGGCGCTGGAAAGGCGCTTCGTACGACGCCGTGCGAGCGTTGCGTGATTGATGCCACTGGTTTTCATCTGCTGTCTCCTTGACTACGTTGTCTACGTTATGTGTCGGCACGCACCGTGCGGCCGGTCGATCCTGCCGGCTCCGCGGCCGGCGCATGCGGTACAGCTTTCAGCAACGCTCATGCAACCTGAAGCGAGGGCAATGCGGACCCCGCGACCGTGCGTTCAAGCGCAATGCCATCGGCGTCGAACAGATGGCACGCGTCGGCGGGAATGCGCAGCGCGATGCGCTCGCCAGGCTGCGTCGATGTATCGCCCGGCGCCTTGAAGACCAGTGCGCCGCCAGCGTAATCGGCGTGGATATAGCTGTGTTCGCCGAGCTGTTCCGTGAGCGTCGCGACGCCACGCAGCGACTGGTCTTCACCATCGGCGCGGATGTGTTCGGGACGGATGCCGAGCGTCACGGGCTGATCGCGCACGAGACGCGTGCCGTCGACACAGACCGCGAGTTTTTCGTCGCCCTTGGTGAGCTTCACCGTCACGCGGCCCGGCTCGATCGAATCGACGCGGGCGTCGATAAAATTCATGCGCGGCGAGCCGATGAAACCCGCGACGAAACGCGAGCGCGGACGATGATAAAGCTCGAGTGGCGCGCCAACCTGCGCGATGCTGCCAAAGCGCTGTGTATCCGCGCCCGCATGCAGCAGTACGATGCGATCGGCGAGCGTCATCGCCTCGACCTGATCGTGCGTCACGTACACCACGCTCGCCTGTGCAAAACGCTGATGCAGTCGGGCGATTTCGATGCGCGTCTGACCGCGCAGCGCGGCGTCGAGATTGGACAGCGGCTCGTCGAACAGGAATACGCCGGGCTCGCGCACGATCGCGCGGCCAATCGCCACGCGCTGCCGCTGCCCGCCCGAGAGCGCTTTCGGCTGACGCTCCAGCAGGGCGTCGAGTTCAAGAATCCGCGCGGCCTCGCGCACCTTGCGGTCGATGTCATCCTTCGGTGTTTTGGCGAGCTTCAGTCCGAACGCCATGTTCTCGAACACGGTCATGTGCGGAAAGAGCGCGTAGCTCTGGAACACCATCGCGACGCCGCGCTCCGCGGCGGGGACGCTGTTCATCAGCTTGCCGCCGATGTGGAGATCGCCTTCGCTCATGTCCTCGAGACCGGCGATGATCCGCAACAACGTGGATTTGCCGCAGCCCGACGGCCCGAGGAAAACGCAGAACTCGTGTTCGCCGATATCGAGATTCAGACGCCGGATCACCGGCGAATTATTGCCGTACGACTTCTCGACCTGCGTGAGACTGATTGCCGACATGCCCGTCTCCCTTTGAATTTAAGCGCTTAAATTTCGCTGCAAAAAAATCGGCGAAACGCTTGCGCCGCGTTCATTTAAGCGCTTAAATTCGTAGCTGGGATTTGAAATCACGATGTCTGTCTCCGGAGTATTTTCATGAAACTTAACAAAGCCTGCGCCGGCTGTGCAACATCTGGTTGCTGTTCCCTGAATGTGGGACGGTTCGCCGGTGTGACTTCACGGAACGGGTCGCCATGGTCACGTTGACGGAAGTCGCGCGCCGCGCGCGGGTCACGGCGGCCACGGTGTCGAACGTGCTGCGCAATCGCGAGAAGGTACGCCCTGAAACCGCCGAGCGCGTGCTGAGCGCGATTCGCGAACTCGGCTACCGGCCGAATCTGAACGCGCGGGCACTCGCCGAGGGACGCTCGTCGACGCTCGCGCTGATGCTCGGAAATATCGCCAATCCGTTCTATCCGGAGTTCGTGCTCGCGGCCGAGCGCGCCGCGCGCCGCGCGGGCTATTTCCTGATGGTGTGCAACACCGACGACGACGCCGAAACCGGCCGCGCCTATCTCACGCAGGTCGCCGGCACGCTGGCCGAAGGCGTGATCGTCCTCAATACCGATATCGCGATCAACGAGCTGTGCGCGTCGGCGGCGATCGGCGCGCCGATCGTGTTGAGCCTGTGGGAGCATCCGGAGTCGCCGCCAGGATTGCCGTGCGTCGCGGTCGATTTCGCGCGCGCGGGAGCGCTGGCGGCAGGGCATCTGCTGGAACTGGGACATCGCGACATCGGCATGCTGGTCGGCGACGGCTGCGGCGGTTTGCAGGACGCGCGCGCGAACGGGTTTCGCGAGGTCATGCGTGCCGCCGGCATCGAACCGGACGCCGCCGCGGTGCTGCAGATCCGCGACACGATCGATGCGGGCTACGAGGCGTGCATCCAGCTGATGTCGAATACGCCTGACCTCACGGCAATCTTCGCAACGAACGACCTGCTCGCGATCGGCGCGATGCAGGCGCTCGCGTCGCTGGGCCGTCAGGTGCCCGAGGACGTATCCGTGATCGGCATCACCGATATCCAGCTCGCGCACCAGGTGCGCCCGGCGCTCACGACGGTCGCGATCAACACGAGCGAAATCGCCGGGCTGTCCATCGATCTGCTGATCCAGCTGATGCGAAAGGAGCGCGTCGATGCATCGCCGCCCATGCTGCAAGGACCGCCGCCGAAGCTGATGGTGCGCCAGTCGACCTGTGCGCCCGGGCGAACCGGTTGACGCAAACCGCTCCACGAAACGGCTCCGGTATCGGCATCGGGACCCCGAGCCAGGGAGCTTGAAACCCCCGCCCGACAAGGCTTTGCAATTGGTCCGCATTTCAGAACAGTGATTTCGCCTTTCCGGTATTTATCCCGAGGTATGTCTGCTTCTACACTGGCTTCAATCGCTGCAAACAAACCGGTTTGCAGACCCAGTCAAGACAGATTTATTCGGAGGTAGTTACCATGAAGTCGCTCATCAAGGCTGTTGCTCTCGCTGTAGTGCTCGCTGCTCCGGTTGTTTCGTTCGCACAATCGAATGGCCCCGTGACCCGCGCACAGGTTCGCGCCGAGCTGGCTCAACTGGAAAAAGCCGGCTACAACCCGAACATCGGTGAAATCGACTATCCGGAGAACATCCAGGCCGCCGAAGCACGCGTCGCCGCGCAAAACAGCACTGTGCAAAACAGCGGTTACG
Source organism: Paraburkholderia gardini (assembly GCF_907164545.1). Taxonomy (NCBI): domain Bacteria; kingdom Pseudomonadati; phylum Pseudomonadota; class Betaproteobacteria; order Burkholderiales; family Burkholderiaceae; genus Paraburkholderia; species Paraburkholderia gardini. Next base: position 16,571 of record NZ_CAJQZB010000043.1, on the reverse strand, counting down.
GTTCGTCGACGAATGGTTCGTCGCAGGCAGGTGTCCGCCGTGAAGTCACGGTGAGCTCGTACTCGCCGCCGGTCTACGTCGCGCACTAAGCCGCACACGTTGTACACGCTGTAAATGTCGAAAGCCCGCATTGGCGGGCTTTCGTTGTTTCTGGCGTGCGAGTTATGCGTTCGATGCCGGGCGTCGTTCTCCCGTCAGCCGGGAACGCACGAAGCCGACGTGTTCGCGCAGCACATAGAACGCGTCGGCGTGGGCGAGCGGCATCTTCATCCGGTTGATGCCTTCCTCGATGTGATCGAGCTCCTTGAGCAGCGCGTCGCGCTCTTCGCCCGATGCCTTTGCCAGTGCGCCGCGCTCGATCGCGATCAGCGAACCGTACCAGCGATAGATCCGCGAGCGCACGCGCCAGCGATACAGCGCCGGGATCGTGCGTAACGCGGGAACGAGCAGCACCAGCGCGGGCAGCAATATCACCAGCAGCCGGTCGGCGAGACTCGCGAGCCAGAACGGCAGGTTGCGATAGAAGAAGCTCTTGCCGGACCGGTAGTACCGTATCGCGTCTTCGCTGATCCGGTATTCGTGCGCAATCGGACTCGGAAACTCGCCGGCGTGCTGCAACAGGCCTGCCGTGCCGTGAACCTGCTGCGCCGCTTCGATGAGCAGATCGGAAATGGCCGGATGCAGCGTCGAACGCGCGACGATTTCGACCGTCGGCCCGATCAGATGGACGGTGTCCGGCGGAATCTTGTGTCCGAGATCGAGAAGGCCTGGTGGCAGATCGATCTCGTTCAGATAAGGAAAGCGCCGCGTGTAAGCCGCCGCCTCCGAGAAGTCCAGCACCGACACCCCGGGCACCTGCAACAGCCGCAGCATCATCGCGCGCGTGGCCGAATCGCCGTTGACAATGGCCGCGTCCGCCTGCCCGGTGACGACCTGTCTCGCGGCTTCGGCGCCGTCGCTGGGCAGAAGCGTCGTGGTGCCGCCCGGCTCGATCCCGTTCGCGCCCAGGAGCGCCAGCGAGAGCAGGCGCGTGCCGCTGCCTTCCCGGCCGATCGCGATGCGCTTGCCCGCGAACTGCGAAAGCCGGTCCATGCCGTGGCCCCGATAGAACACCACGACCGGCGCGTAGAACACGCTGCCAAGCGACATGAGCGACGAGGTATCCACGCCCTGTGCGATGCCGCCCTGCACGAGCGCGACGTCCACATGCTGTTTCGGGTCGAGCAGGCGTTGCAGGTTCTGCACCGATCCAGCGGACGTCAGCACCTTCAGCGTGATGCCATTGCGCGCGAGGATCTCGCGGTACGCCTCGGCGGCCGGCAGCAACGTGCTGTCCTTCGGCCCCGCGCTCATGACGATCACTTTCGGCGGCGCGGGATCGACGAGCCAGATGAAGAGTCCGACTGCCAGCGCGCACAGCAGGGCGGCCGGCCCCCAGACGAGGATGTGATCATGCCACTCCGTCGTGGCATGGCCGTAGCGCCGGTGCGGTGAGTTCTGTTCGTGAGGGTGGCTCATACGTCGTTCCCCGGATGGCTGTTGTGGGCCCGTCCGTCGCATCGCGGGCACCGCGATACGGACGGCAGCCCTGAATTCTTTCATGGCCGCCCGCGCAGGCTGGCCGCGAGTGCGACGACGTCATATTGGTGAGCTAGTATCCTCTGGAAGCTTACCGCGCAAGGCAGCAGTCCGGCAGTCCGATCCCCCCATCTACCCAGGAGATGATTCCATGAGCACGATCACGACGAAAGACGGCACCGATATTTTTTACAAGGACTGGGGTACGGGGCGTCCCGTCGTCTTCTCGCATGGCTGGCCGCTGAGCGCCGACGCGTGGGACGCGCAGATGCTGTTCCTCGTCCAGAAGGGTTATCGGGTCATCGCGCACGACCGCCGTGGTCATGGCCGTTCCAGCCAGACGTGGAGCGGCAACGACATGGACACCTATGCCGACGATCTCGCCGCCCTCATCGTGCATCTCGACCTGAAGGACGCCATGCTCGTCGGCCATTCCACGGGCGGCGGCGAAGTCGCGCACTACATCGGCCGTCACGGCACGATGCGCGTCGCTAAAGTCGTGCTGATCGGCGCGGTGCCTCCGCTGATGGTGAAGACCGGGGCGCATCCCAACGGCGTGCCCATCGACGTGTTCGACGGTATCCGCAAGAGCGTGGCCGACGATCGCTCGCAGTTTTACAAGGATCTTGCGATGCCGTTCCATGGCTACAACAGGCCCGGCGCGAAGGTGTCGCAGGGCGTGATCGACTCATTCTGGGCGCAGGGCATGCAGGGCTCGATCAGCGGCCAGTACGACTGCATCAAGCAGTTCTCCGAAGTCGACTACACCGAAGACCTGCAAAAGATCGACGTGCCCGCGCTCGTGCTGCACGGTGACGACGACCAGATCGTACCGATCGACGAAGCGGGCCGTCTGTCCGCGAAGATCATCCCCAACGCGACGCTGAAGGTTTACCCAGGTGGCCCGCACGGCATGTGCACCACGATGGCCGACAAGATCAACGCCGACCTGCTGGCGTTTCTCGAGTCGTGACACAGCCTGTCTGACGCGGGTCTGCTGACCGTTGTACGCGCAACCGCCTGCGTCATCGCCACTTCTGGTGCGGCAGGTTCACGGCGGTTGCCCCCGGAAAAGGGCAGCGGGAGCAATGTGACACGTATTGTGCGTCGCACCATTTACCTGTTTTTCCAGTATAGTGATCGGATCAATGGTGTCTTCCAGACTGCTAGAGGCGCCCTGTGGAGCGCCTGGGCATATGCCTTCCGCGTGGCCATGACGCACAGGCAAGGAGAGATCACATGTTCGATGCCGAAATTGCAGCCACACTTCTAAACCGCTGGGACCGCAAGCCGGCTATGGCCGGAGGCGGTACGTACCTCAACCTGTTGCGCGAAGGTAACCTCGACTTTACCCATCAGCAGGGTCGCGTCAACGTGGGTAATGCCGCCGACGAAAGCGAACTCGATTTCGAGTCGCTGGTTTTCGTCGACGGCTCGCGCGCCGTGCGGATCAAGTCGTCCGACCAGGCGCCGGGCTGGACCCGCTGGGCCGCGCTCGAACCGCCGCCCGTTCTCGTACCCGACTTCGCCTGAGCGCGCGCGGCGCATCCTGTCGCGCTGCGTCTTCGTCTTCGTTTTTAGATTCGCCTTCACCCTGCATCGAAGAATCGCGATGCGTCATCGGTCCGTCACATCCCTCCCGAATAATCACCGCGCTCGACCATTCGAAACATCTTAAAACGCGATCGGCCTCTCACGCGGGCCCGATACGCTGGTTGACCCCGGGGGTTGTACATGACTATCCGTCATCGCATTACGCTGCTCGTTGTTCTGATGTTCATCGCGCTGTCGGCCATTGGCGGTTATGCCGTCTACCAGACAGGGCGTAGCGCCGCAGAAGTCCGTCAGGTGACTGAGGGCGTCGTGCCAGGCACGCTGGCTTCCGCCGATCTCGTCTCGCAGGTCAAGGATGTACAGCTGGCCACGATGACACTCGTCTACGCGCCCGACGGCAACGTGGTCGCGCAGGCACAGGAAGAACTCAAAACGAAGCAGGCCTCGCTGCAACGCGCGCTCGCGTTGCAGGACCGCGCGGCGGCCAGCCACGCGCAGAAAGGGCTGGTCGCACAGGCGCGCGACAGTGTCGAAAATTACTTCGCGGCGATCAACGAAACGGCGACGATGAAAGCCGCCGGCAAGAACGAACTCGCGCAGGCATTCTTGTTTGCCAACGTCGCGCAGTATCGCGACGAACTCGAAGGGATCGTCGAAACGCTGCGCGTCGAGAAAAACCGCGAGAAGGACGACGCCATTACCTCGCTCAACGCGACGCTCTCCACCACGACGATGGCGATTGCGATCGTGACGGGTATCGCCGTATTGCTGCTCACGTTGATCGGCGCACTGCTGTACCGGCAGATCACGCGACCGCTGAGCCGTATGCAGGCGATGATGAGCGAGATCGCCTCGAGCCAGGATTTCACGCGTCGCGTGCCGGTTGGGCGCATGGACGAGATCGGCCATTCGATCGTCGCGTTCAACGGCATGATCGCGAAGATCCAGGAAAGCTCGGCGTTGCTCAAGCAGAAAACCGCCGATATTCAGGCGATGTTGCAGAACATGCAGCAGGGCATTCTGACGGTCGTCGATGGCGCGGTGATTCACGCCGAGTATTCGGCGTATCTGGAAGCGATCTTCGAAACGCGCGACATCGCCGGTCGCGGCCTGATGGAACTGGTGTTCGCCGATACCGACCTTGGCGCGGACGCGCTCTCGCAGATCGACGCCGCCACGCATGCGTGCCTTGGCGAAGACTGCATCAACTTCGCGTTCAACCAGCATCTGCTCGTGAACGAAATCACACGACGCATGCCCGATGGCCGCGAGAAGACGCTCGATCTCAGCTGGTCCGCGATCACCGACGAAAGCGATACGGTCGTGCGTCTGATGCTGTGCGTGCGCGACGTCACCGAGTTGCGCGAACTCGCGGCGCAGGCGAGCGAGCAGCAGCGCCGGCTGGAGATGATCGGCGAGATTCTCGCGGTGAGCGAGGAGAAATTCCAGCAGTTCATCGAGAGTTCAGCGGGCTTCGTCAGCGAGAACGAGCGGATCATCCGCAAGCATTCGCAGGCCGACGGTGCGGCGATCGCCGAACTGTTCCGCAACATGCATACGATCAAGGGCAACGCGCGCACCTACAACCTTCAGTATCTGACCAACGTCGTGCACGAAACGGAACAGCGCTATCACGAGCTGCGCCAGGCCGATGCCGATCGTGCGTGGGATCAGGACGACCTGATGCAGGAACTCGCGCGCGTGCGCGAAGCGATCGAAAGCTACGCGACGATCAACGAAGTCAGCCTCGGACGCAAGGGCGCGTCGCGTAGCGCTCACGTCGAGCACTATCTGATGGTCGATCGCGCGCACATCCGGGAGAGCCTGCAACTGCTGGAAACCGCGAACGTCGCAAGTCTCGACGAGCTGGTTGCGATGCGCGATGCGGTGCACCGGACATTGCGTCTGGTGGGGAGCGAGAGCGTCGGCGAATCGCTCGCGGGCGTGCTCGAATCGTTGCCATCGCTTGCGCGGGAACTGGGCAAGGCGGAGCCGGCGGTGCGCATCGACGACAACGGCTACCGCCTGCGCAGCCAGGCCGCCGGCACGCTGCGAAACGTATTCATGCACCTGCTGCGTAATTCGATCGACCACGGTATTGAAAACGGCGACGAGCGCATCGCGAATGGCAAGCCGGCGGCTGGTGCGATCGATATCGAAGTCGGCGTCGATCACGACATGCTTCAGGTCACGCTCAGCGACGACGGACGCGGCCTCGCACTGGCGCGTATCCGGGGCATCGCGATCGGGCGCGGCTGGATCGGCGCCGACGAGAAACTGGACGACGCCGCCATTGCACAGCTGATTTTCCGGCCGGGGTTTTCGACCGCTCACGCGATCACCGAAGTGTCGGGGCGTGGTGTCGGCATGGACGCGGTGCGCGATTTCCTCGCTCGCGAACACGGCCGCATCGAGTTGCGTTTCACCGACGATCGTCACGGCGCCGACTTCCGGCAGTTTCAGACGGTCGTCTGCCTGCCGGACAACATGGCGATCGACAGCCTCGGCACGGACGCACGTCGCGACGTCAACGCTTCGCGGGCCGGCGCGCTCGTGGACTGAACTGAAGCACCGGTCGCGCGATTTTCTTCCCTATCGCCCGATGGACATCCAGAAGAGAAGGACAGGTTGTGATTGAACAGTATTGTCTGGCGGCTCTCGCCGGCGGCGCGGTGAGCGGCGTACTCGCGTTCGCGGCGTACCGCTTTTACGGCGCTCACGCACGCACGCGGCAGCGATCCGAAGTGCAGGCGCACATCGAGACGCTGGCTCAGACCAGCGCCGCGCAGCATGCATTGATCGAGCAGGCCGCGCACGAAAAGCAGCAGCTCGAAACGCAGATGGCCGCGCTGCGCGAGGCACTCGCGAGCGAGGCCGACGCGGCGGAAAACATTCGCGCCTTGATGAACGCCGCGACAGAAGACCGGCATCAATGGGCCGCGCTTGCACAACAGATCGCGAGCGAAGCGTCGCGTCTGAGGAGTCTTGGCGCGACGTTCGAGCGCTGGCACGAACAGATGATCTCGCTGATGGCGCAGAACCGGGACATGCACGCGAAGAATCAGGAGCTTTCCTCGATCGTGAGGCACGTGGTGATCGTCTCGCTGAACGCGTCGATCGAAGCCGCGCGCGCCGGCACGGCCGGGCGCGGCTTCGCGGTCGTGGCGAGCGAAGTCCGGGCGCTCGCGGCGCGCTCGGAAGAGCTGTCGAAGAGCTATCGCGACAGCCTGCATCGCAGCGACCTCACGACGACGGGCACGTTCCAGGACATCCAGGCCGGCGGGAAAATGATTACTGCGTCGCTGGGCAGCGTCGCGACGCTCGCGAGCCAGTTCCAGTCCCGCTTCGATCAGGCGCCGACGTGATCAGTCAGCACGCAAGGGAAAGTTTCGAGCGCATTTTTCAAAAGGCGGCGCGCGCGCGGCTGCCGATGGAAGCGGGCGACAGTTGCGAAATCGTGCCGGTCCGCGAGGGCGACGCCGGGCCTGAACGCACGGAAAGCGTCGTGGTTCTGACGATCTCGTCGATCGTTTTCCGGATGCTGCTCGTGCTGCATTTCGACGAAGACGCCACTACGTGCGATTACTTCGCGAGGAACGAAGAGGGCGCGACGTTTCGCGAAACGTTTCTCGAGATCTGCAATCTCTGCAGCGGCGCGATGAACCAGGCGTTGCTGCACTACTTTCCGGACCTCGGCATGTCGACGCCTTACGTGCTGAGCGCGCGTTGCCTGCCCTATCTGGAAGAGCTGAAACCCGGTTACCTCGAATCGTTCGCCATCACGATCAACGGTTCGATCCGTCTTGGCGCGACGGTCTGCGTCTGCGCGCACGCGCCGCTGGATTTCACCGCCGAGGTGAACGCAGTCGAGGAAACCAGCGGCGAACTCGAACTGTTCTGAATTTTGCAACTGACGTCACAGGAAACAACATGTCGAAAATTCTGGTGGTGGACGACTCGGGCACGGTGCGCGACGAGGTCGCCGGTTTTCTGCGCAAGAACGGCCTCGACGTCGATACGGCCGTCGACGGCAAGGACGGCCTCGCGCGCCTGAAGGCAAGCCCGGGCATCCGGCTCGTGATCAGCGATGTCAACATGCCGAACATGGACGGCCTGACGATGGTCGAGAAGATCCGCGGCGAACTTGCGAATCATGCTGTGAACGTGATCATGCTGACCACGGAAAGCAGCCCCGCGATGAAGGAGCGCGGCAAGGCGGCGGGCGTGAAGGGCTGGATCGTGAAGCCGTTCAAGGGCGATGCCGTGCTGGAAACGTTCAGGAAGCTGGCAGGCTGAACGCTCCGCGCGTTCGGGCGGAGGCGGTTCCTTGCGTCATTTCTGCGCGATGTCATGCCCGATTCCCGCAGTGTGGATCCGTTGATCGCAGGCGCGCATCCGCGCGCTAGAATGTGTCGACCCGCGAACACCGTCGACGCGGTCATCTTCAGGTTCACACAGGATTTTCCATGCTCAAAAAGAAGATCGTATGTCTCTCGCTGCTGTTACCCGTTGCAATGACGTTTACCGCCGCGGCCCAGGCCGCGACCGGCGATAGCGCGTCACAACCTTCCGCGGGCGCGGCTGCATTGAAACCGGCCCAGATCGAGACCATCGCAAAGGAAGCCTATATTTTCGGCACGCCGATGGTCGATATGTACCGGACGATGTACGCGTTCTCCGTCGACAGGACCGGGTCGCAGTACAAGGGGCCGTTCAATTCGATCCTGAATATCGCGCGTGTCTTCACACCTGAAGACACTGCGTTCGTCACACCCAATTCCGATACGCCGTACTCGTTCGCCGGGCTGGACCTGCGCGCGGAGCCGGTCGTCATCACGATTCCGCCGATGGAGAAGAACCGGTACTTCGTATTCCAGCTGATGGATATGTATACGTTCAACTTCGACTACATCGGCAGCCGCACAACGGGTAACCAGGGCGGGCACTACCTGATCGCGGGCCCCGGCTGGAAGGGGGCGACACCGAAGGGCATCAGCAAGGTCATCCATTCGGAAACCGACATGGTGAACGTGGTGGGCCGAACGCAGCTCTTCAATCCCGCCGATCTCGACAATGTGAAGAAGATCCAGGCCGGCTACAGGATCGAGCCGCTCTCGGCGTTCGAAGGTCAACCCGCACCGCAACCGGCACCCGCCATCGACTGGATCAAGCCCCTGCCGCCGGGCGCGGAACACACGTCGCCCGAATTCTTCAACCAGCTCGCGTTCGTGTTGCAGTTCGCACCGGTGAATCCAGCGGAAGCCGCGTTGCGTCATCGCTTCGAGCAGATCGGGATCGTTCCTGGTAAAACGTTCGACGTGTCCGCGTTTTCGCCTGCCACGCAGGCGGCGCTGAAGGCGGGCATGGAAGACGGGCAGAAGGCGATCGATGCACGTCGTGCTTCGCTTGCCGGCCGGAGCGACACGCTGTTCGGTTCGCGCAAGTTTCTGAAGAACGACTATGTGGCACGCGCCACGGGCACGCAGGTCGGCATCGGCGCGAATTCGCGTGACGAAGCGCTGTATCCGATTCTGGAGAAAGACGCGACCGGTCAACCGCTGGATGGCAGCAAGCATTACACGCTGCATTTCGCGAAGGGTCATCTGCCGCCTGTCAACGCGTTCTGGTCGATGACAATGTACAACGTGCCGGAACAATTGCTGGTCAAGAATCCGCTCAACCGCTATCTGATCAATTCGCCGATGCTGCCCGAACTGAAGACCGATCCGGACGGCGGATATACGATCTACATCCAGAACGAATCGCCGGGCAAGGACAAGGAAGCGAACTGGCTGCCCGCGCCGCAAGGCAAGTTCATGGTCGCGATGCGCTACTACTGGCCGAAACCCGCGCTGCTGAAAAACGAGTGGGTTTCGCCGAAGATCCAGCCCGCGAAATAAGCGATGCGCTGAAAGTGACTTCCATGTTCACGGAAGCCTGAACCGCCCGGGTGCCCTTTGCGAGTTACGGGCGCCCGGGCGGTTTTTGTTTCCGCTTCTCCGCCAGTCACCCCGACACTTTTTAACTCGACGATGCGTCGGCACAATCCCGTTTCGCTGCGATACACCCCGGTCAGAGTCCATCCGTCGCCTTCCGGCGCGCCGGCGCGGACATCCGTAGAATGCTGAGTCGGTCCATTTGACGTGGACGCAAGACCGTACGGTCGTCGTTCGAATCCGGGAGCCTGAAATGAAAGCTGCGATAGTTCACGATTTCAACGCATCGCCGCGTTACGGCGACTTTGCCGGTCCGGTTGCCGAAGCGGGCGAGACGCTCGTGCAGGTCCGTGCGGCGGCGCTCAGCCAGCTCGTGAAGAGCCAGGCATCCGGGCGCCACTACAGCAGCGGCAAAACGCTACCGCTCGTGCCGGGCGTCGATGGCGTGGGGCTGCTGCCGGACGGGCGGCGTGTGTACTTCGCGTTTCCACGCGGGCCATTCGGCGCGATGGCGCAAACGACGGTCGTGAAGACGACGTACTGCGTGCCGGTGCCGGACGACGTCGATGACGTCACGGCCGCGGCGATCGGCAATCCGGGCATGTCGTCGTGGGCCGCGCTGACCGAACGCGCGCATTTCCAGCGCGGCGAGAACGTGCTGATCAACGGCGCGACCGGCGTCTCCGGCCGGCTGGCGATCCAGATCGCGCGGCATCTCGGCGCGAACAAGGTGATCGTGACGGGGCGCAACGCGAAGAGTATCGAAGGCCTTGCCGCACTGGGCGCCGACGTGCTGATTCCGCTCGATGCGCCCGCCAGCGCGCTGACCGAAACGTTCCGCGACGCCATTCACGGTCATCGCGTGAACGTGATCCTGGATTACCTGTACGGGCCGTCGGCGGAAAGTCTGCTGGGCGCCGTGGGCGGACACAGCGGCGAAGCCGAACCGCGTATACGCTTCGTGCAGATCGGGTCGCTTGCTGGCAACACGATCAATGTTCCGGCTTCGGCGCTACGCAGTTCGGGGCTGGAGATGATGGGCACCGGGCTTGGCAGCGTGTCGAACGAGCGGCTGCTCGGCGCGATTGGCGAACTGCTGAAGGCAGTCGTGAGCAGCGGATTGTCGATCGAAGCCGACGCCGTGCCGCTGACCGAGGTCGAAAGCGCATGGACCGGTGAAGCGTCCGCGCGGACTGTGTTTACGCTCTGATGCAAGGCGCACGAATGTTTTCGGGCCGCCGGGCGACGCGACGGCTCAGCACGTCCATCGAAAGATCGCCCTCGATGTGGTTTGCACCGGAAGCGGTGTGCGATCGCCAATAACCAGCAGATGACTTGCGCGAACGTATGCGTCGTCATGTTGGACCGCGCAGCGGCGGTGTACGTAAGGCAACGGGTGTGGACTGAATGATCGATGTTGTGGTCTGGCCGTACGCGAGAAATGCGTCCAGCACCGTATCGAGCGTGTCGATGCTTCTGATGCACAGCTTCATCATGAAACAGTCCTCACCGGTGATGCGGTGACACTCGATCACTTCGGGTGTTTCCTGCGCGAGCCTGATCACTTTCGGCAGTTGCCCAAGCATCGGGCGCACGCGCACGAAAGCAGTGACTGCGTACCCTAACGCTCTGGGATCGATATCGACGCGGTAACCGCGTATCACGCCCGTTTCCTCGAGACGGCTGACCCGTTCACGCACCGCCGGACCCGACATACCGATCTTGCGCGCCAGTTCCGCCGTGCTGATTCGGGGATCGGCGCTGAGCGCCTTCAGAATTGCGACGTTGGTCGCGTCGCCGATATCCGGTTGTTCGCTAAAGTCAGATGCCATGCGAGCCTCTATTTCGAAAGAAAATAGCTGGCGTCACCTTCCATTCCGTATGTCGAAGTATAGGCGACATGCGTAGCATGGGCGTATGGACCGGAGACCATTGCCGCATGCCAGGAGCGTCATCGCAGAGCGGGTGCCGCCACACGCGTGGTTCGTCATCAGCGCGGTGTTTCACTACCTCGGCCCGTCGTTCGCAGTGATGTTGTTCGCGCACATCGCACCGCTCGGCGTCGCCTGGCTGCGCATCACGAGCGCGGCAATCGTCTTTGCGATCTGGCGACGGCCGTGGCGCTATTTCGCGAAACTCACCGGGCAGGAGCGCTGGCTCGTCGTATCGCTCGGTGCGGTGTTAGCGGCGATGAATTCGCTTTTCTATCTCGCCATCAATGCGCTGCCGCTCGGCACGGTCGGGGCGATCGAATTCCTCGGACCGATCGGACTGGCTGCATTCGGCGCAAGGTCCGCTCGCAATGTCGCGGCGTTGATTGTCGCCGGCGCGGGCGTTTATATTCTGACCGACGTCCGCATTGCGGGCGCTCCGCTCGCTTACCTGTACGCGTTTGCGAATTGTGCGCTGTTCATCGTCTATATCGTGCTCGGGCATCGAATCTCGGGTGAGGGCGGGATCGATCGCCTGGGGTTGTCGATGCTGATTGCGATGATTGCCGCGCTGCCCTTCGGCATTCACGAGGCTCTCCCCGCGTTCAGGGATTTCGGCCTGCTGGCCGCGGCAATCGGCGTCGGCATTTCGTCATCGGTGATTCCGTACGTCACCGATCAGCTGGCGATGGCACGGCTTGCCCGCGCGACCTTTGCACTGCTGCTTTCGATCCTGCCCGCTACCGCGACTGCCATCGGCTTTCTGGTGCTGGCGCAAAAACCGACGTTGCATGACCTGACGGGTATCGGACTCGTGATCGTCGGCATTGCGTTGCATCGTGCGAAGGAGACACATTAACCGCGAGTTGCGAGGGATATCCGGCGGTGCCCGGGCATGGACGGCGAGCGCCGCGGGACGATAGCGGAGCAACGCTGATATGCGCGTGAGGGACGCGTTTCTGGCGGAGACCATCCCGCCGAACTCACGAGGAAGCCTGATAAACTCAAGTTCAGGACGACACTGTCAAGGGCTCTGCCGGTCGGCTCAACCTGTCCGTGTTGACCAGGCGCCCGGATAAAGACGGCGCAGCAGCGTGTTCGGGGGAAACGCTGCTCTTAAACCGCGTCGCAGGGTTGCCGACACCTGTTATTACCCCTTTGACTATCGTCGCCTCGCGACCAGGGTCGGGCGCTGGCCCGCAAAAAGGTGTTGCTCATGCAAAGCATCCACAACAACTATTCCTTGCCGCACGGCCGGCTGGCGAAATGGCTGGCCGCGCCAGGTCAGGAGACACCACTCGAGATTCGCGTCGCACTGGTTGGCACACTTTTCGGAACACTACCCATTTTCTTCGGCGGTGTGCTTAATACGATCGCGGTTGCAGGGGTCCTCGCGTATCGACATCCGACCTTGCTTTTCCGCCTGTGGCTCGTCGCGGAAATCGTGGTTTGCGCGGCCCGGTTATGTGTGCTCTTCATTTCGCGACGTCGCGCGGCGCAAGCCTGGACGACGCCAACGGACCTCTACATCCTGCTGGCTCCGCTTTGGGGCGCCACGGTCGGCTATGGTGCATTCGTTAGCGTGATCAGTGGCGACTGGGTTGCCGCAACGCTTTCGTTCCTTTCCGCGGCCGCAATGGTCGGCGGCATTTGTTTTCGCAACTTCGCCGCGCCACGTCTCGTCGCGGTGATGATCTTTTTTTCACTGGGGCCGTGCTGTATCGGGGCGCTACTTGCAGACGAACCCGTGCTTCTTCTGACGCTTCTACAGATTCCGTTTTATATGTTTGCGATGAGTGTCGCCGCGCAGCGATTGAACGGCATGCTCATCTCAACGATGAAAGCCGAGCGCGAAAACAGTCACCGTGCACGTCACGATGCGCTCACCGGACTGCTCAACCGCGAAGGCCTGTTCAAGGCCACGGATCCGCGCGGCACACCGCCCGTCAGGGCGGGTATGACGTTCCTCTATCTCGATCTCGATGGCTTCAAGCCGGTCAACGATGCTTACGGACACGACGCAGGCGACATGCTGTTGATTCAGGTCGCGACGCGCCTGCGCGCACTCGCAAGCCAGCACGCGCTGGTTGCGCGTATGGGCGGAGACGAATTTGTGATCGTCGACGCGTTCGCGGACCGCGAGGCGCCGCAAGAACTGGCGGCGGCTATTGCACGCGCGCTTGAACAGCCATTCGAACTCTCGCCGACGCTCGCGATTACGATAGGGGCGAGCATTGGCATCGCGCATGCGAGTGCCGGGGACACCGATATCGACGCAGTACTCCGCCTGGCAGATACCGCGATGTACGACGCCAAGCGCAACAAGCAGAGTGGGCCGAGGCCTGATCACCGGGTCCCGAAGGCCGCAGTTACTGCCGTCGATGTGAACCTGTCACCGCAAGACGCCGGTTAGCGCGCGTTCCTGCGAAGACATCGATCTTTGGCGTGCCGCTCTAAAAAGCGACCGGTTACGCGTGCGTTTGTCAGACCCCATGGGCCGGGTGCCTTTACAATTCGGCACTTCGATCCGGCAACCGTGACCAGCGCCATGAAATATCTCCTTGCATTGACACTCGCAACAGTCGTCGCGACCGCGAACGCTCAGACATCCGGGGGCAGCGATCCATCCAGGCAGCAGTGCTCGATGGGGTATGTCACTGGCGTCGGTGGATCGGCGCAGAGCATTCGTGAATACCTTGCGACCCCCGACAGGGACAAATATCGGTACCTTGCGGACAACCCGATCCAATGCCACATTTCCGACGAGGGTCGCGCGTCTGCCTGTACCGGCATCACAAGCCTTAGCCATGAACAGGCCAGCGTGTATGACGACATGGACAGCGCGACGATATCCGTGGTCGCGCGCGTGGAGCTCGACCGGGGAACATACCCGGTGATCATTGTTGTGCCAAGGCAGGACATGCACTGCAAGGACTGAATGCCCTCACGGCGCTGACCGAAAACGATTTTGGAGGGTCGTCCGGCCTACGCTTGCGTTCTCTCTCCGGGTGCCAGATACGAGCGCAGTGCAATTGCCAGCGGGAAGATGGCGACGGCGGTAAGAGCCGTGGCAAAGGTAGCGCCATGTATGCCGATCCAGTCGCCGAGAAAGCCATAGATCACCGGCGAGACCGCCCCCGAAGCTATTGTGCCGGTATAAAACAGCGCGAATGCCCGCTCGGTACCCTCAACGGATGTCAGTTCCGGCACCGTCCCATACAGCACGGTAGAGGTGCCGTTGAGCATCACGCCCAGCAGCGGCAGCAGCACCATGGTGAGCGGCAGCGGGCAGAACATCACGGCGATGATCAAGGCCGCTGTGCCGCCCTCCGTTACCAGCACCGTGCCAGTTACCCCCATGCGTGCGCCCAGCCAGCCGCAGGCGAACTTGCCGGCGGCGCCACCGATAAAAACCAGTGCCAGCGCCGATCCCATCATCGGTGACGAGACGCCTTTTGCCCTGAGCAGGAACGGCAGGAAGGTCAACAGTCCCATGCGTACGCCGGTATCGAGCACGCCGATCATGAACAGCAGCGAAAAACCCGTACCCGCGGTGCCGCGACGGGGGACGGACGGCTCCTCGGCAGCGTGCGCGTTGCGCGGTATGGAAGGGAGAAATAGTGCAATCGCTGCCGCAACCACGAAGCCCAGAGTGGACACCATCCACAGCGCATGGCGCCACGGCATCAGGGTCACCAGCAGCGAAATGGCCGCCGGCAGTGCGGATTTGCCGAGGTCGCCGGAGAAGTTGTAGATACTCAACGGCCCCCTGGCATTACGCCCGTAGGCACGGGACACCGCGCCCGAGGCGACCGGATGCTGGGTGCTGGAGCCGCTGCCTGATATCGTCAACGCCACGCACAGGCCCAACAGGCTGCCCGACATCCCCGCCAGCGCATAACCAGACGCGGCCAGCAGCGTACCCAGGACCAGCGTGGCCCGGCTGCCCAGGCGCTGCGCCAGGCGCCCGGCAGGCAGTTGCAGGCTGGCCATCGTGCCCGCATAGATGCCGCGTAGCATGGCGAGAGCGCCATAGCTCAGACCGAAGTCCGTCTGCCACACCGGCAGCAGGACATAGATCATGTCTGTGTAGCCGTCGTGCAGTGCATGCGCGACACAGGAGAGCCACAACACGCGGGAGCGCGCCGGGGAAGCCGGCCGGCCGGACCGGCTGGCTACACGAGGCGGCAGGGAAAACGGGGTGAAGCGCATAAAACTCCCTCTGGTTACGAGGCGCGGGCCGGAGTGGCGGACGTCTGGCGCTTTCGCGCATTCCCGGATGGCAATTTTATGACCCACTGCACCATGCTTCAATTGACGTAATATCGGGTCAGCAGAGAAAAAAAGTCACATCATGGGTAGGGACACAGGCGTGGAAAAAGACTGGAGCAAGCTGCCGCCACTCAACGCGCTGCGCAATTTCGAGGCGGTGGCCCGGCATGGCAGTTTTGCCGCCGCCGCGGCCGATTTGCACGTCACCCATTGGGCTGTCGGAAAACAGATCAGGCTGCTGGAAGACTGGTTTGGCGTACCGCTATTCGAGCGCCGCGCGCGCGGCGTTTTACTCACCGATGAGGGCGCAGCATTGCTCAACGATGTGAGCAACGCCTTCGAGCGTCTCGCGACCGGGGCGGCGCGACTGCGCCATGATGAATTCACGCGCCGCGTATCGGGCACCGTCCGCGTGAACGTGCTGGCCAGTTTTGCGTTGTGCTGGCTGCTGCCGCGTCTGGCCGGCTTTCAGGCGCGTTATCCCGGCATCGACGTGCGGGTGTCGACCACATCGCGCAAGTTGCGCTATATCGGCGACGCCTTCGACATTGGGGTGCGCTCCGGGCACGAACAGGGTGCGGGCCTCGTGTCGCGCACGCTGATGGCCGACGTGCGCCTGCCCGCCTGCAGCCCCGCGCTGTTGCGCCAGCACCCGATACAGGACGTGGCGGATCTGCGCCACCACACCTTGTTGCATTCCGCCAGTACACGCACAGCGTGGTCGCGCTGGCTGCGGGAGGCGGGCGCGCCCGATCTGCGGGCTGCCCGTCACGTCGAGTTCGAACACGCCTATCTCCAGCTTGCCGCCGCCGTGGAGGGTCTGGGTGTGACGCTCGCCTCGCTGCCGCTGATTGGGCGCGACGTCGCCGCGGGCCGCCTGGTGTGCCCGATTGCAGCGCCAACGTGGCGCGCCCCCGACTACGCGCTGGTGATCAACGCAGATCGCACCGGCGATGACGCCGTCGTGGCATTTGAGCAATGGATCACGATGATGGCCAGCCAGGGCTCAGGGCCGTTTGAGTCTGTGTAGGTTTGCGGCTTGCCTGAATGGCAGTACACCGGGCTGCCGTGCTGCACTGCTGCACCGCTGCAACGAAGGTCCTGAAGAGCGCGGATCGTTGCCGACAAGCTTCCTGCTGGCCGTTCCTGGCCGAACCCGGAAGTACGCCCGCGGCCGGCTATCGGGTAGCCACCTGTCGAACCGAACTTCCGTAGCCGACCCATATTCGCCATTCGGATTCCCAGATTGGTCACCGGGAAGCGGTCGTTCAAAGGGGCGGTCTGGCTTCGACTTAGTCGT
>NZ_CAJQZB010000042.1:0-57180 GCF_907164545.1 Paraburkholderia gardini | reverse complement strand
AACTTCCCGAACCGCCCGGTGCGGACCCGCATGCCGGGTGGTGTGGCAGGGGTACGGCCTCATGGCCGTCCCCTATGCCGATTTGTGCGACCGAATGCCGCGTTGGGCGCGTTCAGCGAGGTTATGGGTCGCGGTGATACGATAGCGCGATCGAGACACCTGCCTGTTGGAGCACGCTGTGAGCGCAATCGTGACCTTGATGCTGACGACGGCGCCCGACGCGGAATCGGCGGATAAACTCGCGTCGGGCGTGCTGAACGCGCGCCTCGCCGCGTGCGTGACGCAACTTGGCGCGGTGCGCTCCAGCTACCACTGGCAGAACTCGATCGAATCTGCCGAAGAGATCCAGTTGCTCTTCAAGACGAGCGTCGCGAGGGCGCTGGAACTCGAGCAATACATTCAAACTCATCATCCGTACGACATCCCCGAAATCCTTTCGTGGCAAGTCACTGCATCGGCGGCTTACGGTCAATGGGTCAATGCTGAAACTCAACGCACTCTACATGTTTAACTGTTCCAACCGACTCGCGCGCGGTCCGTTGCGCGCCGTCGCCATGTCGTTGCTATTGCTGTTCGTCGTGGCATTTGGACGGCCGGCTGTCGCCGCGGACGATTTCCTCGATCCCGACGTGGCCTTCAAATTCAGCGCCACCGAACAGCCCGGCGAAGTCGACGTGCACTACAAGGTCGCCGATGGTTACTACATGTACCGCGAGCGCTTTGCGTTCTCGACCCGCAACGGTACAGCCAGTCTCGGCGAACCTGTTTACCCCGCGGGCCACGTCAAGTTCGATGAGACATTCCAGAAGAACGTCGAAACGTATCGGGGCGATTTGACGATCCGCGTTCCCGTGAAGTCAGCGGCAAGCGGGTTCGACATTGCGGTGACGTCGCAGGGATGTGCCGACGCCGGCATCTGCTATCCGCCAATGGAGCGCGTCTATCACGTGAAAGGTGCGGCCCTGCAGGCGGCGGGCACAGGTGGTACGGCGGGAGCCGCTACGGCGGGGGCGGGGGCCTCCCAGCCTTCGCAGCAGGTCCAGGGCAGTGAGACGTCGTGGTACGAGCGGGCGACCAGCGCCGACTACGCAGCGTCACTGCTTCAGGGCGGCGGCTTTTTCGCGATCGTCGGCCTGTATTTTGTTGCGGGCGTCGTGTTGAGCCTGTTGCCGTGTTCGTATCCGATGATCCCGATTCTGTCGGCGATCATCATTGGTGAGGGCGCGCGGGTGACGCGGGCGCGCGGATTCTCGCTGTCGCTGGCGTATGTGGTCGGTATGGCGCTCGTCTATACCGCGCTGGGCATCGCTGCGGCGCTCGTCGGGCAGGGCCTCGGCGCGTGGCTTCAGAACCCGTGGGTGCTCGGCGCATTTGGCGTCCTGCTGGCTGTCTTCGCCCTGACGTTGATCGCCGGTTTCGATATCGCGTTGCCGCAGCGCTGGCAGAACGGCGCCACACGTGTTTCGCAAGGCCCTTCCGGTGGCAAATTCGCCGCCGTGGCAGGCATGGGTGCGCTGTCCGCACTGGTGGTGGGCGCGTGCATGACGGCACCGCTCTTCGCCGTTCTCGCGTTTATCGCGCACACGGGCAACGCGCTGCTGGGTGGCGCCGCGCTGTTTTCGATGGGAATCGGCCTCGGCGTGCCGCTGCTGATCATCGGTCTTGGCGCCGGAACACTGCTGCCTCGCGCGGGCGTGTGGATGGATGGCGTGAAGGTGTTTTTCGGGGTCGTATTGCTGGCGGCCGCCTTATGGATCGTCTGGCCGGTGCTCGACGCCAGCATACAGATGTTGCTGGGTGCGCTCTGGTTGTTGATCGCCGCAGCTGCGCTGGGGCTGTTCACGCCGGCTGCGGGTGGCAATTCGGTGTGGCGTCGGCTTGGCCGCGGCGTGGGCGCGGCGTTGACAATCTGGGCTGCCGTCTTGCTGGTGGGGCTCGCAGCCGGATCGACCGATCCGTTGCGTCCGCTCGCGGTGCTTGCAGCGCGCGGCGGCGCACCGGTTGCGGGTGCCGCCGCAGGCCAGTTGGCATTCGCACCTGTACGGTCATCGGAGCAGCTGGATCAGGCAGTCAAAACCGCTGCCCAGCCCGCGATGCTCGATTTCTATGCCGATTGGTGTGTCAGTTGCAAGGAGATGGAGAAGTTCACGTTCAGCGACCCGCGCGTCCATGCGAGGCTACAGCAGCTCAATCTGCTGCGCGCCGACGTGACTGCCAACAATCCCGACGACCAGACGCTGCTCAAGCGCTTCAAGCTGTTCGGCCCGCCCGGGATCATCTTCTTCGATCAAGGTGGTAACGAAGTGCTGCGAGTCGTCGGCTATGAGTCGGCGGACGTGTTCCTGCGCAGTCTGGAGCGTGCCGCGGCAGCGAAGTCGTAGCGAATCCATGCGACGCGGGGACGCGGGCGCGTGCGTCGGCAAGATTAGCGAGGCGTGTCGCCGATGCAACCGCGCTACATCCATAACCGCCGGCACCCGTCATCCAGGCTGAAAGGCTAAAAAAAAGCGCTTCGCAGCCGCGAAGCGCTTTTTACATACATGAAGGCCGCTCCAGTGCAGCTGAAACCGCCTACTTCTGCGACCTCAAGATCCGCGCCGCATCGAGCGCGAAGTACGTCAGCACGCCATCTGCACCGGCGCGTCTGAACGCCAGCAGCGATTCCATCATCGCCTTGTCGTGATCGAGCCAGCCGTTTTGCGCCGCCGCCTTCAGCATCGCGTACTCGCCGCTCACCTGATACACGTATGTCGGAAACCGGAACTCGTCTTTCACGCGACGCACGATGTCGAGATACGGCATCCCAGGCTTCACCATCACCATGTCCGCGCCTTCCTCGATGTCCATGCGCACTTCGCGCAGGGCTTCGTCGGAATTCGCCGGGTCCATCTGATACTGCATCTTGTTGCTCTTGCCGAGGTTCGTCGCCGAACCGACGGCATCGCGGAACGGGCCGTAGAACGCCGAAGCGAACTTCGCTGCGTACGCCATGATCCGCGTATGGATGTGATCCTCGCTCTCGAGCATTTCGCGGATCGCGCCGATCCGGCCGTCCATCATGTCCGACGGCGCGACGATGTCGACACCCGCCTCGGCCTGCGCGCGGGCCTGCTCCAGCAGGATTTCGACCGTCTGGTCGTTGATCACGTAACCCGTTTCGTCGAGCACGCCGTCCTGCCCGTGGCTCGTGTACGGATCGAGCGCGACGTCGGCCAGCACGCCAAGATCGGGGAAACGCTTCTTCAGTTCGCGGATCGCGCGCGGAATCAGCCCGGCTGCGTTCGTCGCCTCGCGCCCGTCGGGCGTCATCAACGAGGGTTCGATCGCCGGGAACAGCGAGATCACAGGCACGCCGAGCTCGACACACTGCTCGGCGACGCCCATCAGCAAATCCACCGAAACACGCTCGACGCCAGGCATAGACGCTACGGCTTGCCGCACGTTTGTGCCTTCGACGACGAAAACCGGGTAGATCAGATCATTGGTGGTGAGAATGTTTTCGCGCATCAGACGGCGCGAAAAGTCGTCACGGCGCATGCGGCGCGGACGGTGATGCGGATAGAAGCTCATGTCAGTATCGTGCGTGGAGAATATCGAAAAATGCCTGCCCACGGCGTTGCCAAACCTTTTTGAGACAATGGTATATCATACCGATCGAGCAAGGCGCCATGCGCTGACCTCCCCGCTTCTCCTCCCTGAGCGGGTGCCTGTCGTTTTTCGATTAGGCTGTTTGACCCGCCGTCTCTAGCGGCGGGTTTTTTTATGGGCGGCCGAAACGTGGGCGGGCCAATACGGTACGGCTTACGCCGCCGGGGCTTCGCCTTCGCTCGCGGCTGGAATCAGCCAGCTTTCGAGCAGTACGTGTGCTTCATCCAACCCGACGCGCTTGAGCGCCGAAAAAAGTTGCACGGTCAATTCACCCTGGTAACCCGCTGCACGGTACTCGGCGAGCCCTTTCTGAGTCGAACGCAAGGCGTTGACGCTTTCCTGGCGCGTCAATTTGTCGCACTTCGTGAGCAGCGTGTGGATCGGCTTGCCGGTGGGCGCAAACCATTCGATCATCCGACGATCCAGATCGGTGAGCGGACGGCGCGAATCCATCATCAGGATCATGCCGCGCAGCTGCGCGCGCGACTGCAGGTACGACGACAGCAGCGCTTCCCAGTGGGCCTTCGCGGCGCCCGGCACTTCGGCGTAGCCGTAGCCCGGCAGGTCGACGAGATGCGCGACGGGCTCGTCAGCGGGGCCCACGGAGAAGTAGTTGATATGCTGCGTGCGCCCGGGTGTCTTGCTGGCGAAGGCCAGCCGCTTCTGGTTGCACAGCAGGTTGATCGCGGTCGACTTCCCTGCATTGGAGCGCCCGGCAAAGGCGACTTCGGGTTGAGACGTGGCCGGCAGATCACGCAGGTGATTCACTGTCGTGAAAAAACGGGCTTGGTGTAGCAGGAAGGACATGGGGGAACCAGGATGTGAGACGCCCGGTAGCCCGGAGTGGGGACGGGACAAGCCCGACTGGCGTCTTCGCGATTAGCGAGTTATTGTACAATACGGCGGTTTACTGAAGACCGGCGAGGCAAGGAGCGTGCCTTACAGGCAATGGCCTCGACAGTAAAGAATCGCAGTAAAAGCATCACCGTCGTATTTTGCAGAACCTCTAATTCCCACAAGACGAAACAGGGTGTGCGAATGAATCGACTGTTCAAGTCTCTGATGGTGCTTCAAGTTGCGGCAGGTCTTTCAGGTTGGGTGGTCGAGGCAAGAGCAGCGGATCCGGCAAAGCCGGACGTGAATCGGGGGCAGGCAATTGCAGCGCAGGTTTGCGCTTCGTGCCACGGTGCGGACGGCAATAGTGCTGGCGGCGCATATCCGAAGCTGGCTGGTCAACACCCCGAGTACCTCGTCAAGCAGCTCAAGGATTTCAAGACGCAGCCCGGTGCAAAGCAGCCGGCGCGTAACAATGCGATCATGGCGGGCATGGCTGCCGCGCTGTCCGATCAGGACATGATCAACGTAGCCGCGTATTTCGCGACGCAGGTGCCAAAGCCCGGCTACGCGCATAACAAGAACACGGTTCCGCTCGGGCAGAAGATCTATCGCGGTGGAATTGCCGACAAGGGCATTCCGGCGTGCGCGAGCTGCCACGGTCCTACAGGCCAGGGCATTCCGTCGCAGTATCCACGTCTGTCGGGGCAGTGGGCGGATTACATCGTGGCGCAGCTGACCGCGTTCACGCAGGGGCCTGGCGCTCGCAACAACAACGAGGCGATGCACACCATCGCGAACCGTTTGTCGGATAGCGAGATCAAGGCAGTAGCGGATTACATCGCGGGTCTGCATTAACAAGCGGCCCGCTTGCAGGTACAACCGGCCCGTCGAGGCCGGTGAAAAACAAGAAAAGGGTGGGGGCATCGTCTCGTGGCGATCGCCCTTCACCCTTTTTTGCTGTTCAGTCGGAGTATGAATGAGCGTTACCACATCGGGTCTGGAGTTGAAGTCGGGTCAGCGCGCGACGCGTCGTGCGGTCGAGTTGCTGAGTTCGATGCGCTTTGCGATCGCACTGCTCGTCGTTCTGTCGATCGCGAGCATCATCGGTACGGTCCTCACGCAGGACGATCCGTATCCCAATTACGTCAACCAGTTCGGCCCGTTCTGGGCAGACATCTTCCGCTCGCTGAGTCTGTACACCGTGTACAGCGCGTGGTGGTTCATGCTGATCCTCGGCTTTCTGATCGTATCGATCTCGCTGTGCGTGATCCGCAACGCGCCGAAGATGATCGCCGACATGAAGAGCTGGAAGGACAAGGTCCGCGAAGGCAGCCTGCGGGCGTTCCATCACAAGGGCGAATTCGCCGTGCATGGCACGCGCGCGCAGACCGCCGCGCTGCTCGCGAAACTGTCCGGCAAGCTCGGCTACAAATTCGTTGTGCGCGAGACCGAAGGCGCGACGCTGATCGCAGCCAAGCGCGGTGCGATGACGAAGCTCGGCTACATCTCCGCGCACGTTGCCATTGTCGTGATCTGTATCGGCGGACTGCTCGACAGCAATCTGCCGATCAAGCTGCAGATGTGGCTCTTCGACAAGACGCCGATCCGCAGCAATACCGTCATCAACGACATTCCAGAAGAGCATCGGCTCTCGCAGTCGAATCCGACGTTCCGCGGTTATGCGTGGGTGCCGGAAGGCCAGCATGTGTCGACGGCGATCCTGAACCAGCCAGACGGCTCGCTCATTCAGGATCTGCCGTTCTCGATCGAGCTGAAGAAGTTCATCGTCGATTACTACTCGACCGGCATGCCGAAGCTCTTCGCGAGCGATATCGTCGTGATCGACCACAAGACGGGCGCACGGGTGCCGGCGCGGGTCGAGGTGAACAAACCGTTTGAATACGATGGCGTGTCGATCTTCCAGTCGAGCTTCCAGGACGGCGGCTCGCAGATGCAGATGACCGCGTTCCCGATGACCGGCGATACCACGAAGACCACGCCGTTCGGCGGACCGATTGGGGGCACGGCACCACTCACGGCGTCGATTCCGGGGGCGGATGGCGAAACGATCGAATTTACAGATTTCCGCGCGATCAACGTCGAAAACACATCGAACGGCAACGGTGCGACAGATGCGCGCGGCGTCGCCGCGCACCGCTCGCTCAAGGAAGCGTTCGACGAGCGTCTCGGTTCTGGCGCGAAGACGTCGAAGCCGGTCAATCTGCATAACGTCGGCCCGTCGGTCCAGTACAAGGTGCGTGGCAAGGACGGTCAGGCGCGCGAGTACAACAACTACATGCTGCCCGTCGACGTAAACGGCGAGCGCATGTTCCTCGCCGGCATGCGTCTGAATCCTGACGATCCGTTCCGCTACCTGCGCATTCCCGCCGACGCCGGCGGCACGGTCAAGGAGTGGATGAACCTGCGCGCGGCGCTCGAAAACCCGGCCATCCGTTCCGAAGCCGCGCATCGCTTCGCGCTGCGTTCGGTGCCCGGCTCGAATCAGGAACTGCAGCAGCATCTTGAAGAAAGCGCATCGCGCGTCCTGACCCTCTTTTCGGGTGCGGACGACGCGAACGGCAAGGCGCCGAACGGACAGGTGATCGGTGGCTTCCAGGCGATCGCCGGCTTTATCGATCATTCCGTGCCGAAGGGCGAGCAGGAAAAGGCCGCGGGGCTGCTGTTGCGCATGCTGGAAGGCTCGATGTGGGACGTGTGGCAACTTTCCCGCGAACAGGCCGGCGAAGCCGACGTCAAGGCCGATGCGAACAACAGCCGTTTCGTACAAAGCGCGATCAATGCGCTTTCGGACAGCTTTCTGTACGGATCGCCGGTCTATCTGCAGCTTGATTCGTTCAAGCAGATCCAGGCTTCAGTATTCCAGCTCGCGCGCGCGCCCGGCAAAAAAGTCGTGTATCTTGGCAGCCTGCTCCTCGTATTGGGCATCTTCTCGATGTTCTACGTCCGTGAACGGCGCCTGTGGTTCTGGCTCAAAGATACTGAGCACGGCGTGAATGTCGTGATGGCAATGTCGAGCGCCCGCAAAACTCTCGATTTCGAGAAGGAATTTGCCCAGACGCGCGACTCAGTCGGCGCCGTGCTGGGCGTCAAACCCACCGATGCATCCGACGCCGCCGGCTCTTCCGGCGCGCGCAAGTCGGCAGGCTCACAGGATTCGACCCGGTAAGATCATGGACTTGTCTCAGGTTTCCCCCTCCTCCTCGCGCAAGCATGCGCCCGCCAATCCAGCGTTCGACGCCGCGCTCTTCGACGAGCGACCGTTCCTGAAGCGCCTCGGCGCCGTAGACTGGCTGTTTGCGCTGGCGATGGTCGCGGGCGCGGGGTTCGCGCTGTCGCGCTATCACCCGTTCATGAACTACTACGACAAACTGGTGCTGGTATGCGCGGTGCCGGTTTTCGTCGTCCTCGGCTGGCGCTGGAAGCCGGCGCGGCTGCTGATCGCGGCTATTGCCGTGCTGTCGCTGTTCTCGATCCAGCTCTATCACGGCGACCTGACCCGTGCCGACAGTGCGTTCCTCCTCAAGTATTTCCTGTCGAGCCAGTCGGCCATCCTGTGGATGAGCGCGCTCTTCGTGCTCGCCACCCTGTTCTACTGGATTGGCCTTTTGTCGCGCTCGCCGACAGGCGCCGCGATCGGCTCGAAGATGACCTGGGCCGCTGTCCTGATGGGCTTCGTGGGACTGATGGTGCGGTGGTACGAGTCGTATCTGATCGGCGCGGATGTCGGCCATATTCCCATCTCGAACCTGTACGAAGTGTTCGTGCTGTTCAGCCTGATCACGGCGCTCTTCTATCTGTATTACGAAAAGCACTACAACACGCGCGCGCTCGGTGCGTTCGTGCTGCTCGTGATCAGCGCGGCCGTCGGCTTTCTGATGTGGTATTCGATCGCGCGCGATGCGCAGCAGATCCAGCCGCTCGTGCCGGCGCTGCAAAGCTGGTGGATGAAGATTCACGTGCCGGCGAATTTCATCGGCTACGGCAGCTTTGCGCTGTCCGCGATGGTTGGCGTCGCGTATCTGGCGAAAGAGCGCGGCGTGCTGGCTGACCGTCTGCCGCCGCTCGAAGTGCTCGACGACCTGATGTACAAGTCGATTGCCGTCGGCTTCGCGTTCTTCACGATCGCCACGATCCTCGGCGCGCTGTGGGCCGCGCAGGCGTGGGGCGGCTACTGGAGCTGGGACCCGAAGGAAACCTGGGCGCTGATCGTCTGGCTGAACTACGCTGCCTGGCTGCATATGCGCCTGATGAAGGGGCTGCGGGGTGCGATCGCAGCCTGGTGGGCGCTGACGGGCCTGCTGGTTACGACGTTCGCCTTCCTCGGCGTGAACATGTTCCTGTCCGGACTGCATAGTTACGGAAAGCTGTAAGATTTCCGGATTTCTGCCGACTGAATAACCGCTGGATGCTCCGCACCGGCGGTTTTTTTATGGCGATACGGAATTTTCGCGAACCCGGACTGTTTGTCTGAGTAGTGCATATGCAGGCCAGGTCGAACGATCAGGAACGTGGCCCGCACGGCCATTGAGGAGCAGCACATGTGGATCAAGCGAAGCGACAGAATTCAGCTCAGCGGTGACGACATCCCGCGCAGTGAAATCACGCCGCGCCGGATATTCGAGAACCGGCGGCGCGTGTTGCAGGCGGCTGGAGTGGCTGCGATGGGCGGCCTGATCGGCGTCAGCGGCGAAGCGCTGGCGGCATTCGCAGCGCCCGACAGCAAGGCGCAGAAGCTCAAGGTCATGACGAACGCAAAGTTCGTCGTGCCCGACAAGGTCACGCCGTTCAAGGACATCACGACGTACAACAATTTCTACGAATTCGGCACCGACAAGAGCGATCCTGCGCGCAACGCGGGAACGTTGCGGCCACGTCCGTGGCGTGTGAGCGTGGAAGGCGAGGTGAAGAACGCGAAGGTCTACGATATCGACGAACTGCTGAAGCTCGCGCCGCTCGAAGAGCGCGTGTACCGGCTGCGCTGCGTCGAGGGCTGGTCGATGGTGATTCCGTGGATCGGCGTGCCGCTCGCCGAGCTGATCAGGCGCGCGCAGCCGACCGGGAACGCGAAATACGTGGAGTTCGTTTCGCTGGCTGATCCGTCGCAGATGCCGGGCCTGTCGACGCCGATCCTCGACTGGCCGTATTCCGAAGGGCTGCGCATGGACGAAGCGATGAATCCGCTGACGCTTCTGACGATGGGCGTCTACGGTGAAGTGCTGCCCAATCAGAACGGCGCGCCGGTGCGCGTCATCGTGCCGTGGAAGTACGGTTTCAAGAGCGCGAAGTCGCTGGTGAAGATCCGTTTCGTCGACACGCAACCGAAGACCAGCTGGAACACGTACGCGCCAAAGGAATACGGTTTCTATTCGAACGTGAATCCGAACGTCGACCATCCGCGCTGGAGCCAGGCGACCGAGCGGCGTATCGGTGAAGACGGCTTCTTCCAGCCGAAGCGCAAGACGCTGATGTTCAACGGTTACGGCGACCAGGTTGCGTCGCTGTATCAGGGCATGGACCTCAGGAAGAACTTCTGAGCATCGACGACATGGCTTCCGACATGCAGGGTATTTCACCCGATTCCCCGACGCGACGCAGCCGCGCCCCGGTTCCGGCTTCTTCGGCTTCGGGCGCGACGCGCAGGCCGGCTGTCGCGGCGGGAAATCGCTGGATCGTGCCCGCGAAGATCGCTGTTTTTATCGCGGCGTGGTATCCGCTTGCGCGGATCGTGCTCTTCGGGTTCACGGACCGGCTGGGCGCCAATCCGATCGAGTTCATCACACGCTCGACGGGCCTGTGGACGCTCGTGTTTCTGTGCATCACGCTGGCCGTGACGCCGCTGCGCCGGCTGACGGGTATGAACGCACTGCTGCGCTTTCGGCGCATGCTCGGCCTCTATGCGTTTTTCTACGGTGCACTGCATTTCACGACCTACATCTGGTTCGACAAGTGGTTCGACGTCGCGGAGATCCTGAAGGACATCGGCAAGCGACCGTTTATCACTGTCGGTTTTGCTGCGTTCGTGCTGCTGATTCCACTGGCGGTCACGTCGCCGAAAGCGATGGTGCGCAAGCTCGGACGTCGCTGGCAGACACTGCATCGCGCGATCTATGCGATTGCCGCGCTCGCGATCCTGCATTTCTGGTGGATGAAGGCGGGCAAGCACGACCTGCTGCTGCCGAAGATTTACGGCGCAATCGTGATCGCGCTGCTCGGCTGGCGCCTCTTCGTGTGGCTGCGGGAGCGGTTCACAAAACAGGAAGTCCCACGACGCCGCTAAATGAATGGCGTGAACGAAAAAAAATCGATGTCCGCCAAGGTATCGATTTTTTTATGGACGACAGATAGATGCAGACGCGCGGACGCGATCAGTCCTGCAGCAGCGACTCGCCCGCGAAGAGCGCTGTCACTTCCTCACGGGCACGCGCGACGTGCACCTTGTCGCCGTCGACCATCACTTCGGCCGCGCGAGGACGTGTGTTGTAGTTCGAACTCATCGCAAAGCCGTAGGCGCCGGCGGAGCGGATCACTAGCAGATCGCCGGGTTCGACGGCAAGTTGCCGGTCGCGGCCGAGCCAGTCGCCGCTTTCGCAGACCGGGCCGACGACGTCGTACACCTGAACCGGCTGGCCGTCGCGCTGTACGGCGGCTTCGATCCGGTGGAACGCTTCGTACATCGCCGGACGTGCCAGATCGTTCATCGCCGCATCGACGATCGCGAAGTTCTTTTCCGCGCCCGGCTTCAGGAATTCGATGCGCGTGAGCAGCACGCCCGCGTTGCCGACCAGCGAGCGGCCGGGTTCGAAATACACTTCGCGATGACCATGACCGCGTTGCTCGATGCGATCGAGCAGCGTGCGCACGAAGTCGCCGATATCCGGCGGCGTTTCGTCGTCGTAGACGATGCCGAGGCCGCCGCCCACATCGACGTGACGGATCGTCATGCCGTCCGATTCGATCTGCTCGACGAGGTCGAGAAGCTTGTCGATTGCGTCGAGATACGGTGCGATTTCGGCGATCTGTGAGCCGATGTGGCAGTCGATGCCGACCACCTCGAGGTTCGGCATCGCCGCGGCGGCGCGATACGTGGCGCGCGCGTCTTCGAATGCCACGCCGAATTTGTTCGACTTGAGACCGGTGGATATGTACGGATGTGTTTTCGCGTCGACGTCCGGGTTCACGCGCAGCGACACGGGCGCCTTTTTACCCATCGACCCGGCTACCTCGTTGAGGCGATCGAGTTCAGGAATCGATTCGACGTTGAAGCATTTCACGCCGGCCGTGAGTGCTTCGCGCATTTCGGCGGCGCTTTTGCCGACGCCCGAAAACACCACGTTCGCAGCCTTGCCACCCGCCGCGAGCACGCGGGCGAGTTCGCCGCCGGACACGATGTCGAAGCCCGCGCCGAGGCGTGCGAATACGTTGAGCACGGCGAGATTGCTGTTCGCTTTCACCGCGACGTGAACCTTCGCGCGGCGTCCGGTGCATGCGCTGGCATACGCGTTCCACGTTCCGGTGAGCGCGGCGCGGGAATAGACGTAAAGCGGCGTGCCGAACTGCTCGGCGAGCGAAACGACGGAGACGCCCTCGGCGTGGAGTACGCCATCGACGTAGGCAAATGCGGATGAAGTCATGCGAGAGTCTTATTGATCGGAAGAGGTGCCGGAAGCCGGAAGCGCTTTTGCTGGCGACGAACCCGTACCGGGTGCCGTGCGAAGCTCGCTATCCGGCGACAGCGAAAGCGGAGTCCCCGAGGTATCAGGTACGGTGCCGGCCACACCCTTCGACGCCGACATGTCGCTCGAAGCGGTTTCTGCGTCAGGACGGACTTCGTCGGGTGACGGCGGTTGCGTCTGCTCGTTGGGTTTTGCCGGCAATGGCGGTACTGTAGGCAAGTAGAGCGCGCCGCGCTGGCCGCATCCGCCGAGTACCGCGCCTGCGAAAATGGCTAAAGCCGCTACAATCGCGCGGGGCGCCGCCGCGCTCATCCTGAATGCGACTCGCATGACTGTCCCTGAATGATTAATCGCTGGAGTTTAGCATGTCCGACAGTGAATACCTGACCCGCGCGGAGGCCGTTCTGGCCGCTGTGGAGCGCGCCATCGACGACACCGATGCCGATATCGAATTCGAACGAAGCGGCAATGTTTTGACGCTCGAATTCGAGAACAAGACGAAGATCATCGTGAATCTTCAGCCGCCGATGCGCGAAATCTGGATCGCCGCGAAAGCGGGCGGATTCCATTTCCGCTTCACCGACAACGCGTGGCGCGATACGCGCAACGGCACTGAATTTTTCTCCGCGCTGTCGGACTACGCGACGCAGCAGGCGGGCGAGACGGTAACGTTCCAGCCCTGAGCGTTCGATGCGGCAAATGAAAAAGCCGCCGCACCTTTCGGTGCTGGCGGCATCCAGAAGAACACGCTGACGGCGGTGAGTGACCGGACCCAATCGCCCGCGTCAATGTCTCTTGAACAGGTTCATGATGTCCTGCTTTTCCTGTTCACCCACCTGCTCGGGCGCGGCGGCCGATGCGCCACTCGCTTCATCGGGCGTCGCCTGACTCACGCCCACCGTAGAAACAAATCCGTGTCCGGGCGTGAAGTCGTCGAAGTACAGTTCGTCGCCGATCGACACCACGTCTTCCGGCATCGGCATCTTGTACTCGGGCACGCCCTTTAGCGCGCGGCCCATGTAGTCGACCCATACCGGCAACGCGAGGCCGCCGCCCGTTTCCTTGTCGCCGAGACTGCGTGGATTGTCGTAGCCGATCCATGCGATCGCGGTCAGCGTGTGCTGGTAGCCGGCGAACCATGCGTCGCGTGAATCGTTCGTGGTCCCCGTCTTGCCGGCGAGATCGGTGCGCTTCAGGACGTTTGTTTTCGCGCCCGTGCCGCGCTGCGCGACGCTCAGGAGCAGGCTGTTCATCACGTAAGCGTTGCGCGGATCGATGGCATGCGGCGCGCTTTGCCCCGCGACGAGCGGCTGGGCGTGCGCCACCACCACGCCGCGCTGATCGGTCACTTCTGCGATCAGATACGGATTGATCCGGTATCCGCCGTTCGCAAACACCGAAAAACCGCCGGCCATCTGCAATGGCGTCACGAGCCCGGCGCCGAGCGCCATCGGCAGATAGGCCGGATGACGATCCGCGTCGAAACCGAAACGCGTGATGTACTGCTGCGCGTACTTTGTGCCGATGTGGTTCAGGATGCGGATCGACACGAGGTTCTTCGATTTCTGCAGCGCGGTGCGCATGGTCATCGGCCCGTCGAAGCCGCCGCCGTAGTTCTTCGGCTCCCACGCCTGGCCACCGGTTTCGGCGGCGGTGAAGAAAAGCGGTGCGTCGTTGATGATCGTCGCGGGCCCCAGCCCTTTTTCGAGCGAAGCCGAATAGATGAACGGCTTGAAGCTCGACCCCGGCTGACGCCATGCCTGCGTCACGTGATTGAACTTGTTCTTGTTGAAGTCGAAACCGCCGACCAGCGCGCGGATCGCGCCATCCTGCGGAACGACCGACACGAATGCGCCTTCGACCTGTGGCAACTGCGTGATCGACCAGCTGTCGTCTTCGTTTCTCACGACGCGGATGATGGCGCCGGGTCGCACGCGCTGGTTCGGCTGCGCGCGCGTGCCGAGCGCAAACGAAGCGAAGCGCAGGTTGTCGCCCTGAATCGTGATCGAGTTGCCGTCGATGAGCGTGGCCTGCACCTGTTTCGGATTCGCCGACGTGACGACCGCCGCGATGATTTCGCCATTGTCCGGATGCTCGATCAATGCGTCTTCGATGGCCTGTTCGCGGTCGTCGGCGTCCGATGGCAGTTCGATGAACGCTTCCGGCCCGCGATAACCGTGGCGCCGCTCATAGTCCATCAGCCCTTTGCGAAGGGCGTGATACGCGAGGTCCTGATCGGCCGAATCGATTGTGGTCACCACGTTGAAGCCACGCGTGTACGCTTCCTCGCGATACTGCGCGTACATCATCTGCCGCACCATTTCCGCGACGTATTCCGCGTGCACGCTGAATTCCCTGCCGGCGCCCTTCACGATGAGCGGTTGCCTTGCCGCGGCGTCGTACTGTTCCTGGGTGATGTAGTGCAATTCCAGCATGCGCGTGAGGATGTATTCCTGCCGCACCTTGGCGCGCTTCGGATTGACGACCGGGTTATACGCTGACGGCGCTTTCGGCAGCCCTGCGAGCATCGCCGATTCGGCGAGCGACAGGTCTTTCAGATCCTTGCCGAAATAGACGCGCGCCGCGCTCGCGAACCCGTACGCACGCTGACCGAGATAGATCTGATTCATGTACACCTCGAGAATCTGATCTTTCGTGAGTTTCGACTCGATCTTGTAGGCGAGCAGCATCTCGTAAATCTTGCGCGTGTATGTCTTCTCGCTCGACAGAAAGAAGTTGCGCGCGACCTGCATCGTGATCGTGCTTGCGCCCTGCGTGGCGTGGCCGTTCGACAGCGCGACGAAGCCCGCCCGCGCGATGCCCGCGAGATCGACGCCGCCGTGATCGTAGAAGCGCGCGTCTTCGATGGCGAGCACCGCTTTCTTCAGACTATCCGGCACATCCTGAATGTGCACGATGTCGCGCCGCTCCTCACCGAACTCACCGATCAGCACATGGTCGGCCGTGTAGATGCGCAACGGCACCTTGGGCCGGTAATCGGTCAGTGCGTCGAGCGAAGGCAGGTTAGGTGTTGCAACGACGAGTGCATAGCCCAGCACGAGCCCGGCGCTCACGATGCCTGCAATGATGAGCCCCACGAAGCCGAGGATGATCGTGAGCCAAAGCGGACGTTTGCGCTTTGGCGGGACAGGCGGCGGGGACGCAGGCGACGAAGATTGCATATGAATACCAGAAAAACAGTCCCGCGATTATAGCTGCCCGAACCGTAAGCTTTCGACGTGCTTACGCCCGGACAGCGCGCCGCGCAGGGGATGATCTAACTGTAGCCGTTTTGCCTGCGCGCGGGGCATGCGCGAGGCCACGTTAGCCATCCGGCCGAGTATCGCGTGAGGTGGCCGCTGAGCAGAATTCTTCCTGTCGTCGCGTCCGAATGGTTCGGCACGCGATTCTGAAAGGAGGCGTCATGGCACTCAGAAATACGTGGATGCCGGTGGTGCGCCGTTTTGCAGCGGGCATCGATATCGGTCAGCAGGAAATCAGGCTCGTCGCGTTGAGCCAGCGTGCGGGAAGCGACAGTTCCGTGCGGCTCGAGTTCATCGCTGTCGAGCCGTTATTCGCGGGCGCACTGGCGGGCGCGGAGATCGTCAATCGCGCGGCGGTGGGTACAGCGCTACGTGCGCTCTTTGCACAACTGCCGCGGGATATCAGGTCGCATCTGTTCCGGTGCGCGATGGCCATGCCCGCGTCGGCCACGATGACAACCTCGGTGCCCATGGCGAACCTTGCTGCGCCCCATCGTTCCTTCGTGGGCGATCACGCGCTCGCCGCGCTTGAGCCGGCCGTCATGGCTGAAGCGGAGCGCGTCGCGGGTATCGAACGGCATGCGCTCGCGGTCGACTGGTTCATCGACGATTCGCCGCAGCGCAGTGGCTGCGTGACCATCGCGGCAACCACGAGAACACACCTCGAAGCGCGCATGGAATGCGCGGCGGCCGCGGGCATCACGCTCACCGCGATCGATGGCGAACCGCACGCCGCATTGCGGGCGATGCGTCATGCGGCTTCGCTCGAACTCGACGAGTCCGATGCTTACGCGGCGATCTGGGTCGGCGACGAAGGCGTGTACGGCTGGCGTGTCGCTGACGAATCGGTCGTCGCGGAAATGCACTATCCCGCACCCGAACATGCCGATCTTGTCGAGGCGCTTCGCGATCTTGCAGGCGAAGGCGTGAGATGTGCGGCCCTGAGCGGCCAGGTCGAACTGCTCCAGAGCATTGGGTTTACGGCCGCTGATCTGGGCGACGTGCTCGGCTGCATGATGCTTCCGTTCGAATGTGTGCCGCCAGGCGACGACACCCTTCCGCTTCGTGACGATCTGCTGCATGAGCCCGCATTTGCCGTTGCATTCGGTCTCGCGTTGCGCGGACTCATGGAGTGATGCGCGTGCCATTTCTACAGATCTTCGCTGTGCGTAAGCCTGTCGCGCGATGCGGGAAGCCGGGCGGATTCAACCTGTTGCCGTATCGCGAGCGTGACAGGCGTCTTGCGCGACGACGCTGCGCGCTTGAGTGGTCCGGTGCGGCCGCCGCAGGTGCTGTTGCGGCATTGATGCTGGCGGGCTGGCACGCATTCGAGGGGGCGCGGCTCGACGCACAACGCGCGTCGGTTGAACGCGCGCTCGCGCAATTTGCGGCGCCGCTCGCGGAGCAGGGCGCGCTTCTTCGCGATGCGCGGGAACGCGAAGCGCGTGAGGCGCAGGCAGCGATTGCATCGGCACCGCTTGTGCATCTGCTCGATCTGATGGAAGCGTTGAGCGAAGACGATGTGCCTGATAGCGACGGCGTCGTTGTGCAGGAAATGCGACATCGTCCGCACGAAACCGAATTTCGCGCGGTGGCCGTCAATCACGTCGCTCCCGCTGCGTGGCTCAGGCGACTGGCGACGGTGCCGGGTTCGGAGAACGTGGAGATGAAAGAGCTGCATCGAACGTTGCCGGGAAACGGGCCGCTCATCTCACCGGCTGCACGCGCAGCGGTGGAATTCGCAGCGCGTGTGCGCTGGGCAGGTGTTCCGGGTGACTCAACGAGAGCGTCTGTACCGGCGAACTCAGGCGCGGTGAGCGCAAACGCGCAGGCAGACAACATGAGAGGTAAAAAATGAACAGTGCGGTTGCCGGCCGTCTGGCCAATGCGAATGGAAGCGGCCTCGTTGCAACATTGCTCGCCCACGCCCGCCTTCCACCTGAAGCGTGGAGTGGGCGTCGTCGATCCGCGTTCGCTTTTCTGGTTGCGCTCGCGGTCTTTCTCGCTGGGGCCCACGCCTGGCAACGCGCGGATCTGGGCGGCGCGCGGTTGAGCCGCTCACTCCTCGAGCAGGCGCGACAAAATCTGGGCGAGGCGCGGCAGGCGACGACGCGGTTGCCTGCGTTGCGTAGCGCGGCTGCGAACGCACCCGCACTGCGCGATGCAACGAACTGGACGTCCGCGGACGATCTGCATGCGGTATCGCAGCTAGCCGGCAAGCACGGCGTGGAATTGTTGACGCTGGAACCGCAACCGCTGACCGGAACTGGAATCACGGCAACGCGACCTCTGCGCCTCACGGCGCGCGCTGATTTCGCCGGGTGGCTGGGATTTCTGCGTGGTCTGTCAGATCTGCCGACGCTTGTCGTGCCGGGCGACGTGACGATCAAACGGCAAGGCGACATGCTGACGATCAACGCGACGCTCGATACGTTTCCCGCACTGCGTCCCGTGTTTGCGCGGCAGACTGGAGAGTCGACGGCTGATGCAGACGAAGATTTCCTTTTCTTCGATCCGTTTTCACCCGTGAACAGACCGCTGATGGCGGAAGATGCGTCGCTGCGTCTCGTTGGCCTGTTGCGCAATTCTCTACGGGGTCTTGCACTGGTTGAGACACCCGATGGCGTTACCGCAGTGACGGTCGGCGATCATCTGGGTGTCGAGCACGTGACGCGTATCGACGCGCCCGGCGTCGGGCTCGCCGGAAACGGCCGCACACGCACGCTGACGTTCGCGGAGATGGCGTCATGACCGGGACGCTACGTTTTTACGGCACGCTGTGCTGGCTATGTCTTTGCCTGAGCGTCGGTACGACGCTGGTGCATGCGTCGCTGCCGCCGTTGCCCGAATACATGCCGATGGACGACGCACTGGCTCCCTACGGATTGCCGCCGTTACCCGGTAGCGCCAATGCTGGCGCGTCGAACACGTTCGACGACGGCATGGCGGCGGAACGTGCATCGTCCATGGATACGGGAGATGGCTCGTCAACGGGTCCCGCTTCAGGTGAAATCCCGAACGGCCGCGAGGCGTCTGCTGAAACAGCGGCTACCGGAGGCCCGCCATCGAAATTGCCCGGCGGTGATGCAAGTGCCCAGCCGGTGCTGGAGGGGCCGCCAGTCCCGCTTGCATCGCCGCAGCGAATGAGTCAGCCGACGCCCGCGGCAACGGACGACACACAGGACGCCGCCCGGCCAATCACGCTCAACTTCCAGCATGCGGAGCTTGGCGCGGTTCTCGATGCGTTCGCGCGCTTCACGGGGCTCAATATCGTCGCAAGCGAGCGGGTGCGCGGCTTTGTTTCATTGCGGCTCGACAAGGTACCCTGGCGCGCCGCGTTCGATACGTTGCTCGATGTCAACGGCCTTGCGATGGAGCGGCGCGACAACGTGATCTGGGTCGCCCCCATCGCGGACCTCGCCGCGCGCGAGAAGCAGCGCTTTGAAGCCCATGCGCGGGCCGCCGATCTGGAGCCGCTCGCAAGCCGCATGTTCGAGCTGCACTATGCGCACGCCGAGGACATCCGGAAACTGCTGGGTGCCTCGGGCGCGCAGCGCGTGCTGTCCAAACGCGGTTCCGTCATGGCCGATCCGCGGACCAATCTGCTGTTCGTCACCGACATCGCGGGGCGTCTCGCGCAGATTGCCGATCTGCTTGCGTCGCTTGACCGGCCGACGCGCCAGGTGCTGATCGAGGCGCGCATCATCGAAGGCGAGCAGGGGTTTTCGCGCAATCTGGGCGTGAGGCTGTCGATGAGCGCCACCAATACCGACGACACTTCGCGCGGATTGAGCGGCGGCAAGGAGGGCGCCGTCTACGATCTGTCGGCACGGCCCATTGCGGGCTTCGACGCGGCGACGGCCGGGCTGACGTTATTCGCGGCTCACGCCACGCGGCTCCTGAACATCGAGTTGAGCGCGCTGGAGGCCGAGGGGCACGGCCAGATCGTTTCCAGCCCGCGGGTCGTGACAGCCGACCGCATGAAGGCGGTCGTCGAGCAGGGTACGGAGCTGCCGTATCAGGCCAAGGTCGGGCAGGGCGTCTCCGGCGTGCAGTTTCGCCGCGCGACGCTCAAACTGGAGGTCGAACCGCAGATTACGCCCGACGGCCGGGTGATCCTGGACCTCGACGTGGCGAAGGACAGTGTCGGAGAGCAAACCGATGCTGGGCCGGCGATCAACACCAAACATGTGCAGACGCGGGTCGAGGTGGAAGACGGCGGGACGGTGTCGATCGGCGGCATTTACGCCTCCGACGACCGTAACGATGTGACGCGGGTGCCGCTCCTGGGCAAAATACCGCTTTTGGGCGCGCTTTTTCGCCATACGGCGCACCGTGACCAGCGCAGCGAACTGGTCGTTTTCATCACGCCACGGGTTGTGCAGACGAATTGACGGCCGGTCGCAGCGTCCGGCTGCAGGCTCGACAAGGCAGTCGCTTTGCCTTTAAGCTGCGGCACGAACCATACCGGATTAGCCAGAGGACACCGTTGCAACCGCGGGACGCAAACGCCAATGTATTTTTTGTAGGGCTCATGGGGGCGGGTAAAACCACCGTGGGCCGGGCGGTGGCGCGCCGGCTGGACCGCCCGTTCTTCGATTCCGACCATGAAATCGAGGCGCGTACGGGCGCGCGCATCGCCACCATCTTCGAACTCGAAGGTGAAGCGGGTTTCCGCGACCGGGAAGCGCACACCATCGCCGATCTGACCGGCCGCGACAAAATCGTGCTGGCGACGGGCGGCGGCGCGGTGCTGCGGCCCGAAAACCGGGAAGTGCTGAGCAGCCGCGGCCTCGTCGTCTATCTGCGGGCCAATCCACATGATCTCTGGCTGCGCACCCGCCGGGACAAGAATCGCCCGCTGCTGCAAACCGAAGATCCGAAAGGCCGGCTCGAAGCGCTGTATTCGGTGCGCGATCCGCTTTACCGCGAATGCGCCGATTTCGTCATCGAAACCGGGCGTCCGTCGGTCAACGGGCTCGTCAATATGGTGCTGATGCAGCTCGAGATGGCCGGCGTCGCCAGACATCCTGCGTCATAATGGCAGGCATGATTACCGTCAACGTCGAACTGGGCGAACGCGCCTATCCCATCCATATCGGTGCCGATCTGATCGGCCAGACCGCGCTTTTCGCACCGCATATCGCGGGCGCGTCCGTTACGATCGTCACCAATTCCACCGTCGATCCGCTGTACGGCGACGTGCTGCGCCGCGCGCTGGCGCCGCTTGGCAAACAGGTTTCGACGGTCGTCTTGCCGGACGGCGAGGCGCACAAGAACTGGGAAACGCTCAACCTGATCTTCGATGCGTTGCTGACCGCCCGCGCCGATCGCAAGACGACGCTCATCGCGCTCGGCGGCGGCGTGATCGGCGACATGACTGGTTTCGCCGCGGCATGCTACATGCGCGGTGTGCCGTTCATCCAGGTGCCGACAACGTTGCTGTCGCAGGTCGATTCGTCGGTGGGCGGCAAGACGGGCATCAACCATCCGCTCGGCAAGAACATGATCGGCGCGTTCTACCAGCCGCAGGCGGTGATCGCGGACATCGGCGCGTTACGCACACTTCCTGTGCGCGAACTCTCGGCCGGTGTCGCCGAAGTCATCAAGACGGGCGCCATTGCCGATGCCGCTTTCTTCGACTGGATCGAAGCAAACATCGAAGCGCTCAACCGTTGTGAGCCGCAGGCGCTCACCGAGGCGGTCAAGCGTTCGTGCGAGATCAAGGCGTCGGTGGTCGCGGCTGACGAGCGCGAAGGCGGACTGCGGGCGATCCTCAATTTCGGTCACACGTTCGGACACGCGATCGAGGCGGGCCTCGGTTACGGCGAATGGCTGCACGGTGAAGCCGTCGGTTGCGGCATGGTGATGGCGGCGGATCTGTCGGTGCGTCTCGGTCATCTCGACGAGGCGGCGCGCACGCGTCTGGTGGACGTCATCGTGGCTGCACACCTGCCCACGCGCGCGCCCACGCTGGGTGATTCGCGGTACATCGACTTGATGAAGGTCGACAAGAAAGCACAGGCCGGCGCAATCAAATTCATCCTGTTGAAGCGTTTCGGCGACACGCTGATCAGCGAGGCACCTGACGACGTCGTTCGCGCAACCCTCGCGGCGGCAGTCTGAGCACAGCCCGCGCGTGCTTGCGTCGGCGTCGCCCATGAACTGGAGAGACCGGTGAGCGAAACGCGCAGCGACATGTCGACCGATCCACGCGGTAGCCAGGCGCCGGGCGTGGCGACGCTTTCTCCGCTTGCCGCACTCGAGCAGCATCTCGCGCCCTACGCGGCGCATTCGGCGCAGTCGCGCGGGCGCCGTTATCCGGAGCGGCCGCCCAGCGCACGCACGGAATTTCAGCGCGACCGGGACCGCATCGTTCATTCCACGGCGTTTCGTCGTCTCGAGTACAAGACGCAGGTTTTCGTGAACCACGAAGGCGACCTGTTTCGCACGCGTCTCACGCACAGTCTCGAAGTCGCGCAGATCGCGCGCTCCGTCGCGCGCAATCTGCGCGTGAATGAGGATCTGGTCGAAGCCATCTCGCTCGCGCACGACCTCGGGCATACACCGTTTGGCCATGCGGGCCAGGATGCGCTCAACGAATGCATGCGTGAGCACGGCGGCTTTGAACACAATCTGCAAAGCCTCACCGTTGTCGACGATCTGGAGGAGCACTATGGCGGCTTCGACGGACTCAACCTCTGCTTTGAAACGCGCGAAGGTATCCTGAAGCACTGTTCGCGTGAGAACGCGCGCAAGCTCGGCGCGCTCGGCGAACGTTTTCTCGAAGGGCGTCAGCCGTCGCTCGAAGCCCAGATCGCGAATGTCGCCGACGAGATCGCGTACAACAATCACGATGTCGACGATGGTCTGCGCTCCGGTCTCCTGACGATCGCGCAACTCGCCGAAGTCGAGCTATGGCAAACGCATCACGAAGCGGCGCGTGACGAGTATCCGGATATCGAAGGGCGACGGCTCGTCCACGAAACGGTCCGGCGCATCATCAACACGCTGATTGTCGATCTGATCGACACCACGACGCGTAATCTCGCGGAACATGCGCCCCGTTCGCTCGACGACGTGCGCGGCGCACCGCCGCTCGTTGCGCACAGCGAACACGTCGCCGCACAGGCGGCGGTGCTCAAGCGCTTCCTCTTCAAGAACCTGTATCGCCACTATCGCGTGATGCGGATGGCGAACAAGGCGCGCCGCGTTGTCGTGGGTCTGTTCGATGCGTTCACCGATGATCCGCGTCTGCTGCCGCCAGGCTATCAGTCGAATCAGGAAGCGCAGCAGCCACGGCTGATCGCGCACTACATCGCTGGCATGACGGACCGGTATGCATTGAAGGAATACCGGCGACTGTTCGTCATTGACGACAACTAGGGGTATCGCCCGTCTCATAGCGTCACCCCATGACGTCGGGCAGCCATCAGCACGTGAAGCGCCTCAATCGTCAACGCAAGGCAAAACGGCGAGTGCGCCGAAACGCACCGCCTCCCCTCAGGGCCATCTCCCGCGCCAGCAAGCGCCGCGAGCCTTCCGGCCGGGCACGAAACCGGCCTCTAGCGCATATTGTTCCGCCCAAGCAACGCCCCGGCGACGAGCGCGATCCCGCCAACGATGGCGATGGTTTTCCACGGATTGTCGTGCACGTAGTCATCGGCATCGGCCATCGCCACTTCGGCGCGTTCGCGTACGGCTACGCGCGTGTCGTCGAGCCGCGCGCGTGCCGCGTCGAGGCGTTTGCGCAACTGTGCGCGCAGCGCGGCCGCATCCGCCGACGTGCCGTCGGCCAGTGTTTCCTCAAGCTCCGACATCAGCGAGCGCAATTCAGTGCCAATGTCTTCGGCAGCGTGACGACCGTGCCGTGCAATGCGGCGTGCCCGGCGGCCTGTCGAATTCAGCGAATCTCCAATGGCGTCGCGTGTATTCGGTAGTGCGTTCATGGTGGCTCCGTCGATGATGGATTGGCAAAAATCCCGCGTCATCGTGCGGGAAACACGTTCTCATGCAACTTCGGTGCCAAACCCAGGAACGCCTTCCCGCAGACGATTGCAGCGATTTGCCGTACCAGCGAGCACGGCGACGTTGCACGGCGGTGGTCAAAATTACAAACCTTGATCGGGCACCCCTCAGGCCGTCCGCCGGACAAAACAAAACGCCGTGATGAATAAATCATGACGGCGTTTCTTGTTCAAGCCCCCAAATCTCGACTACGCTTAGCCTAGAAGCGGTAACCGACATTGATGTACGTGACGATCGGGTTCAACTTGATCTTCGTTTCCGAAGCGACCGTGAGCGTGCCGACCGGCGTGTTCGCCTGAGTATTGAGCTTGGCCGTGGTACTCAGCGGCACGTACGACACTGACACGCCTGCGAACCAGTGCTGGTCGATGGCGAACGTAAAGCCGAGATTGAACACGGGTGCCCACGAACTATCCGTGGTTACCGATGTCGGACCATGCAGCACGCCTTGTTCGAACTGGCTGTTCGTGATCTGCTCGTCGGTGAACCACGTACGGGTCACGCCGAGCCCGAGGTACGGACGAAACCTCGATTCAGGCGCGCGGAAGTAGTACTTGAAAAGCAATGTCGGGCTCCACTGTCTTGCTTCACCGAGCTTGCCGAACGATGCAAACTGACCGGTACCGTTGAGGTCGAACTTGGGCGGAATGCCCATCACGAGTTCGGTCGCGATGTGGTCGGTGACGAAGTAACCAGCGGTGAAGCCTGCCGTGTCGGCGTCGCTCAGACTGGCGCCTGTGTTCGGAATTTCGATGTTGACGGGCGAGCCGCCGACGCTTGTTTCCTTAAGCGGATGACTGCTGTCTTGAGGGGCGAGGTGAAACCAGCCCGTTGTAACGTAAAAAGTGCCGGCCGACTGGGCATGTGCTGTCGTGATGCAAGCCAGCGCAGCCATCCCTGTAATGGCTTGTTTTAATTTCATCTGTGCTCCTCCTGAAAAAGCCCGCTCATTATGACCAGAACGTTTCAAACAAACACACGCGCCAGTTAGAGGCTTCTCCCTAAGCTCCGCGCGGTTTCTGGCGAAGCCAGGCGGCACCGGACCTCGCGCCCGCATGGCTTTACGGACCCCTCGGGTAATCACTAACGCGTCTATTGGATAATCCAGCATGGCACGGCTAGCACGTCTTTATGTCCCCGACCAGCCGCAGCACGTGATCCTGCGCGGACTCGACCAGCAGCCCGCATTTGTCGACGACCAGGACTACGAGCTCTTCATCGATTGCCTCAAGGCAGCATCGCGTGATCATCGTCTGGCGATACACGCGTACGTGCTGATGCCGGGCGCGGTGCAACTGCTTGTCACGCCCTCCGAAGAGTCGAGTCTGCCCAAGGCGATGCAGGCCGTCGGGCGTCGCTATGTGGCGCACTTCAATCGTCGCTATGCGCGACGCGGCACGCTGTGGGAAGGGCGCTATCGCGCGACCGTGATCGAAGGCGAGCGGTACTTTCTGCTCGCGAGCCGCGTCGTGGAGATGTGCCCGGTGCGCATGCAGCTCGTGAGCACACCGGAGGACTATCGCTG
Source organism: Paraburkholderia gardini (assembly GCF_907164545.1). Taxonomy (NCBI): domain Bacteria; kingdom Pseudomonadati; phylum Pseudomonadota; class Betaproteobacteria; order Burkholderiales; family Burkholderiaceae; genus Paraburkholderia; species Paraburkholderia gardini. Next base: position 32,185 of record NZ_CAJQZB010000042.1, on the reverse strand, counting down.
GTCGAGTTACCGGCATCACATCGGCCTGACGCTCGACAGCCTCATCACCGATCATCCGTTGTACTGGTCGCTCGGCAACACGCCGTTCGAACGGCAACGTGCCTATCGCGAACTCTGTGAACAACCGCTCGACGAACGCGAGACAAACCAGCTTCAGCAAGCCACCCTGAAAGGCTGGGTGCTCGGTAGCGAGACCTATCGCGAGTGGGCGGCGCGTGCCGCGAACCGGCGCGTGTCGCCGTTGCCGCGAGGCCGCCCGCGCAAGGTCCGTGAAACGCCGCAGACGCAATAAGCCTTTTCGGATCAACGCGCTGCAAAACCGACGGCATCTTCGCATGCCGTTTTCTTTTGCATCGATTTGATACGGCACTAATAAAAATTCACCGCGATGCACCAATCTGATAATCGGGGTCGTACCATCGTGTTTTATTTGCTATTCATTTGATTCGTCGCGTATATTTCGATTTCCGGCGATTCCCGAGCGTGCAGCATTCTGGAAACTCGACCTGCCCGCGGTTGCAGTGCTGGCCGCAGGCAACAGAAAAATGGTTCAACGGCCGATCGGCCCCCTACAGACGGTGTCCCCATGAACGACCACCTGCAACCGATGTCTTCGGTTCCCGCCGAGCAAGGGCTCTACGACCCGCAAAACGAACATGACGCCTGTGGCGTCGGCTTCGTCGCCCACATCAAGGGCAAGAAAAGCCACGAGATCATCCAGCAGGGCCTGAAAATCCTCGAGAACCTCGATCACCGGGGCGCCGTCGGCGCCGATCCGCTGATGGGCGACGGCGCGGGCATCCTGATTCAGGTGCCGGACGGCTTCTACCGCGAGGAAATGGCGAAGCAGGGCGTGACGCTGCCGCCGGAAGGCGAGTACGGCGTCGGCATGATTTTCCTGCCGAAGGAACATGCATCGCGTCTCGCGTGCGAGCAGGAACTCGAACGTACGGTGAAAGCGGAAGGCCAGGTCGTGCTGGGCTGGCGCGACGTGCCGATCGACCACACGATGCCGATTTCGCCCACGGTGAAGGCGAGCGAGCCGCTGATCCGCCAGATCTTCATCGGCCGCGGCAAGGACATCATGGTCACCGACGCGCTCGAACGGAAGCTGTACGTGATCCGCAAGACCGCGAGCCACCGCATCCAGGCGCTCAAGCTCAAGCACGGCAAGGAATACTTCGTGCCGTCGATGTCGGCGCGCACGGTCGTCTACAAGGGGCTGCTGCTGGCGGGGCAGGTCGGCGTGTACTACCGCGACCTGCAGGATGACCGCACGGTGTCGGCGCTCGCGCTCGTGCACCAGCGCTTCTCGACGAACACGTTCCCGGCATGGGAGCTGGCTCACCCGTACCGGATGATCGCCCACAACGGCGAAATCAACACGGTGAAGGGCAATGTCAACTGGCTGAACGCCCGTACCGGCGCGATCGCGTCGCACGTGCTCGGCGACGACCTGCCGAAGCTGTGGCCGCTGATCTACCCGGGTCAATCGGATACGGCCTCGTTCGACAACTGTCTCGAACTGCTCGTGATGGCCGGCTACCCGCTCGTCCACGCGATGATGATGATGATTCCGGAAGCGTGGGAACAGCACACGCTGATGGACGACAATCGCCGCGCGTTCTACGAATATCACGCCGCGATGATGGAGCCGTGGGACGGCCCCGCCGCCATCGCGTTCACCGACGGCCGTCAGATCGGCGCGACGCTCGACCGTAACGGTCTGCGTCCGGCGCGCTATCTGATCACCGACGACGACCTCGTCATCATGGCGTCGGAATCGGGCGTGCTGCCTGTTCCCGAGTCGAAGATCGTCAAGAAGTGGCGTCTGCAGCCGGGCAAGATGTTCCTGATCGACATGGAACACGGCCGCATCATCGACGACAAGGAACTGAAGGACAACCTCGCGAACGCGAAGCCGTACAAGAGCTGGATCGACGCCGTGCGCATCAAGCTCGACGAGATCGAGCCGAAGGCGGAAGACGTCGTCACGGAACGCCGCGAAGCGGCTGCGCTGCTCGATCGCCAGCAGGCGTTCGGCTACACGCAGGAAGACCTCAAGTTCCTGATGGCGCCGATGGCGCAGGCGGGCGAGGAAGCGATCGGCTCGATGGGCAACGACTCGCCGCTGGCGGTCATGTCCAGCAAGAACAAGACGCTCTATCACTACTTCAAGCAGCTGTTCGCGCAGGTCACGAACCCGCCGATCGATCCGATCCGCGAAAACATGGTGATGTCGCTGGTGTCGTTCGTCGGCCCGAAGCCGAACCTGCTCGACACGAACAACATCAACCCGCCGATGCGTCTCGAAGTGTCGCAGCCGGTGCTCGACTTCCGCGACATCGCGAAGATCCGCACGATCGATCAGTACACGGGCGGCAAGTTCAGCTCGTATGAACTGAACATCTGCTATCCGGTGGCCTGGGGCAAGGAAGGTATCGAGGCGCGTCTCGCGTCGCTGTGCGCGGAAGCCGTCGACGCCGTGAAGTCCGGCTACAACATGCTGATCGTGTCCGACCGCCGCACCGACCGCGACAACGTCGCGATTCCGGCGCTGCTGGCTACGTCGGCGATCCACACGCACCTTGTGCAGCAAGGTTTGCGCACGAGCACGGGTCTGGTCGTCGAAACGGGTTCGGCGCGTGAAACGCATCACTTCGCGCTGCTCGCGGGCTACGGCGCGGAAGCCGTGCACCCGTACCTCGCGATGGAAACGCTCGCGCAGCTCGCGGCCGGCATGAAGGGCGACCTGTCGGCGGACAAGGCGATCTACAACTTCACGAAGGCAGTCGGCAAGGGCCTGCAGAAGGTCATGTCGAAGATGGGCATTTCGACGTACATGTCCTACACCGGCGCGCAGATTTTTGAAGCCGTCGGTCTGGCTGAGGATCTGGTCGCGAAGTACTTCAAGGGCACGTCGTCGAAGGTCGGCGGTATCGGCCTCTTTGACGTCGCTGAAGAAGCGATCCGCCTGCATCGCGAGGCGTTCGGCGACAACCCGGTGCTGTCGACGATGCTCGACGCCGGCGGCGAATACGCGTATCGCGTGCGCGGCGAAGAGCACATGTGGACGCCGGATGCGATCGCCAAGCTGCAACACTCGGCGCGCAGCAACTCGTACCAGACGTACAAGGAATACGCGCATCTGATCAACGATCAGACGAAGCGTCACATGACGTTCCGCGGCCTGTTCGAATTCAAGTTCGATCCGACCAAAGCGATTCCGCTCGACGAAGTCGAATCCGCGAAAGACATCGTCAAGCGCTTCGCGACGGGTGCGATGTCGCTCGGCTCGATCTCGACGGAAGCGCACGCCACGCTGGCGGTTGCGATGAACCGCATCGGCGGCAAGTCGAACACGGGCGAAGGCGGCGAGGACGTGAACCGTTACCGCAACGAACTGCGCGGCATTCCGATCAGGAACGGCGACACGATGAGGTCCGTGATCGGCGATGAAGTGATCGTCGACATCCCGTTGAAGGATGGTGATTCGCTGCGCTCGAAGATCAAGCAGGTGGCGTCCGGCCGCTTCGGCGTGACGGCGGAATACCTCGCCTCGGCCGACCAGATCCAGATCAAGATGGCGCAGGGCGCGAAGCCGGGCGAAGGCGGCCAGCTGCCGGGTCACAAGGTGTCCGAGTACATCGGCAAGCTGCGTTACTCGGTGCCGGGCGTGGGCTTGATCTCGCCGCCGCCGCACCACGACATCTACTCGATCGAAGATCTGGCGCAACTGATCCACGATCTGAAGAACGCCAATTCCGCCGCAAGCATCTCGGTGAAGCTGGTGTCGGAATCCGGCGTCGGTACGGTCGCGGCGGGTGTTGCCAAGGCGAAGGCCGATCACGTCGTGATCGCGGGCCATGATGGCGGCACGGGCGCTTCACCGCTGTCGTCGATCAAGCACGCTGGCACGCCGTGGGAACTCGGTCTCGCCGAAACGCAGCAAACGCTGGTGCTGAACCAGTTGCGCGGCCGTATCCGCGTGCAGGCCGACGGCCAGATGAAGACCGGCCGCGACGTCGTGATCGGCGCGCTGCTCGGCGCGGACGAATTCGGCTTCGCGACGGCGCCACTCGTCGTCGAAGGTTGCATCATGATGCGCAAGTGTCATCTGAACACGTGCCCGGTCGGCGTTGCGACGCAGGATCCGGTGCTGCGCGCGAAGTTCAAGGGCCAGCCGGAACACGTCGTCAACTTCTTCTTCTTCGTTGCTGAAGAAGCGCGCGAAATCATGGCGCAACTGGGCATCCGCAAGTTCGACGACCTGATCGGTCACGCCGAACTGCTCGACATGAAGAAGGGCGTCGAGCACTGGAAGGCGAAGGGTCTCGATTTCTCGCGGGTGTTCTATCAGCCGCAGGTCCCCGCGCAAGTGGCGCGCAAGCACGTCGACGTTCAGGACCACGGTCTTGAGCGCGCGCTCGACCACACGCTGATCGAGAAGGCGAAGGCCGCGATCGAGACGGGCGAGCACGTCTCGTTCATCCAGCCGGTGCGCAACGTGAACCGTACGGTCGGCGCGATGCTCTCCGGCATGATCGCGAAGAAGTACGGCCACGACGGTCTGCCCGACGACACGATTCACATCCAGCTGAAGGGCACGGCCGGCCAGAGCTTCGGCGCGTTCCTCGCGAAGGGTGTCACGCTGGACCTCGTTGGCGATGGCAACGACTACGTCGGCAAGGGTCTGTCGGGTGGCCGCATCATCATCCGTCCGACGAACGATTTCCGCGGCAAGTCCGAGGAAAACATCATCTGCGGCAACACGGTGATGTACGGCGCGATCGAAGGCGAATCGTTCTTCCGGGGCGTCGCGGGCGAGCGCTTCTGCGTGCGTAATTCGGGTGCGACGGCGGTTGTCGAAGGCACGGGCGACCACGGCTGCGAATACATGACGGGCGGCACGGTGGTCGTGCTCGGCGAAACGGGCCGTAACTTCGCGGCCGGCATGTCGGGCGGTATCGCGTATGTGTTCGATCCGGACAACCTGTTCGCCGGCAAGTGCAACAAGTCGATGGTCGCGCTCGAACCGGTGCTGCAAACAGCCGAACAGGAACGCACAGTCGACCGTGCGCTGTGGCACGCGAACCAGACCGACGAAGCATTGCTGAAGGGCCTCATCGAGCGTCACTTCCAGTTCACGGGCTCGCCGCGTGCAAAGGCGCTGCTCGAAAACTGGGACGCCGCGCGACGCCAGTTCGTGAAGGTATTCCCGACGGAATACAAGCGCGCGCTGGGCGAAATGGGCGCGAAGAAGGCAGCGAAGGAAGTACTCGCCGCGTAAAGCTTTCCGCGTTACGGCCAGCAGCACTGCGAAAGCAGCAACAGGCGTCCGCCGCTTCGATGTGGCGGACGCGGATCACCCCACCTGATAAAGATAGAGAAGAGAACCATATGGGCAAGGCAACCGGTTTTCTCGAGTTCGAACGCCGCCATGAGGCGTACGAAGCTCCGCTCACGCGTGTGAAGCACTACAAGGAATTCGTCGCGGCTTTGACCGACGATGAAGCCAAAATCCAGGGCGCACGTTGCATGGACTGCGGCATTCCGTTTTGCAACAACGGCTGCCCGGTGAACAACATCATCCCGGACTTCAACGACCTGGTGTTCCATCAGGACTGGAAGAACGCGATCGAAGTGCTGCACTCGACGAACAACTTCCCGGAGTTCACGGGCCGCATCTGCCCGGCGCCGTGCGAGGCGGCGTGCACGCTCGGTATCAACGACGATCCGGTCGGCATCAAATCGATCGAACACGCGATCATCGACAAGGCCTGGACGGAAGGCTGGGTCGCACCGCAGCCGCCGAGGCACAAGACTGGCAAGAAGGTCGCGGTGGTCGGTTCCGGCCCCGCGGGTCTGGCGGTTGCGCAACAGCTCGCGCGTGCGGGGCACGATGTCACCGTGTTCGAAAAGAACGATCGCGTCGGCGGTCTGCTGCGTTACGGCATTCCTGACTTCAAGCTGGAAAAGTGGCTGATCGACCGCCGCATGCGCCAGATGGAAGCCGAAGGCGTGACGTTCCGCGCGAACGTGTTCGTCGGCAAGAAAGACTCGCTGCCGGCCTGGATCGGCAACACGGCAAAAGAAACCATTACGCCGGACGAGCTGAAAGAACAGTTCGACGCGGTCGTGATCGCTGGCGGCTCGGAAACGCCGCGCGACTTGCCGGTGCCGGGCCGCGAGCTCGAAGGCATTCATTACGCGATGGAATTCCTGCCGCAGCAGAACAAGGTCAACGCCGGCGACAAGGTTCCCAACCAGCTGCTCGCGAAGGGCAAGCATGTGATCGTGATCGGTGGTGGCGATACGGGTTCGGACTGCGTCGGTACGTCGAACCGGCATGGCGCGAAGAGCGTCACGCAGTTCGAACTGCTGCCGCAGCCGCCGGAAGAAGAGAACAAGCCGCTCGTGTGGCCGTACTGGCCGGTCAAGCTGCGCACGTCGTCGTCGCATGACGAAGGCTGCGAGCGCGACTGGGCAGTCGCCACCAAGCGTCTCGAAGGCAAGAACGGCAAGATCGAGAAGCTCGTCGCGGCGCGCGTCGAATGGAGGGACGGCAAGATGCAGGAAGTGCCGGGTTCCGAGTTCGAAATGAAGGCCGACCTCGTGCTGCTCGCGATGGGCTTCACGCAGCCGGTTTCGCCGGTGCTCGAGGCGTTCGGCGTCGACAAGGATGCGCGCGGCAACGTGCGTGCCTCGACCGAAGGCGACAAGGCCTATTACACGTCGGTGGACAAGGTGTTCACGGCGGGCGATATGCGTCGTGGCCAGTCGCTCGTCGTCTGGGCGATCCGTGAAGGCCGTCAGTGCGCGCGTTCGGTCGACGCGTTCCTGATGGGCCATTCGGAACTGCCGCGTTAAGTTTTTCCACTTCGGCGCGGCTGGTATGCTGCGGTATCGCGTCGACGCAGCGTTTATGCAGGAAGAGGTGGAGACGACAAAGCGGTAACGGAAAGCCGGGCGCCCGAAAGGGCGACCCGGTTTTTTTACGTCCGGAGGTTCGGCGGCGGCGCGGGATAAAGTGGAAAATGCACCTGACCCGCCTGGCTGCAACGACACCCGATACCTGACACCGGATCACGCCATGACCGACGGCTGGCAACGCTGCTTCATCGCACTTGCGCCCAGCGCCGCGACGCGCGAAGCGCTCGCGGCCGTGCCGGTCGCGTCGACGGCACGGCGCGTGCCGTACGAGCAGTTGCATCTGACGGTGACGTTCATCGGCGCGCTGTCGGCTGCGCACGGCGAGGCGCTTGCCCGTGCGTTGACGGCCCGAGCCGTACCGCTCGCGCCGGCTGCGATCGAGCGTGTGGAGCATTGGCCGAACGCGAACCGGCCGCGGTTGACCGTGGCGACGCTCGCGATGTCGGATGAATTCGTCGCGCTGGACTGGCGCATCCGGTCGTTGATGCTGGAGCTGGGCTTACCCGTCGACGCCCGCGCATTCCGGCCGCACCTCACGCTGGCCCGTTTCGGTCGCGAGGCTGCGGCGATCGACGACGTACACACCGAGGCGCCAGCGGTCATCGCCTGTTTCGAGTCGCTGGTGCTGTACTCCAGCACGCTCGCGCGACACGGCGCGCGGTATAGCGCGCTCGCGAGCGTGCCGCTGGCTTAGGGCAACCGCCACGCCGTGGCGAGCGTCGTGCCGATACCCGAACCGGTGCCGGTGATCGGCACGACGCGATCGAACGATGCGGTTCTTACGCCGCAGCCCGCTCCATCGCGCGCTCGACGAGGATCGTCTGGCTGTGGAACGCCTCGAGGGACTTGCGGTGCGCGACGCTGACAATCGCCGTCTCAGGCAGACGCTCGTTGAGCACGGTGTAGATCAACGTTTCGTTGTCGGGGTCGAGCGCGCTCGTGGCTTCGTCGAGGAACAGGTAATCGGGTTTCTGCAGCAGCACGCGCGCGGCCGCGAGACGCTGCTGCTCACCCGGCGACAGCGTGCGTTCCCAGTGCCCATGTTCGGCGAGACGCCCGGCGAGTTCCGGCAGGTTGCAGACCGTGAGCGCTTCGCGACAGGCTTCGTCGGTGAAAACGGACTCGTCGGACGGATAGGTGAGCGCTGCCTTCAGTGTGCCGATCGGCAGATAGCTGCGTTGCGGCACGAACATCAGCTTCGCGCCGGCGGGCGCTTCGATCGTGCCTTCTCCGAACGGCCAGAGGCCGGCGAGCGAGCGCATCAACGTGCTCTTGCCCGAACCCGAAGGACCGCGCACGAGCCAGCGCGACTTCGGCGCGATGCGGAACGAGCCGATGTTCGACAGCGGCGTGCCATCGGGATGCTGCAGTTGCAGATCGTCGACGGTGAGCGTCTGCGTGTCCGTCATGTGAACGTTGATGCCGCCGTGATACGTGCCGCCCGATACCGATTCGCGCAGATGCTGGTCGCCCATCACGCGATGGAATTCCCGCAGACGGTTCACGGTAGCGCGCCATTCGGCGAGCGAATCGTAATTGTTGATGAACCACGAAAACGAATCGCTGACGGTGCCGAACGCGCCCGTCACCTGCTGGTAGACGCCAAGCGATATGCTCTTCGAGAAGTACTTGGGCGCAGCGGCGATATACGGAAACACGATCGCCAGTTGCGAGTAACTGATCACGACGATATTGAAGCGCCGCGTGAAACGCATGATGAGGCGCCAGTTGTCGCGGATGTGTCCGAACACGCCATTCAACGCCCGCTCTTCCGCGGGCTCGCCCTGATACAGCGCGATCTGGTCGGCGTTTTCGCGGATGCGGATCAGCGAGAAACGGAAGTCTGCTTCGACGCGCTGCTGCTGGTAGTTGATCGACACCAGCGGATGGTTGACCTTGTGCGTCACGTACGAGCCGACCGCCGCATAGACCAGCGCCGCCCACACCATATAGCCCGGAATGTTGAACCCGATGCCGAACAGATGAAACGCCAGCGCGCCCGACAGGTTCCACAGGATCACGATGAACGAGAACAGCGTGACCGTGGTGGAGAGCAGGCCGAGCGCGAGATTCAGCGTTGCGCTCGCGAGCGCCTGCAGGTCGACGGATACCCGCTGGTCGGGGTTGTCCGCGAGACGGTCGCGCTCGATGCGGTAAAACGCGCGGTCGCCGAGCCAGTCGTTCAGGTACTTCGTGGTGAGCCACTGTCGCCAGCGGAACTCGAGCATCTGCCTGAAGTACGTGCGGTACGAGCCGAGCAGGATCAGCGCCATCGCGATGACGGTGAACTGCAGCAGCGAATGTTTGAAGACGGGGAAGTCGTATTGCTGGATCGCATCGAAGAAGGTGCGCTGCCAGCTGTTGAACCAGACGTTGGCCGCGACCATCGTCATGTTCATCGCGATCACGAGCGCGAGAAGGCCGCGCGCGCGCCATCGATCCTCGGACACCCAGTATGGCTTGATGAGACCCCATGCGGTGATATCGGTATCCGCGGAGCCTGTCGGTTTTTCAGTCATAAGCGTCCTTTAAAACGGAATGGCGCAACGCGCGGGCACGTCCAGTGACGAGAAGCGCGCACGTTCGCTCCCGGGCCGGATTGTCCTGACCCTGGCTTAACCTGAACTTAAATGATCGGGGGCGCTGCTGCCTGACGTAAGCCCTGCGGGCAGGGCGTGTAGTGACGCACCACGCATCCCCGTTGACGCGCCATTGTGCCAGACCGGTGCCCGTGGCCGTATGGATTTGCCGCGATTGCGGGCCGCCCGGCCGGTTTGCGGCTGCCGCGCCTTTTATGGTCTAATGACTTTTGACGAAACAGGGGTGCTTCGCGTGCGGGCTGCATGGGTTTCCATGGAGTTGTGGCGAGGCTGAGAGACACCCTTCGCACCCGATCCGGGTAATACCGGCGCGGGAAGTTTCCGGAAGTTGCCATTTCTTCCATTCCCCGCCGGGCGCCATCCGTCACTGGATGGGCTTTACGCCCGGCCGGCTCGCCCGCCGGTTTCGTCCTTGGGTACGTGCGCTTTTTGCCGTACGGAAAAGGATTCGATGACCGCTCATTCTTCAGTTTTTAGCTTCATTCGCGTCACACCTGAAGGCATCGCTTCGTGCGCGCCGGGAGTGTGGCAATGAACGCGCGCGCGCAACAACCCGATTTCGCCGTCATCGGCGGCGGCCTGTGCGGGCGCCTCGTCGCGTGGCGGCTGGCCGGCGCCGGGCATCGCGTGGCGCTGTACGAACGCGGCGATGCGGCAGGCACGCGTGCTGCCGCATGGGTGGCGGCAGCGATGCTCGCGCCGCTCGCCGAAGCCGCCAGTGCTGAATTGCTGATTACCCGGCTCGGCGAGGCATCGCTGGCGGCGTGGCCGCGCCTGCTGGCCGAATTGCCCGAGCCAGTGTTTTTCCAGCGTAACGGCACGCTCGTGGTCTGGCATCACTCGGATCGTAACGAGGCGCCGCTGTTCGAGCGCCGCGTGCGGGCGAACGCGCCTGCGGAGCTCGTCGACGGCGGATTCGTGAAGCTGTCGGGCGCACAGATCGGCGAGGCCGAACCTGCGCTGGCTGGCCGTTTCACGCAGGGCTGGCTGCTGCCGCATGAAGGGCAACTCGATAATCGCCAGGTGCTGTCGGCGCTCGCTGCCGGGCTCGCCGAACGGGGCGTCGAGACGCACTGGAATACATCGGTCGACGATCATGCCTTGCCGGCCGCGCGCGTGACGATCGATTGCCGCGGGCTCGGCGCGAAGCCCGCATGGTCGACGCTGCGCGGCATTCGCGGCGAAGTGGCGCGGATCCACGCGCCGGGCATCGCGCTGACGCGTCCGGTGCGGCTGCTGCATCCGCGTTACCCGCTTTATATCGCACCAAAAGAGAACGATCTGTATGTGATCGGCGCGACGGAGATCGAAGGCGAGGACATGTCGCCCGTGACCGTGCGCTCGGCGCTGGAGTTGCTGAGCGCCGCATTTTCGGTGCATCCGGGCTTCGGCGAGGCGCGCATTCTGGAGCTGAATTCGCAATGCCGGCCGACCTTGCCGGATCACCGTCCGGCGCTTCTCTGGGACGGCGCCAGCATGCTGCGCGTGAACGGCCTGTACCGGCACGGCTATATGATCGCGCCCGAAGTCGCGGAAGAAGCCGTGCGCTTCGCCGGCGCGCTGCTCGACGGACGCGTCGCCGATACCGATGCCTTCGAGGACTGGCGGCGCGACGCGCGCTGGACCGAGCTTTTCCATCTGGATACCCGGCAGGCGCTGGCGTGAACGACGCCGCGCTGCCACTGACTGACGCTGAACATCATGGATATACACATCAACCAGAAGCCGCTCTCGTTGCCCGAAGGCGCAACTGTTGCTGACGCGCTGTCCGCCTTTGGCGCGCGGCCGCCCTTCGCGGTGGCGCTGAACGGCGATTTCGTCGCGCGTACGCAGCACGCGGCCCGCGCATTGCAGCCGGGCGACCGGCTCGACGTCGTGCAACCGGTCGCGGGCGGCTGAGTGGGTCGCCCGGCGGCTGGCCAGTGCTGCCGCCCGAAACGCGCCAAACGCACGCGCAATCCGTCAGACGCAAGGATTTCATCATGACTTCGCTTTCTCTCGCTCCCGCACCCGTCGACGCGCTCACGCTCTACGGTCAGACCTTCGCAAGCCGCGTGCTGCTCGGCACGTCGCGCTATCCGTCGCTGCAGTCGCTGTCGGACTCGATTGACGCTGCGCGGCCCGGCATGGTCACTGTCGCGCTGCGCCGGCAAATGAATGAAGGCAGTGCGGAAGCTGGCTTCTTCGACCTGCTGAAGCGCCACGGCGTGCCGCTTTTGCCCAACACGGCCGGCTGCCAGACGGTCGGCGAGGCGATCGCGACCGCGCACATGGCGCGCGAAATCTTCGAGACCGACTGGATCAAGCTCGAACTGATCGGCGACGACTACACGCTGCAGCCGGATCCGGTCGGTCTGATCGAAGCGGCCGCGCAGCTCGTGAAGGATGGCTTCAAGGTGCTGCCGTACTGCACGGAGGATCTCGTGATCGGCCGCCGTCTGCTCGACGCCGGCTGCGAGGCGTTGATGCCGTGGGGCGCGCCGATCGGCACCGGCAAGGGCGTCGTGAATCCGTACGGTCTGCGCGTGCTGCGCGAACGGCTGCCCGATGTGCCGCTGATCGTCGACGCGGGGCTCGGCGTGCCGTCGCATGCGTGCCAGGTGATGGAGTGGGGCTTCGACGGCGTGCTGCTCAACACGGCGGTGTCTCAGGCGACGCATCCCGAAGCGATGGCGCGCGCGTTCGCGCTTGGCGTCGAAGCGGGGCGCGGCGCGTACGTCGCGGGTCCGATGGCTGAGCGCGAAACGGCGCACGCGAGCACGCCGGTCGTCGGCATGCCGTTCTGGCATCAGGACGGGAGCGCCGCATGACGCGGACGCTGCCGCTCTCGGGCCGGGATCTTTTCTGGCCGCCGGCCGATGAACTCACCGAAGCGGCCGAACGTATCCGTGCCCGTCTCGGCGACTGGCCACCGACACACGCGCCGTGGCGCCTCTGCCTGACAGCGCCGGACGCGCCGAACGGCGGCGACCTGATCATCGTCGCCGATCTCCAGCATCACGGCGAGCACGTCGCGAAATGGCTGGTGCGGGGCGCAGGCGTGATCGAGGCGTCCGACAGCGCGGCCACGCTGCACCTGGGCGGCGAGCGCTATCCGCTCGAAGGCCATCTTTCTGACGACTGGATCGCCGCGCTCGCTGCATTCCTTGATTGCGGTTTCGAGCCGCACAACGCGCTGGTGCTTGCAATGGCATGGCGCGACGGCGACGAAACAGCGAGCGCCGATGCGTGGCCGGTCGATCTGTCGCGTTTCCCTCGCGTGCCGGGCCTGCCGCGGGCACCGGCGCAACCATTCCCGCGCTGTCCCGACCGGCTCGGCCTGTATGCGGTGCTGCCGGACGCCGAATGGGTCGAGCGCGTGCTCGATTTCGGCGTGAAGACGGTCCAGTTGCGTCACAAGGCCGCCGACGCCGGCCTCGCGGACGAAATCGCCCGCAGCGTCGCGGCGGGACGCAAACACGACGCGCAGATGTTCGTCAACGATCACTGGCAGGCCGCGATCGACGCGGGCGCGTACGGCGTTCACCTCGGTCAGGAGGATCTCCACACCGCCGACCTGCACAAGCTGAATGCCGCCGGCATCCGCGTCGGTCTGTCGACGCACGGCTATTACGAGATGCTGGTCGCGCTGCATTTCCGCCCGAGCTATCTTGCGTTCGGCGCGGTGTTCGCGACCACGACCAAAACCCTGCCGACCGCGCCACAAGGCCTTGCGCGGCTCGCGCGCTACGTGAAGCTGCTGGACGGCGTCGTGCCGCTGGTGGCGATTGGCGGCATCGACGCACAGGTGCTGCCGGACGTGCTGGCGACGGGCGTCGGCAGCGCCGCCGTCGTGCGCGCCGTCACGGACGCCGCCGACCCGGCTGCGGCCGTTTCTGCGCTGCAACACGCCTTTCTGCAATAATCCGGGGATACCCTTAGCGGGGACCGGGCACGTCAAGGCAGGTTTTTCACGATGGCCCTATAATCCGGCGTTCTGTATACCCGTAAAAGGACTGTCAGCTTCGTGCCTTCCGTGCCTTCCGCATTTTCCGCTTCCGGGAACCTCCTCGAGCTTCGCGACGTCGACTTCGGCTATGGCGACCGGCTCGTCCTGTCCGGCCTGAACCTGCGCTTTCAGCGCGGTCAGGTGGTTGCAGTCATGGGCGGCTCCGGGTGCGGCAAGACCACGGTGCTGCGCCTGATCGGCGGCCTCGTACGCGCGACGCGCGGCCAGGTTTTGTTCCACGGGCAGGATATCGGCGCGCAGACGCGCGACGGCCTGTACGCCCTGCGCCGCAAGATGGGCATGCTGTTCCAGTTCGGCGCGCTCTTCACCGACATGTCGGTGTTCGAAAACGTCGCGTTCGCGCTGCGCGAACACACCGATCTCCCCGACGAACTGATTCGCGACCTCGTGCTGATGAAGCTCAATGCCGTCGGCCTGCGCGGCGCACGCGATCTCGCGCCTTCGGAGATTTCGGGCGGCATGGCGCGCCGCGTCGCGCTTGCCCGCGCCATTGCGCTCGATCCACAACTGATGATGTACGACGAGCCGTTCGCCGGACTCGATCCGATCTCGCTCGGCATCACCGCCAACCTGATTCGCGCACTCAACAGCGCGCTCGGCGCCACGTCGATTCTTGTCACGCACGACGTGCCCGAATCGTTCGCCATCGCCGATTACGTCTACTTCCTCGCCAACGGCGGCGTGCATGCCGAAGGCACGCCCGCCGAGCTGCGCGCGTCGAACGATCCGACCGTGCGCCAGTTCATCGACGGCGCGCCCGACGGCCCGTTCAAATTCCACTACCCGAGCACAACGCCCCTCGCGGCGGACTTCGGCATCGGCGGAGGTCAGCCATGATCAGTGCGATTGGGCGCTCGGTAATCGGCGGGCTTGGCACCGCGGGTTACGCGACGCGCATGTTCCTGCGTCTCGTGCTCGAATTGTTCCCGCTGCTGCGTCGTCCGCGGCTTGTCACGAAGCAGATCCACTTCGTCGGCAACTATTCGCTGGTGATCATCGGCGTGTCGGGGCTGTTCGTCGGCTTCGTGCTGGGATTGCAGGGCTATTACACGCTGAACCGTTATGGCTCCGAGCAGGCGCTCGGGCTCCTCGTCGCACTTTCGCTCGTGCGCGAACTCGGACCAGTGGTGACCGCGTTGCTGTTCGCCGGGCGCGCGGGCACGTCGCTGACCGCCGAGATCGGGCTCATGAAAGCCGGTGAGCAACTGACCGCGATGGAAATGATGGCGGTCGATCCGCTCAAGGTCGTCATCGCGCCGCGCCTGTGGGCCGGCATCATCGCGATGCCGGTGCTGGCCGCGATTTTCAGCGCGGTTGGCGTGATCGGCGGGTACGTGGTGGGTGTGCTGATGATCGGCGTCGATTCCGGCGCGTTCTGGTCGCAGATGCAGGGCGGCGTCGATGTGTGGCGTGATGTCGGCAATGGCGTGATCAAGAGTATCGTGTTCGGTTTCGCGGTGACGTTCATCGCGCTGTTCCAGGGCTATGAAGCACAGCCCACTCCGGAAGGCGTCTCCCGCGCGACGACAAAAACCGTCGTGTACGGGTCGCTCGCCGTACTCGGCCTCGATTTCCTGCTGACCGCACTGATGTTCAGCTAAGACCGCGCGGGTTGCATCCGCGGGGCGGCGCGCGTTCGCCGTGCCGCGCGGATGCGCCACGCAGCGGCGGATTCTCTTTGGGATGACGATGAAAAAAACTGCTATCGACTTCTGGGTCGGCCTGTTCGTGGTGCTGGGTTTCGTGGCGTTGCTGTTTCTCGCGCTGAAGGCCGGCAACATGAGCTCGCTGTCGTTTCAGGCGACTTACCCCGTCAAGCTCAAGTTCGACAATATCGGCGGATTGAAGCCGCGCGCGCCGGTGAAGAGCGCGGGCGTGACCGTCGGCCGGGTGGAGTCGATCGGCTTCGACAGCAACACGTATCAGGCCGTCGTCACGATCGATATCGACCGTCAATACCAGTTTCCGAAGGACAGTTCCGCCAAGATCCTGACGTCGGGCCTGCTCGGTGAGCAGTACATCGGGCTCGAACCGGGCGGCGACAGCGAAATGCTGAAGGCGGGCGATACGATCACGATGACGCAGTCGGCCATCGTGCTGGAAAACCTGATCGGACAGTTCCTGTACAGCAAGGCAGCGGATTCCGGCGCGTCGAAAGCCGGTTCGTCCGCGGCTCCCGCACCGGCGATGCCCGCCGCCCCTGCTGTTCCGGCGCCGGTGCCCGGACCTGCTGCGGCACCGACATTGCCCGCCTCCGGCGCCGCAGGCCAATAAGGAGAATAAAAATGAAGACCATGCGCGCTCGCACCCTCACGCTTGCGCTGACGGCGGCGACGCTGACGGGGTGTGCAACTGTTCAGACGCCGACGAAGGAAGACCCGCTGGAAGGATTCAACCGGACGATCTTCACGTTCAACGACAAGGTCGACCAGTACGCGCTGAAGCCGGTGGCACAGGGTTATGTGTATATCACGCCGCAGCCGGTGCGCGACAGCGTCACCAACTTCTTCTCGAATATCGGCGATGTGTACACCGCTGCGAACAACCTGCTGCAGCTGAAGATCACCGATGGTGTCGAAGACATCATGCGGATCGTGATCAACACGATTTTCGGCGTCGGCGGCCTGTTCGACGTGGCAACGCTCGCGAAGCTGCCGAAGCACAACCAGGACCTCGGGCTCACGATGGGGCACTACGGCGTGCCGCCGGGGCCGTATCTGGTGCTGCCGCTGTTCGGTCCGAGCACAGTGCGTGACGCGGTCGGCACGGTTGGTAACTACTATGTGAATCCGCTGTCGTACATTCAACCGGATGGCCTGAGCTGGGCGCTGTACGGTCTGAACATCATCAGCACGCGTGCGAACCTGCTGGGCGCGAGCGACGTACTTGAGGGCGCCGCGCTCGACAAGTATTCGTTCGTGCGTAATGCGTACCTGCAGCGCCGCCGGTATCAGATTTCGGACGGCTCATCGGCGGCAGGTGCAGGCTTGCCGGATTATGGCGACAGCGCGCCGCTGCCGAAATACGAGGATGTCGATGGAGGTGCGGCGGCAGGTGCCGCAGCGGCGCCGGCGAGCGGTGCTGCTGCGCCGTCATCGGGTGTGCCGGCAGCGGCAGGCGGCGCGGCGCTCAACGGCCTCGCGCCGGGCCCTGTGCCGGCTGTGCCGGCGTCTGGCGCGGAAGGTGAAGATCAGGGGCCGGGCGGTCAGGAAACCCAGGTGCCGGCCGACCAGATCGTGCCGCCGAAATTCAATTTCCCGTCGTTCCGGCTGCACTGAGTTGCGCCGGGCCGTGCGAGTCGAGTCCCGTAACACCTGGAAACGACTCTCGCAGTTTCGCGATGGATTGCGGATGAACTCGCGTGCTATCGTCGGCTCAAAAGGTTGCCGTAATTTTTAACGCAGGGCTTGAAATGAAAAAATTCTTTCTGATTCCGTTGTTTACCGCATTCTTTTCGTTCAGTACGGGCGCGTTTGCGCAAGCGGTCGATACCAGCTCGCCGGACGGCATGATCAAGACCGTCACCGACCAGGTGATCGACGCCGTGCGGAGCGACAAGTCGATCCAGTCGGGCGATATCAGCCACATCACGAAGCTCGTCAACGAGAAGATCCTGCCGTACACCGACTTCCGCCGCACGACGCAACTCGCGATGGGCCGCAACTGGCGCACGGCAACGCCCGAGCAGCAGGCGCAGGTAGTCGAGCAGTTCAAGATGCTGCTGATCCGCACGTACTCGGGCGCACTTGCCCAGGTGAAGGACCAGCAGATCCAGTACAAGCCGTTCCGCGCCAATCCTGAGGATACCGACGTCGTGGTGCGCTCGGTCGTGATGAACAACGGCCAGCCGATCGAACTCGACTATCGTCTGTACAAGACGCCGCAAGGCTGGCGCGTCTATGACATCAACGTGCTCGGCGCGTGGCTGATCCAGGCGTACCAGCAGCAGTTCAACGAGCAGATCCAGCAGCACGGCGTGGACGGCCTGATCCAGTTCCTCACGCAACGTAACCAGCAACTGGCCGCGGGCAAGACCTCGTGAGCGACGTCGCGAACCGCACGGCGAGCCGCTTCGAAACCGGCACGACGCTGACCCACGCGAGCGCGAAAGCCGCGCTCGCGGCGGGCCTCGCCCGCATCGCGGGCGGCGCGACCGGCGTCGATTGCGCGCTGCTTGCCCAGTTCGATTCCTCGGCGCTTGCCGTGCTGCTCGCATGGCAGCGTGCGGCGAGCGAGCGTGGCGCGCCGCTCGACATCATCAATCTGCCGGCTGGTCTCGCCAGTCTCGCGCAAGCCTACGGCGTCGATACCCTCCTGTCCGCGCGACATTGACGCTCCACGCGTCGCATCCCCATCTGCAGGGCCAGGTTGGCCGGTCGGACTTTGCCCTATAATCAAACGTTTTTTGGGGCTTTCAACCGGCCCCATTTCCGCATCTCCCCGCATCCTTTAGCACCTATACGGCGCCGTTACTCAAGCGGCGCACAGTCATGCCAGCCATAGAAATTCGTAACGTCAAGAAACGCTACAAGGATTTGCAGGCGCTCAAGGGCGTCAACTTCACAGTCGAAGAAGGTGAGTTTTTCGGGCTGCTCGGCCCGAACGGCGCGGGCAAGACGACGCTCATCAGCATCCTCGCGGGCCTCGCCCGGGCCGACGAAGGCAACATCGCGGTGCGCGGCCACGACGTGGTCGACGACTTCCGCGAAGCGCGTCGCGCGCTCGGCGTCGTGCCGCAGGAACTCGTGTTCGATCCGTTCTTCACCGTGCGCGAGACGCTGCGCATCCAGTCTGGCTACTACGGCCTGCGCAACAACGACGCGTGGATCGACGAGGTGATGGCCAATCTCGATCTCACCGAAAAAGCCGACGCCAACATGCGCGCGCTGTCGGGCGGCATGAAGCGGCGCGTCCTCGTTGCGCAGGCGCTGGTGCACCGTCCGCCCGTGATCGTCCTCGACGAGCCGACCGCCGGCGTCGACGTCGAGCTGCGTCAGACGCTGTGGAAGTTCATCTCCCGCCTGAATCGCGATGGCCACACGATCGTGCTCACCACGCACTATCTGGAAGAAGCCGAATCGCTGTGCGACCGCATCGCGATGCTGCGTCGCGGCGAGGTAGTGGCGCTCGATCGCACGAGCACGCTGCTGCAGCGGTTCGCCGGCCTGCAACTGTTCGTGCGGTTTGCCGCGGGCGTGTTGCCGGCCGACCTCCGGTCGCTCGAAGTCGATCCGCTCAACGTGCAGGGCCGCCAGCATCTGCTGCGGCTCGCGAGCTATGACGACGTCGAGAAGATTCTCGCGCAGTGCCGCGCGGCAGGCTGCACGTTCGAGGAAATCGAGGTCCGCAAGGCCGATCTCGAAGACGTATTCGTTCAGGTGATGAACGGTCCGGAAGTGATCGAGGGACTGGCATGAGCGGCTATAGCGGATTCGGTACCTTGTTCTACAAGGAAATCCTGCGGTTCTGGAAGGTGGCGTTTCAGACCGTGCTCGCGCCGGTCGTGACCGCGCTGCTGTATCTGACGATCTTCGGTCATGCGCTGAGCAGCCACGTGCAGGTGTATCCGGGCGTCGGCTACACGAGCTTCCTGATTCCCGGTCTCGTGATGATGAGCGTGTTGCAGAACGCGTTCGCGAACAGTTCGTCCTCGCTGATCCAGTCGAAGATCACCGGCAATCTCGTGTTCGTGCTGCTCCCGCCGCTCTCGCACGGCGAGATGTTCGGCGCCTACGTGCTGGCCGCGCTCGTGCGCGGTCTCGCGGTTGGCTTCGGCGTATTCGTCGTGACGGTGTGTTTCATTCCGGTCAGCTTCGTGGCGCCGTTCTATATCGTTGCGTTTGCGTTGCTCGGCGCGGCGATTCTCGCCACGCTCGGCCTGATCGCCGGCATCTGGGCGGAGAAATTCGACCAGCTCGCGACGTTCCAGAATTTCCTGATCACGCCGCTCACGTTCCTTTCGGGCGTGTTCTACTCGACGCATTCACTGCCGCCGGTGTGGCGCGAAGTATCGCGGCTGAATCCTTTTTTCTACATGATCGACGGCTTTCGCTTCGGTTTCTTCGGGATGTCGGATATCGATCCGCTCGTGAGCCTTGCGATTGTCAGCGGTTTCTTTGTGGTGCTGGCCGTGCTGGCGATGCGCATGCTCGCAACCGGCTACAAGCTGCGCCACTGACGAGGAGCATCCCATGTTGCCGACTCCCGAACAGATCAAGAACTACATCGCCAATGGGCTCGTGTGCGAGCACCTCGAAGTCGAAGGCGACGGTCAGCATTTTTTTGCGACGATCGTTTCGCCCAGCTTCGAAGGCAAGCGTCTGATCCAGCGCCATCAACTCGTTTATGCGGCGCTCGGCGATCGCATGAAACAGGAAATTCACGCGCTCAGCATGAAGACGCTGACGCCCGCCGAATGGCAAAACGCGTAATCTGGAAAATCAGTGCGAATTACTCAAGAAACACGCAGCGCCGGTAGCAGCGCCGCCATCCTCAATCGGGCAGATCAGGAACAGACAGGCATGGACAAACTCGTTATCGTTGGGGGCCAGCGGCTCGCGGGTGAGATCGTTGTCTCCGGTGCAAAGAACGCGGCGTTGCCGATCCTGTGCGCTGGCTTGCTGAGCGCCGATCCGGTTCATCTCGACAACGTGCCCGACCTGCAGGACGTGCGCACGATGCTGAAGCTGCTGCGCCAGATGGGCATGCGCACCGAGGAGAGCGGCAGCCGGGTCGCGCTCGACGCATCGAAGGTCGACAACCTGGTCGCGCCGTACGAACTCGTGAAGACGATGCGTGCGTCGATTCTCGTGCTCGGGCCGCTGCTCGCGCGCTTCGGCGAAGCGAAGGTGTCGCTGCCGGGAGGCTGCGCCATCGGCGCGCGTCCGGTCGACCAGCACATCAAGGGTCTGCAGGCGATGGGCGCCGAGATCAACATCGAACACGGCTTTATCGAAGCGCGCGCGAAGCGTCTGAAGGGCGCGCGTATCGTCACGGACATGATCACGGTCACCGGCACGGAAAACCTGCTGATGGCCGCCGTGCTGGCCGAAGGCGAAACGGTGATCGAAAACGCCGCGCGTGAACCGGAAGTCGGCGATCTCGCGCAACTGCTCGTCGCGATGGGCGCGCGGATCGAAGGCATCGGTACGGACCGTCTGGTGATCCAGGGCGTCGAGAAGCTGCACGGCGCGAAGCACACGGTCATTCCAGACCGCATCGAAGCCGGCACGTTCCTGTGCGCGGTCGCGGCGGCGGGCGGCGATGTGGTGCTGCGCCACGTGCGTCCGCTGATTCTCGAGGCGGTGACGGACAAGCTGCGCGAAGCCGGCGTCACGATCGAGGAAGGCGAGGACTGGATGCGCGTGAAGATGAGCCAGCGGCCGCATGCCGTGAGCGTGCGCACGTCGGAATACCCGGCGTTCCCGACCGACATGCAGGCGCAGTTCATGGCGCTCAATACGATCGCGAACGGCACTTCGCAGGTCGTCGAAACGATCTTCGAGAACCGCTTCATGCACGTGCAGGAACTGAACCGCCTCGGCGCGAACATCACGATCGACGGCAACACGGCGCTCGTGAACGGCGTCACGCAACTGTCGGGCGCGAAGGTGATGGCGACCGATCTGCGCGCGTCGGCGAGTCTCGTGATCGCGGGCCTGTGCGCCGATGGCGAAACACTGATCGACCGCATTTACCACCTGGATCGCGGCTACGACCGGATGGAAACGAAGCTGACGGCCGTCGGCGCGAAGGTGAGCCGTATTCACGGGAGCCAGGCATGAGTTCGGTGCCGCAGACGTCGTCTTCGCCGGCGGTGAACGCGCCGCTGACGCTCGCGCTGTCGAAAGGGCGTATCTTCGAGGAAACCGTGCCGCTGCTTGCCGCAGCGGGTATCGAGGTCACCGAGGATCCTGAAACGTCACGCAAGCTGATCCTGCCGACGAACGATCCGAACGTGCGCGTCATCGTCGTGCGCGCCACCGACGTGCCGACGTACGTCGAATACGGCGCCGCTGATTTCGGCGTGGCCGGCAAGGACGTGCTGCTCGAACACGGCGGCGGCGGCCTGTACCAGCCGATCGATCTCGATATCGCGCGTTGCCGGATGTCGGTCGCGGTGAAGGGCGGCTTCGATTACGCGAGCGCCGTGCGCCAGGGCGCGCGGCTGCGCGTCGCGACGAAGTACGTGGAAACCGCGCGCGAGCATTTCGCGGCGAAGGGCGTGCACGTCGACCTGATCAAGCTGTATGGGTCGATGGAGCTGGCGCCGCTCGTCGGCCTCGCCGATGCGATCGTCGATCTGGTGAGTTCGGGCGGCACGTTGCGCGCGAACAACCTGGTCGAAGTCGAGGAGATCATGCAGATCTCGTCGCGGCTCGTTGTGAATCAGGCCGCGCTCAAGTTGAAGCGCGCGGCACTGCGTCCGATTCTCGATGCGTTCGAACGCGCGTCGCGCAGTCATCACGCGGCCGCGTGAGGCAGGCGGTTACCGCATCACGCAACACATGACGTAACGAGCAACACCGCGCAGCATCTGAAGAACCCGCACGAGCAGTACGCGCTTTACCGAAACGGATACCCGTATGTCTATCAAGATTCGCAAACTCGATTCCAGCGCCGCCGATTTCCGCCAGGCGCTGCACGCGGTGCTCGCGTTCGAGGCGAGCGAGGACGAAGCGATCGAGCGCTCGGTCGCGCAGATTCTGGCCGACGTGAAGTCGCGCGGCGACGCCGCCGTGCTCGACTATACGAACCGCTTCGACCGGCTGGAGGCGAAGAGCGTCGACGCGCTGGAACTGCCGATGTCGGAACTCGAAGCAGCGCTCGAAGGCCTCGAGCCGAAGCGCCGCGCGGCGCTCGAAGCCGCCGCCGCCCGGGTGCGCGGGTATCACGAGAAGCAGAAAATCGAATGCGGCAGCCATAGCTGGCAGTACACGGAAGCCGACGGCACCGTGCTCGGCCAGAAGATCACGCCGCTCGATCGCGCGGGTATCTATGTGCCGGGCGGCAAGGCGGCGTATCCGTCGTCGGTGCTGATGAACGCGATTCCGGCGCGCGTCGCCGGCGTGCGCGAGATTGTCATGGTCGTGCCGACGCCGGACGGCGTGAAAAATCCGCTTGTACTGGCGGCAGCGCTGCTGGGCGGCGTCGATCGCGTGTTCACGATCGGTGGCGCGCAGGCCGTGGCCGCACTCGCGTACGGCACCGAAACCGTGCCGGCCGTCGACAAGATCTGCGGCCCGGGCAACGCGTACGTCGCTTCGGCGAAGCGTCGCGTGTTCGGCACGGTCGGCATCGACATGATCGCCGGCCCCTCGGAAATCCTCGTGCTGTGCGACGGCACCACCGACCCGCGCTGGATCGCGATGGACCTGTTCTCGCAGGCCGAGCACGACGAGCTCGCGCAGTCGATCCTGCTGTGCCCGGACGACGCGTTCATCCGCCGTGTGCAGGAAGCGATCGAGGAACTCCTGCCCACGATGCCGCGTCAGGACGTGATTCGCGCTTCGCTCGAAGGGCGCGGCGCGCTGATCAAGGTACGCGACATGGCGGAAGCCTGCGCGATCGCCAACGACATCGCGCCGGAGCATCTCGAAATCTCCGCGCTCGAACCGCATCAATGGGGCAAGCTGATTCGCCACGCCGGCGCGATTTTCCTTGGCCGCTACACCAGCGAAAGTCTCGGCGACTACTGCGCGGGCCCCAATCACGTGCTGCCTACGTCTCGTACCGCACGGTTCTCGTCGCCGCTCGGCGTCTATGATTTCTTCAAGCGGTCGAGCGTGATCGAGGTCAGCGCCGAAGGCGCGCAGACGCTCGGCGAGATCGCGGCGGAACTGGCATACGGCGAAGGCCTTCCAGCCCATGCGCGTAGCGCCGAGTACCGGATGAGGCAGAACGGCTGAGCGCAACACCGTATTAATCGCGTGTAACACAACAAGAACACTGGCCAACCAGGGCGGCGCACATGCCGCCCGTGTCAGGCAGACGCGCCGTGCGCGCCGGCCCACCCCATCATGACGACACCACAAGACATCATCCGCCGCGACGTGCTCGCGATGACAAGCTATCCCGTGCCCGACGCGGCCGGCTTCATCAAGCTGGACGCGATGGAAAACCCGTTTCCATTGCCACCGGTGCTGGCTGCGCATCTCGGCGAGCATCTGGCAGGCGTCGCGCTGAACCGTTATCCGGCGCCGCGTCCGGAAGCGCTGATCGAAAAGATCAAGCGCGTGATGAACGTGCCTGCTGCGTGCGACGTGCTGCTCGGCAACGGTTCCGACGAGATCATCAGCATGATCTCGATGGCGTGCGCGAATCCCGGCGCGAAAGTGCTGGCGCCGGTGCCGGGCTTCGTCATGTACCAGATGTCGGCGAAACTCGCGCACCTGGACTTCATCGGCGTGCCGTTGAAGTCGGATTTCACGCTCGACGCCGACGCGATGATCGCGGCCATCGCCGAACATCAGCCGGCCATCGTCTATCTGGCCTACCCGAACAACCCGACCGGCACGCTCTACGACGACGCCGACATGGAGCGCATCATCACGGCGGCGAACAAAAGCCTCGTGGTGATCGACGAGGCCTATCAGCCGTTCGCGCAGCAAAGCTGGCTGCCGCGCGCGGACCAGTTCGACAACGTCGTCGTGATGCGCACGGTATCGAAACTCGGTCTCGCCGGAATCCGTCTGGGCTACCTGGCTGGCCGCTCCACGTGGTTGAACGAGATCGACAAGGTGCGCCCGCCGTATAACGTGAACGTGCTGACGCAGGCGGCCGCGAGCTTCCTGCTCGATCACATCGACGTGCTCGATTCGCAGGCCGCCGAACTGCGCGCGCAGCGCACGAAACTGGCCGAGGCCGTGGCCGCGCTGCCGGGCGCCGAAGTGTTCCCGAGCGCCGGCAATTTCCTGCTGGTGCGTGTGCCGGACGCGTCAATCCTGTTCGAGACGCTGCTGACAGCGCGGGTATTGATCAAAAACGTGAGTAAAATGCACCCATTGCTGGCCAATTGTGTGCGTTTGACGGTCGGATCGGCCGAAGAAAACGCCCAGTTGCTCGCCGCATTGAAGCTCGTGCTGCATTGACCGCCAGCGTCCAGCGCACGCATTTTCAGCATCCATTTTTCTAGCTCGATTCAAGGAATTCCCATGCGCCAGGCGGAAGTCGTTCGCAATACCAGCGAAACGCAGATCCGTGTGAAGATCGATCTGGACGGCACCGGCGTGCAGAAGCTCGCCACCGGCGTCCCGTTTCTCGACCACATGCTCGACCAGATCGCGCGGCATGGGTTGTTCGATCTCGACATCGAGGCGCATGGCGACCTGCATATTGACGACCATCACACCGTCGAAGATACCGGCATCACGCTCGGCCAGGCCGTCGCGAAGGCGATCGGCGACCGCAAGGGCATCCGCCGCTACGGCCATGCGTACGTGCCGCTCGACGAAGCGCTGTCGCGCGTCGTGATCGACTTTTCCGGTCGTCCCGGCCTCGAATTCCATGTGCCGTTCACGCGTGCGCGCATCGGCACGTTCGACGTCGATCTCTCCATCGAATTCTTCCGCGGCTTCGTGAACCACGCGGGCGTGACACTTCATATCGATAACCTCCGCGGCCTGAACGCCCATCATCAGATGGAAACCGTGTTCAAGGCCTTTGGCCGGGCGCTGCGGATGGCCGTCGAGATGGACGAACGCGCGGCGGGGCAGATTCCGTCGACCAAGGGAAGTCTGTAAAAGACATACCGGACCGGCAGCGCCCCCGCGCGCCGGCTAGCGATGGATATCACCAAGTCGTTTATTTCGCTGCTGGCGCTGATCAATCCGGTCGGCGCCATCCCGTTTTTTCTGAGCCTCACGTCGCAGCAGTCGGACGCCGAGCGGCGTCGGACGATCCGTATCGCATCGATTTCGGTGTTCTGCGTGATCGGCGTGACGACGATGCTCGGGCAGCAGATCATCAGCTTTTTTGGAATCTCGGTGGGTTCGCTCGAAGTGGGCGGCGGCATCATCATGTTGCTGATGGCGATCAACATGCTGAACGCGCAGATCGGCAACAGCCGCTCGACACCGGAAGAGCGCGACGAAGCCGAGCAGAAGGACAACGTCGCGGTCGTGCCGCTGGCGATTCCGCTCTTGACCGGGCCGGGGGCAATCAGCACGGTCATCGTCTATTCGGCCAGTTCACATCACTGGTACGACCGGGTTAGTCTGGTGGCTATCGGCGCGGTTCTCGCGGCGATCTGCTTCTTTTCGCTGCGGCTTGCCGAACCGATCGCGCGCTGGGTCGGTCGCACCGGCATCAATATCGGTACGCGGCTGATGGGGTTGATGTTGTCGGCACTGGCGGTGGAATTCATCGTCGACGGATTAAAGGCATTGCTGCCGAACTTGAGATGAAGACTTCAATTGCAATTGTGGATTACGGCATGGGCAACCTGCGCTCGGTGGCGCAGGCGCTGAAACAGGCCGCGCCCGAAGCGGACGTGGCGATCGTCGAGCGGCCGGAAGGAATCCGTTCGGCCGACCGCGTCGTGCTGCCGGGCCAGGGCGCGATGCGCGACTGCATGCGCTCGCTGGGTGAATCCGGCCTGCAGGAAGCCGTGATCGAGGCGTCGCGCGCGAAGCCGTTGATGGGCGTATGCGTCGGCGAGCAGATGCTGTTCGACTGGAGCGCCGAGGGCGATACGCGCGGGCTCGGGCTGATGCCGGGCAAGGTCGTGCGCTTCGAACTGGACGGCCAGCTGCAGGACGACGGCTCGCGCTTCAAGGTGCCGCAGATGGGCTGGAACCGCGTGCGCCAGGCGCAGCCACATCCGTTGTGGGACGGCGTGCCGGACAACAGCTTCTTCTACTTCGTGCACAGCTATTACGTCGTGCCGGACGATGCCGCACATACGTCGGGCGAAACCGTGTACGGTGTGTCTTTTACGTCGGCGGTGGCGCGGGACAACATTTTCGCGACCCAGTTTCACCCGGAAAAGAGCGCCGACGCGGGTCTGCGCATGTACCGCAACTTCGTGCACTGGAACCCGTGAACGCGTTCTGGCTTCCTGGCCGTCCATTGCGCCTTACGCGGCACGGACGTCACGGCATCGGGCGGACCCCACAGATGCCGGCAAGGGCGCCGAAAGACTTGTACTAAACTAGCGAGACGGCGCTGATGCCTGCCTGCAGGCCGGTGCTGACATTCCACTTCTTCCCTGATAACACCCGATTGCTATGCTGCTGATTCCGGCCATCGACCTGAAAGACGGTCAGTGTGTACGCCTCAAACAAGGCGATATGGACCAGGCGACGATTTTCTCCGAAGAGCCGGCGGCGATGGCCCGACATTGGGTCGACCGTGGCGCGCGGCGCCTGCATCTCGTCGACCTGAACGGCGCGTTCGCCGGCAAGCCGCGAAACGAAGACGCGATCCGCGCGATCATCGAGGAAGTCGGCGGCGAGATTCCCGTCCAGCTGGGCGGCGGTATCCGCGACCTGAATACGATTGAACGCTATCTCGACGACGGTCTGTCCTACGTCATCATCGGTACGGCGGCCGTGAAGAATCCGGGCTTCCTGCAGGACGCCTGCACGGCGTTCGGCGGCCATATCATCGTCGGGCTGGATGCGAAGGACGGCAAGGTCGCCACCGACGGCTGGAGCAAACTGACCGGCCACGAAGTGGTGGATCTGGGCCGCAAGTTCGAAGACTACGGCTGCGAATCGATCATCTACACCGATATCGGCCGCGACGGCATGCTCCAGGGCATCAATATCGAAGCGACGGTGCGCCTCGCGCGCGCAGTGAAGATTCCGGTGATCGCAAGCGGCGGCCTGTCGAATCTCAC
Source organism: Paraburkholderia gardini (assembly GCF_907164545.1). NCBI lineage: Bacteria > Pseudomonadati > Pseudomonadota > Betaproteobacteria > Burkholderiales > Burkholderiaceae > Paraburkholderia > Paraburkholderia gardini. The sequence goes on along the minus strand of NZ_CAJQZB010000042.1, from coordinate 4,803 downwards.
CGATATCGAATCGCTGTGCGAAGTTGAAGGCGAGGGCATCGAAGGCGTGATCTGCGGGCGTGCGATCTACTCGGGCGACCTCGATTTCACGGCCGCGCAGACGCATGCAGACCGGCTGCGCGAATCCGACGACGCCTGAAACGCGGCGCGTCGTCTTTCGTGCGCCGCTGCCTGCGCCGACGGCGGAAACACGCGGCCGCGGCATCCGGCAACGGGGCACCCAGCCGCTCGGGGCGAGCGGCTTCATCAGCGACACTGGCAAGAATTTGCAAGATCATGGCTCTAGCTAAACGCATCATCCCCTGTCTCGACGTCACGGCTGGACGCGTGGTCAAGGGCGTCAATTTTGTCGAGCTGCGCGATGCGGGCGACCCGGTCGAAATCGCGCGTCGCTACGATGATCAGGGCGCCGACGAACTCACTTTCCTCGACATCACCGCGACCTCCGATCAGCGCGACCTGATCCTGCCGATCATCGAGGCGGTCGCGTCGCAGGTGTTCATTCCGCTGACGGTCGGCGGCGGCGTGCGCGCGGTCGAGGACGTGCGGCGGCTGCTCAACGCGGGCGCGGACAAGATTGGCATGAATTCGTCGGCGGTCGCGAACCCGCAGCTCGTGCGCGATGCGACGGACAAATACGGCTCGCAGTGCATCGTCGTCGCGATCGACGCGAAGCGCGTGTCGGCGGAAGGCGAGGCGCCGCGCTGGGAAGTGTTCACACACGGCGGGCGCAAGGCCACCGGGCTCGACGCGATCGAATGGGCCCGCAAGATGGCCGAATTCGGTGCGGGCGAGATCCTGCTGACCAGCATGGATCGCGACGGCACGAAAAGCGGCTTCGATCTGGCGCTCACACGCGCGGTATCGGACGCGGTGCCGGTTTCGGTGATCGCTTCGGGCGGCGTCGGCTCGCTGCAGCATCTGGCCGACGGCATCACGGAAGGCCACGCGGACGCCGTGCTGGCCGCCAGCATCTTTCATTATGGCGAGCACACTGTCGGTGAAGCCAAGCGCTTCATGGCCGATCAGGGCATTTCGGTGAGGTTGACGTGAACGCGTCTGCGAAAAACTGGCTGGACAGGGTCAAATGGGACGCGAACGGCCTCGTGCCGGTCATCGCGCAGGAAGCCACGACGAACGACGTGCTGATGTTCGCGTGGATGAATCGCGAAGCGCTCGCCAAAACCATCGAACTGGGTCGTGCCGTGTATTTCTCGCGCTCGCGCCAGCGCCTGTGGTTCAAGGGTGAGGAGTCCGGCCACGTCCAGAACGTGCACGAAGTGCGGCTCGACTGCGACGAAGACGTCGTGCTGCTGAAGGTCGAGCAGGTGTCGGGCATCGCTTGCCACACCGGCCGCCACTCGTGTTTTTTCCAGAAATTCGAAGGCTCCGCTGACGACGGCGAATGGGTTGCCGTCGAACCGGTGCTGAAAGACCCCGAACACATCTACAAATGACGCAATCCACGCAATCCTCTCCCACGACGACCGATACGCTGTTGCGCCTCGCTGCCATCATCGACAGCCGCAAGGGCGGCGACCCGGATACGTCGTATGTCTCACGCCTCTTCCACAAGGGCGACGACGCGGTGCTGAAGAAAATCGGCGAGGAAGCGACCGAAGTCGTGCTCGCGGCCAAGGACACGCGTCACGGCGGCGCGCCGACGGCGCTGGTCGGCGAAGTGGCCGATCTGTGGTTTCATTGCCTTGTGATGCTGTCGCACTTCGATCTGGGCCCGGCGGAAGTGCTCGCTGAACTCGAGCGTCGGGAAGGCACCTCGGGCATCGAGGAAAAAGCACTGCGGAAAAGCCGCGAGCGCGAGCAGAACGGCGACTAGGGCGGCAACGGAGCCGCAGGCGGGGCGCGGTCAGACCCGCAGCACGCGTGCGGTATTGCCGGCGCTGGCCAGTTGGACTGAGAAGGAGACGCAGAGATGGAACAGTCGCAGGGCGGATACCCGCCTCCGTCTTACCAGAGCACGACCGAAATCGATCGGCAGCGGAGTCTTCGCACGCTCACGCATATCCTGTACGGCCTCTACGCGATCTACTGGCTGACCGGCGGTCTGACCGCGCTGGTCGCGATCATCATTAACTATGTAAAACGACCCGATGTGGCCGGAACGCCCTTCGAAGCGCACTTCAACTGGCAGATCCGCACCTTCTGGTGGGGTTTGCTCGGTCACGTGATCGGAATAGCGCTTTTCATCGTGCTGATCGGCGTGCCGATCCTGTGGGCTGTCGCGATCTGGATGTTGTACCGTATTATCAAAGGCTGGCTTTATCTGTACGACAACAAGCCATTGATGAATCCGCGCGCGTGGTTCTGACTGTATCTGTCTTGAGGCCACCCGCGTCAGCGTTTCACTGAGACCATGAGCCACGACACTTCTAGTTGCCTGTTCTGCAAGATCGCCGCTGGCGATATTCCGTCGACCAAAGTGCACGAGGACGACGAATTCGTCGCGTTTCGCGATATCCGTCCGGCGGCCGAAACCCATGTGCTCGTCATTCCCCGCAAGCACATCGACACGCTGTCGAACTGCACGCAGGAAGACTCAGCCCTGCTTGGTAGAATGCTTGTACTGGTCGCGCGTCTCGCCGACAAACTGGGCGTGGCGTACACCGGCGGCGAAACCGGCTTTCGCACGGTCATCAATACCGGGCCTGGCGGCGGGCAGGAGGTGTATCACCTGCACGCGCACATTCTGGCGGGGCCGCGCCCGTGGCAGCGCATGGGGTGAAGCCGGTGCGGCGCAAGCGCGGCTGCAATCGCGCTGCGCGGCGGGATTTTGACCGCGCACAATGGCGGATGGGCAAAAGTGGCGATCAACATGTTGCAATGTAATAACGCGGGCGTGTTGATCCATTCATAATGAAGCGTACGTGTTGCCGGCGGTTTTCGGCGGTATCGTAGACATGGGGCGCGAACGCTTCGAATCATGCCGCAAGGCAGACGGTGTTCGCCGCGGATGAGCGTACAGAAGCGGCGACGGGGTTAAGGAGAGTTTTCATGGGTTCGTTGAGTATTTGGCACTGGCTGATCGTGTTGCTGATTGTGGCGCTGGTGTTCGGCACGAAGAAACTGCGCAACATCGGTACCGATCTGGGCGGCGCGGTGAAGGGTTTCAAGGAAGGCATGAAGGAAGCCGAAACGCCCGCCGATGCGCAGGCGCGCGAACTGCCGCGCGCGGGCACCGTCGATGTCGACGCGAAGGAAAAAGCGCCGCATTCCGGCGACTCCCGCTAAATCCGCGGCAGCCCCGCACTGACGGAAAGCTCATCCCATGCTGGACCTCGGTCTAACCAAGATGGCGCTGATCGGCGTCGTCGCGCTGGTCGTGCTCGGGCCGGAGCGCCTGCCGCGCGTCGCACGCACGGCTGGCGCGCTGTTCGGGCGCGCGCAGCGTTATATCAACGACGTGAAGTCCGAAGTCACGCGTGAGATCGAGCTGGACGAACTGCGCCGCATGAAGACGGAGTTCGAGTCGGCTGCCAGTGGCGTCGAGAGCACGATTCACGACAATCTGCGCAAGCACGAATCCGAGCTGAACGACGCGTGGAACGCCGGCACGTCGGTATCGTCGAGCATTGCCGGCGGCGCGACCGGATACGACGCTGCTTCCACCGACGGCACGTCATGGCGCAGCACGATCACATCCACACCCAAACGCAAGAACTGGCGCGTCAAGCAGACGGCGGCGCCGGCGTGGTACAAGCGCGCCACCTTGCGTCGCACGCGCGTGCAGTCGGGCGCGGCGCGCGTCGCGCGGCACACGCCGGTGAGCCTGCGCCGTCCGACGCGCTTCTTCTGATGTCCCCAGCGAAACACTTCAACCGAGGGCCGGCGTGAGCGACCCCCAGCAAAACCAGGGCGAAGCCCCTGAAGAAACCTTCATCTCGCATCTCGTCGAATTACGCGATCGCATCATCCGGGCGGGTATCTCGGTCATCGTCGTATTTCTCGGGCTGGTCTACTGGGCGCCAGACATCTTCCGCCTGCTCGCGCGTCCGCTGATGCAGAACCTGCCCAAGGACGGCAAGATGATCGTCACGGACGTCACCGGCTCGTTCTTCGTGCCGATGAAGGTGACGATGCTCGTCGCGCTGGTGATCGCGCTGCCGTTCGTGCTGTACCAGATCTGGGCGTTCGTCGCACCGGGGCTCTATCAGCATGAGAAGAAGCTGGTGACGCCGCTCGTCGGCAGCAGCTACGTGCTCTTCCTGTGCGGGATGGCGTTTGCGTACTTCGTCGTATTTCCGACGATTTTCCGCGTGATGGCGCATTACAACGCGCCGCTCGGCGCGGAAATGACCACCGATATCGACAATTACCTGAGCTTCGTGCTGACGATGTTCATCGCGTTCGGCGTGACGTTCGAGGTGCCGATCGTCGTCGTGCTGCTCGTGCGCATGGGCATCCTGTCGATCAAAAAGCTCAAGGAGATCCGTCCGTATGTGATCGTCGGCGCGTTTGTGGTTTCGGCCGTCGTGACGCCGCCGGACGTGTTTTCGCAGCTGATTCTCGCGGTTCCGCTGATCGTCCTGTACGAAGCCGGGATCATCGCGGCGCGGTTGATCGTCGGCAAGCAGCCGGTCGTGAAGGAAGAGGAAAGCTCGCCGACGAGCTAGTGTTCAAGGCTCGCGTCCTGTCCTCGCTGTAACGCCGGGGATCCGGATTGCGCCGGAAAAGCAAAAAGGCAGCCAGTGGCTGCCCCTTTTTGCTTGTGCGCCCAGCATGGGCGCACTCTTGTGGGTGCAAGTCCCACCGTAAGTTGATCACAGCGAGCGAAGCGAAGCGCAA
>NZ_CAJQZB010000041.1:0-59178 GCF_907164545.1 Paraburkholderia gardini | reverse complement strand
TTTTCTTTGTCCTTGCCAAAGAAAAGTAGGCAAAAGAAAGGCGCTTCGAAAACTCGCCTTTTCAAGGTGTGTCACCCGCCGGGAACGGCACCCCATGAGATGTCGCCCCCACAGCCCACACAACAATGGTCCGCGCACGAGACCGCCCCTCGCACAGCACTGCCAGTGACAAGGCACTCATCCACCCGCCTCCGCTACGCGTCGCCGATGGGCATAACGACCCGCGGGTGGCGCGCGTGGACGCGCGCTTCATGCCCGCACCGCGACGCACGGAGTGCGGAGTGGGATGAATGACTGCTTTGTCACGGGTGTAGCTGTGCGGGGGACGGTCTCGTGCGCGGACCAAACAGGTTTCTGTGCGGTGGCGACACTTCGCGGGTTGCCATTCCCGGCGGGTGACACACCGGGAAAAGACGAGTTATCGAAGCGCCTTTCTTTTGCCTACTTTTCTTTGGCAAGGACAAAGAAAAGTAGGTGCCGCCCCGCACAGGGGCAACGCCAATAGACCGACATGAACACAAGGAAAGGCCAAAAAGCCAGGGAACAACAAAAAAACCTATACAGAAGAAAACCTGAAAAAGCCCGAACGGGCAAACTCCCGAGCTAACCCCGATTCCCCCTTCTTTTCGACCCATCGCAAGCCTGGAAGAAACCCGAAAATCCAACCTACAGTATTGAGGCTATCCGAAACCCCATGGCAACCACGACCGCAAACCAGCAAGCTATCGCACCGTCCTCCAAGGGTACGATAAAACGCATTCTCGTGATCCTGCTGATCGTACTGGTCGCGGCTGGCGCCGCCGGTGCGGGCACCTGGTTCTTCATGTCGAAACGCGCCCCGGCCGCCGCATCGTCGGCAATGCCGGCCCCGGCGCCCATTCCCGTGTTCTTCCCGCTCGAACCGCTCACCGTCAACCTGCAGTCGGATGACGGCCAGCAACACTTCCTGCGCATCGGCCTCACGCTCAAGCTCACCGACCAGGCCACCCAGGAACACCTCACCCAGCACATGCCGGAAATCCGCAGCCGCGTTCTCCTCGCACTGTCGAACAAACATCCGGAAGAACTCCAAACCCTCGACGGAAAACACGCACTCGCGAAAGAACTCGCAGCGCTGATCGAACAGCCAACCGATACCGGCGGCCAGCCGGCCCACGTCTCCGACGTGCTGTTCACCGAATTCGTCGTGCAGTAACGCAGTGCCGCGTAACTGCCAACAATAACCGTCACGGGACGCACGAGGAACAGGATGGGCCACGAAGAGTTCATGTCCCAGGAGGAGGTCGATGCCCTCCTCAAGGGCGTCACCGGCGAATCCGACACGGAATCCGATTCCACGGACCGTACCGGCGTTCGCCCGTACAACATCGCCACGCAGGAACGTATCGTTCGCGGCCGGATGCCCGGTCTCGAAATCATCAATGACCGTTTCGCGCGCCTCCTGCGCATCGGCATTTTCAACTTCATGCGACGCACGGCGGAAATCTCCGTCGGCCCGGTGAAGGTCCAGAAGTACAGCGAATTCACCCGCAATCTGCCGATCCCGACGAACCTGAACCTCGTCCACGTGAAGCCGCTGCGCGGCACGTCGCTGTTCGTGTTCGATCCGAATCTGGTGTTCTTCGTCGTCGACAACCTGTTCGGCGGCGATGGCCGCTTCCATACACGCGTCGAAGGCCGCGATTTCACGGCCACCGAACAGCGCATCATCGGCAAGCTGCTGAACCTCGTGTTCGAGCACTACACGGCTTCGTGGAAGAACGTGCGCCCGCTGCAGTTCGAATTCGTGCGCTCGGAAATGCACACGCAGTTCGCCAACGTCGCCACGCCGAACGAAATCGTCATCGTCACGCAGTTCTCGATCGAGTTCGGCTCGACCGGCGGCACGCTGCACATCTGCATGCCGTACTCGATGATCGAACCGATCCGCGACACGCTGTCGTCGCCGATCCAGGGCGAAGCGATGGACATCGACCGCCGCTGGGTACGCGTGCTCTCGCAACAGGTGCAAACGGCCGAAGTGGAACTGACGGCGGATCTCGCCAGCATGCCCGTGACGTTCCAGCAGATCCTGAACATGCGCAAGGGCGACGTGCTGCCGGTCAACATCCCCGAGACCCTCACGGCGAAAGTGGATGGCGTACCGGTGATGGAATGCGGCTACGGAATTTTCAATGGTCAGTACGCGTTGCGGGTCCAGAAAATGATCAGCGCAGCCGACACGATGAAGGAAGGTGGATATGAGTGAGCTGAACCCCACGCCGGAGAGCGAGCTGCCCGTCGGCGAGCCGCAACTGGCCGCAGCAGCAGCCGCGGCCGCCACAACCGAAGAAGACGATATCGCAATGGATGACTGGGCAAGCGCGCTCGCCGAGCAGAACAGCAACCCGGAACCGGAACCGGCCGCAGCAGGCGTGTTCCAGCCGCTGTCGAAAGTAGAACCGACGACGACGCGTAACGACATCGACATGATCCTGGACATCCCCGTCCAGATGACTGTCGAACTCGGCCGCACGAAAATCGCGATCCGCAACCTGCTGCAACTCGCGCAGGGCTCAGTCGTGGAACTCGACGGGCTCGCCGGCGAACCGATGGACGTGCTCGTCAACGGCTGCCTGATCGCGCAGGGCGAAGTGGTCGTCGTGAACGACAAGTTCGGTATCCGTCTGACGGACATCATCACGCCGTCCGAGCGTATCCGGAAGCTGAACCGATGAAACGCCTCACCCGCCGGGCTGCGTTCGCAATGGGCGGCTTGCCGCTCGCCGCGCACGCCCGGTTCGCCTCGCTGATGGCAGCCTGCGTCGCTGCCGGCGCGTGGATAGCGCTGCCGGCTCACGCCGCCGATATGAACGCGGTCAACAATGCCGCGAAAATCGCGTCGGGCGTGGGTGCGGGAACGGCCGTGCCGTCGCTCGGCGTCGGTGCGGTGCTGCAGACGGTCGTCGGCCTGGCGGTGGTGATCGGACTGGTATTCGGCTGTGCGTGGCTCGCGCGCCGCCTCGGCCTGCAACCGTCGCAACGCGGCGGTCTCGTGAAGACGATCGGCGGCGTATCGCTCGGCGGCAAGGAGCGTGTCGCGGTCGTCGAAATCGGCGATACGTGGCTCGTGCTCGGCACGGCGCCTGGCAACGTCCGGCTGCTGCACACCATGCCGGCAGGTTCGGCCGAGGCCGGTTTCGTGACGCCCGGCGCACCCGCTGCGTCCGGCACCCTCCCCGGCTCCTTCGGACAACGCTTTCGCGACGCGCTGAAACAGGAAGCAGGCAAACGTTTCCAGCGAAGCGTCAGCGGAGAACAGTAAATGCAGTTCAATCATCGTGAAGCGCAGGACGTCTGCGCGCCGACCCGCCACGTCCCGACAAAGACCCGTACCGTGCTGAAGTGCGTCGCCACGCTCGCACTGCCGGCCTTGCTGCTGACGCTGCCGGCGCTCTCGTTCGCGCAGACAGCCGGGCTGCCCGCCTTCAACACGAGCCCCGGCCCGAACGGCGGCACGACGTACTCGCTGAGCGTGCAGACAATGCTGCTGCTCACGATGCTGACGTTCCTGCCGGCGATGGTGCTGATGATGACGAGCTTCACGCGCATCATCATCGTGCTCTCGCTGCTGCGCCAGGCGCTCGGCACGAACTCGACGCCGCCCAACCAGGTGCTGGTCGGCCTCGCGCTCTTCCTGACGCTCTTCATCATGTCGCCGGTGCTCGACAAGGCCTACACCGACGGCTACAAGCCGTTCGCCGACGGCACGATACAGATGGATCAGGCCGTGGCGCGCGGCGTGCTGCCGTTCAAGACGTTCATGCTGCGCCAGACCCGCGAAGGCGATCTCGCGCTCTTCGCGCGCATTTCTCACGCCCCGCCGATGCAGGGACCGGAAGACGTGCCGCTGTCGCTGCTGGTGCCGTCGTTCATCACGAGCGAGCTGAAAACCGGCTTCCAGATCGGCTTCACGATCTTCATTCCGTTTCTCATCATCGATATGGTGGTGGCGAGCGTGCTGATGTCGATGGGCATGATGATGATCTCGCCCGCGACGATCTCACTGCCGTTCAAGCTGATGCTGTTCGTGCTCGTCGACGGCTGGCAGTTGCTGCTCGGCTCGCTCGCGCAGAGCTTCATCGGAACGTGAACGGCGCACAGGAAGGAGACCGGCCATGACGCCAGAAACAGTCACCACGCTCGCCCACCAGGCGATGTACGTTTCGATGGTGCTGGCCGCGCCGCTGCTGCTCGTCGCACTCGTCGTCGGGCTGCTCGTCAGCCTGTTCCAGGCCGCGACGCAGATCAATGAAACCACGCTGTCGTTCATCCCGAAGCTGATCGCGATTCTCATCACGCTCGTCATCGCCGGCCCGTGGATGCTCACGACGATGCTCGACTACATGCGTCACATGTTCACGAGCATTCCGTCGCTCGCCAGCTGACCGCTTTCCGGCTACACGTCCCGCCATGTTCTCCATCACCTACGCGCAGCTGAACACCTGGCTTACCGCGTTCCTCTGGCCGTTCGTGCGGATTCTCGCGCTCGTGGCGGTTGCGCCCGCGTTCGGCGACACGTCTGTACCCGTGCGCGTGAAAGTGAGTCTCGCCGCCTTCGTCACGCTCATCGTCGCGCCGACGCTCGGTGCGCTGCCGCAGGCCACGGTGTTTTCGGCCGAAGGCGTGTGGATCATCGTCAACCAGTTCCTGATCGGCATTGCGCTCGGCTTCACGATGCAGATCGTGTTCGCCGCTATCGAGGCAACCGGCGACATCATCGGTCTCAGCATGGGTCTCGGCTTCGCGACGTTCTTCGACGTGCATGCGAGCGGCTCGAGCGCGGTGCTGTCGCGCTTCATGTGGACGATCGCGATGCTGACGTTCCTCGCGTTCGACGGCCATCTGCAGATGCTGAGCGCGCTCATCGCGACGTTCCAGTCGATTCCGGTTTCGGCGAACATGCTGGGGGCGAACGGCTGGCGCGTGCTGGCCAGCTACGGCAGCACGGTGCTGACTTCCGGATTGCTGCTGGCGATGCCGGTCGTGACGGCACTGTTGATCACCAACCTGGCGCTCGGCATTCTCAACCGCGCGGCGCCGCAGATCGGCGTGTTCCAGGTCGGCCTGCCGCTGACGATGCTGGTCGGCCTGCTGCTCGTGCAACTCATGCTGCCGAACATGATTCCGTATTTCTCGCGACTCTTCGACAGCGGTATCGAGCAGATGGGACGGGTTGCGGCAGGGTTCGGATAGCGGACGCGCGCGTTGCGTGCGCGACTTTCGAGGCGATCGAACATCTGGATACGGCGTCGCGGATTCAGATAAAACAGAAACGCCGGCGCGCAAAAGCCGCCGGCGTGGAGATCTTTAAAGCCACAGTTACTGCGTGATGAGCTGGAACGTCCCGTTTGTTTCGAGGTTGATCCGGCCAGCGACCTTCGTGTTGGCAGCGGGCACACGCGGATCGACTTCGACCTGCGCGGAAAAGCTCGCTCCCTTCGCCGGCCTGCCGTCGACGACCGGCACGATCACCTGACCGGGCGCGAACCGGGCGACAGCGGCGGGGCTCGCCGGCAGCATGCCCACGCCGGCGGCGCTACCGATCATCGCCGGCCGGCCATCAACCTGCGCGTTCGCCATCGTCACCGTGACAGTGCCGCCATTGCCGAAGCTGTAGTCCGCACCGTTAGCGCCGCTGCGGAAAGCCACGGCCATCGTTACCGGCATCCGGCAGTTCACGTTCAGCGTCAGCTGACGCTTGCCGAGACTCAGCGTCGGGGCCTGCGGGTTGTCGCCCTGAAGCTGATAGCGCGTGAACGCGCCGTAGTCGACCGAGCTTTCGTTCACGGTCATCTGGCATTCGCCAGGACCTTGTGCCTGTGCGGCGGTACAGGCGCCCATCGCAAGCAACGCGGCGGCCGTGATTTGCGTCACGGCAGTACCCAGTGCGCGCACTGGATGCAGTCTGGATTTCATAACGTTTCTCCTGTGTGAAGGCGGCGCCTTAACGGCACACTGCCTCTGCGTTTTCAAAGTAGCTCTTCAGATCCGGCTTCTCGGCCAGCTTGTAGCCGAGCGAACAGCGGTTGCCATCCAGATCCACAACCTTCAGCTCTTCACCCTCGTTCCCGTTCAGGAAGATGTTGCCGTCGTCGAGCACGGTGGTGATGTAGTTGTCGTCCTTGTCGAGAACCGATGCATTTTTCGGCAGAACCTGACCGCGCTTGTCGATGGCGCGCAGCAGAATCCGTCGCACCTTGACGATGTCGAAGTTCACGTAGTTCACCGAGCCACGACCCGGATTGACCTGCGCGAAACCGTTGCCGATATCGACGTTGCGCGGCAGCGACTTGCCCGACACTTCGATGCGGCTCGTCGAATACGCCGCTTCCGTCGGGATGACTGCCTGGCCCCAGAAGTCCGTCCACACCGGACCTTGCGGCGTCGAAATCTTGACGCCCGCCACGTCGCTCGTCTTCGCGATGCCGAAGGTATCGGCCACCGGGTACGGCGAGAACGTCACGCCATGCTTGTGCGCCACGACACCGCCACGCAGCTCGGCGTTGTACGAAGTCGAGTTCGCGCCGTTCTGCGTCACGCCCACGTTCATCTGCGTGTAGTGCGGCGTGATCGATGCAGTTGCGCTGCTCGAAGCCGTGCCGTTGTTCGGTTGCAGTTCGCCGTTCAGCGTGTAGTTGAGTTCGTCACTGACGACTTCGCTATACGTTGCGCCGACGCGTGCGTTGCCGTCCGTCGAGTTCACATAGGTCTTCACGCTGCGTTTGCCGAACGGAATCGTCGCGGTCAAATAGACCGAGTTGCCGCTGTTGCTCGACGCGCCACCGCCCAGCGCGTGCTCGATGTTCAGATTGACCGTCGCGTACTTGAACGCACGGCCCCACGATCCGGTCACGCGTTGCGATGTCTGACCGTTGAACAGGTTCGAGCGCGTATAGCCGGCCGTGAAACCGCCAAGCCACGGATGAAGCCATGCCGCCGATGCCGTGTACTGGGCGCGATAGTGGTTGTCGTTCCAGTTCTGCGTCGTGTCCTGTGTCGTATCGGTCAGCGTGCGATAACCCGGCGTTTGCAGACTGGCGGATGCGTTGAACGACAGCGATTCCGTAATCGGCGCGCTCATCGATGCCGTTGCCTGTCCGCCCTGCAGTCCTTCGCGGGTTGCGTTCGACCATGTGGTCTGCGCGCTGATCGCCGTGCGATCGAAAATCGTCGTCTGACCGCCGAAGCCGACCGATTGATATTCCGTCGCACCCAGCACGCCGGCCGTCACGCTCGAACTCTTGCCGATTGACCATGTACCCGTGCCGGTTGCCATCCACGGTTTGCTGGTCGCGCTGTCGCCGAGATCACGCAACTTGCCTACCGCGAACGAGTAACCGGGCGCAATGCCGAGCGAACCAGCCGACAGCGAAGCCGCCGGCACGATGAACTTGTGCGACGAGCCGTCCGCCTCGATCACGGTGACTTCGAGATCGTTGGTACCGTTCAGCAGCGGAAGGTTGCTGAGCGAAAACGGGCCCGGCGGCACGACCGTCGAGTAAATCAGCGCGGCAGCCTGGCGCACTTCGACGCGCGCCGTCGATTGCGCGATGCCGGTAACCTGCGCGGCTGCACTGGTGGTACGCGTAAGCGCGGCTTCCGGCACCCATTGCGCGCCGTAAATCGACATACCCGAGAAGATCGAATTGCCGACGTTGATCTCTCCCGTCTGGAATACCGACTTGTAGTCAGCGAAGGTGCGCTGCGCGTAGGCATACAGATGTTCGAACTGCGAGTGCTTCCCGTCGTTCGTGTACATGCTGCGGTTGCGCACGATCCAGTCGCCAGCGTTAAAGCCAAGCTCCGTCGCACCGGAGAAATACTGCGAGCTGGTTCCGTTGCCCTGATTGCCGATTGCAAGCAGGTCGTAGTTCAGCAGTGCCGCTGTGCCGCCGGTCGTGTAGTTCGTGTCAGTCAGTGCTTCCAGACGCAGCGCGTCGGTTGGCACGACCAGTTCGACCGTCGCCGTATTCGGGTACGGTTTCACAATGGCCTGAGGCCATGCGGCAAGGAAGTCCACGCAAGGGGCGGCGGCGGAGTCGTCGCTCTGCGCGGCTTTCTTGTCGGCTGCTTTTACGTCCTTTTCTTCAGCGGAGCCCTTCGGAAGTTGCAGGCCAGCGCGCGCCATGAACTTCGGATCGAAACACAGGTTGCCCTGGTCGTCGAAGCGCGCTGCGACTGTGCCCTTCTTGCTGCCGTTCACCAGCAACGTGACGTTGCTGATACCCGGACGATAACGCGGGGCATCCTTGAAGTATTCCGCGACCTTCGGATCGATGCCGCGGGACTTCAGCATTTCCGTGTCGAAGCCAGCGTTGGTTTCGACAATGGGTGCTCCGTTGTTCGCTTCGGCCGCGAAGGTATTGCCTGTAGCGACGCCGAGCATCATCAGCGCCGCGGCCACTGCGATTGGAGCTAGCTTGAGAGTGGTCTGTCCTCCCTGCTTGCTGTGCCTGCTGGAGGCATGTGGGTTGAGCTTCATGATGTCGAACGTCTCTGATCTGATTACTTCGAAACCGATACTTGCGAGGCCGGTGCCGGCGCTTGCGTCTGCGTTGCTGCTGCGGAAGCCGCGGTAACAGGCGCGTCGTACGGATCAACCGAGTAGCCATATGTCGTGGCCGGGAACAGGCGCGCAATGGTCGCTGCTGCGCTCGCGCCCTTCAGCGGCACGGTCACTTTGGTCTTCGGCAGCACGTAAGGACGCGGCAGCTCGACGTTCTTTTTTTCCGGCTGCAACTGCACGGTCTGCGCAAGACGCACGACGTAGGCGCTCGGGTTTTCGATCGTCATCTCGTCGCCGGTGATCGAAACCTTCAGTTCCTTCCACGGTTCACGATTCACTGCGAGGCCCTTCGGATGGATCACGAGCGGCAGATCCTGGCGGATCGTCATCGTCACGCGGGCACCGGCTTTCGGATCACGCGGGGGAATGCCTTCGAAGACAGCGCGTTCGAGGCGTTCGACTGTCAACGGCGTCTTGTTCTGCAACACGAAACGCACCGTTTGCGTCTGGTTGCCTTCAACGCGTGTAACCGGCGGCGTTACGACTATCAGGTTTTCCTGGTCTTCCTCAATGTGCGTAACCGACGTGTAGAGAAGCTGCGGCGTGCTCTCGCTGTTCTTCACGTTCATCGTCGCTTCGCCATCGGCTTCGTTGACGAGGACCACTGACGTTTCCGGCACCATGCCGGTTGCCATTGCAACGTTCGCGAAACCGGCGAGCATGGCCGCAGCGATCACGACGTTGCGAAGTTTGAAGTTGATCGATTTCATGATTGAGGCTCCTTAGGTTCGGTCGCAGCTTCATTGCAACGACGCTTGTCTCGATGCATTGAGTTTGGAAGAACCGGGGAGTCTTCTGAATCGCAGAATCTTTAAATCTCGAATTAATGCTTTAGCAGAATGCTCCTCTGTTTCGAAGGTGCGCGTTACACGCCGACCACAACGAAAATTCATAAAACTACGATGGCGAAAGCACATGCAACTCCGTATGGTCAACGGTCAAACGCACATCTACCGGGGACTTCTCGTTGCTTAATCCACCTGCATCCGATCCTGACGAACGACGTCAAACGATCCTTCATGCCGCGTACGCCGAAGCGTCCGCACTCGACGGTATGCATCGCGAGGCGCTGAAGGATTTCTTCCGCGCGCCATCCGCCATTCCGCTGCCGAGTGCGGCACGTCCGCTGTATTGGCTAGGTCGTTTGCGCCAGTGGCGCGGTATCGATCTGAACGGAGATCAAAACGCGCCTGAACCTGACTGGAGCGCTTTGAGAAAGGGCGTTCTTGAAGCGCTCGCGGGCACCTACGCGCTCGCGATTTACGAAGACGTGTGGCGAGGCCCGCGACGCCGGCAGATCTACGATCGCGACATGGCGTTGCTGATTGCAATGCTGGTGACGCTCGGCTGGCCAGACCTTGCCGCGCACGTACTCGAATGCTGGTTTGGTGGCGACGTCGATCATGCAGGGCGCCCGGTTCCTGGCGGCATCACGGGGATGATCGTTAGCGTCGCCAGTAAGGGACTGCACGTTCCCGTCGTGCCGTGTACGTTTCAGAAGGGCGAAGAACTGCTCGCGGACATCATCGATTTGTGGAACGCGCCAGCGTCCGTTTTCGCGCCGCTTTCGGTGCAGCTGGCGGACCGACATCTGTCGCATTGCCGTCTGGACTCGGGCCAGATGCGGTTCGATTTCGATCACCCCGTTGAGCAGGCAATGCCAATCGAACTCCTGATGCTGCTCCGCCTGCGCGGCGAGACCGACATTCCGGATGTGCTGATAGATCACGCCGCGCTTCAACATCCGGCCGCCACGCTCGTCGAGCCGCAGCCGCCTGTTTTGTCGCCGCGCTGCCGGACGTTTATCGACTGTGTGAGCCGCGTGCTGCCGGATTGCCAGACGCTGGATGCTGCAATCAAGGCGCAAGCTGCTCTGTTCAAGTTTCGGTAAGCGGCAGACAGCAAAAGGCCGTCGTGGATGTTCACGACGGCCTTTTCGTTAGAAGCTTGCTGCTTACCAGACGTAACGCATTCCGCCCGACAATGCCCACGGCTTCTCGATCTTGTCGCCCTTCGAATAGCTGTATTCAGCGAAAAGGTGGAACGACTTCTTGACCTGCGCCGTGACGCCGACGGCCAGTTCGCCGCGCGGACCGGCGAGATCGGTAGAGAACGCGATGCCGTTCACGTACGCAGGATTGCTGTGCGCAAACTCGTTGATGAACGCCACCTTCGCGTAAGGCTGGATCACGCTGCCTTCATCGAACTTGAAGTCCTTGCCCGCCGCCATGCCGATCTTTGCCTGCAACGATGCGTTGCGGCCATTGGTGGCCTGCATGCCGTTATCCAGCGAGAAACTGCTGCCACTCGAGAACAGGCCCGCGAGCTGCACGTACGGCTCGACGAACCAGTTGTCCTGCACGCCGATATGACGGCCCACTTCCAGCGAGCTACCCAGGCCGTAGTTGACGTTGTTACCGTGCGTGCGGACACCATCGCTCATCGTTGCGTCGCCGCGGTTTTCGAAGCGGCTCGCCTGCAGCACTGCATCTGCGTAGTAGCCGTCGTCGCGCAGCCACGTGATGTAGCCGCCCAGCGTCTGGCTTTCCACGACGCCATCCGCGCCCGGCGCGAACGTCAGATTTGCGTTCGTGTATCCGAAGCTGCCGCCGACGAGCACCTTGCCGCCCGACACCGCAATCTTGCGGTCGCCGCCGATCGCGACGCCGCTTTGATCCTGCGTGAACGGCTGGCCCGCTGCACTGGAAACACGATAGCGCGAGCCGTAGCCGCGCACCCATGCGCCGCTGCCCTGTTCGTCGCGACGAAGCTCACCCATGCGCGTGCGCAGAACATCCATCTGCTCCCACGCAATCGTGGCGGGTGCGGTGAAGAGACCGAGGATCGTCGCAGCCGATGGCGTGATCACCGGCGTGTTGTCCGGCGTGTTGTCCGACGGATCCACCGGATTGACCGGATCAACGGGGTTAACCGGATTCACCGCCGTGTTCTGCAAATACCAGTCGTCGCCCTGCTGCGCCAGACGATATTCATACACACCCGCGTCGACCTTGTCGCCCTTAAGCGAGAACGTGGCCGGGCCGCCCTCGGTCTGCACGACCATCAGCTTGCCGCCCGGCGCGTCGGGTTCACGCCCGGTATTGCGCACCTGCAGTTGATGTTGACCGGATGCCGAGCCTTGAACGTCGATCAGATCGCCGTGCACGTCGCCGAGATCCGTGTGAATCGCGAACGTTCCCTGCCCGCTCAGATTGCCCGCGATGGTTAGCGTCTTGTCGATACCGTTGTCGAGCACAACGGTGCCTCCGTTCAGGCTCAGACTGCCAATCGTGTTGCTTTGCGTGAGGTTCCACGCGGCGCCGTTACTGACCGAAACGTCTCCAACCCGAATCAGATTGCCCGTGAGCGTTGCGCCGCTTGTGAGCGAGACATTGGCGCCCAGGCGATCGTCTGCGGTCACGTTGCCCAGAAGGTTCGAACCGATGACGCTGAAGTTCGCCGTGCTACCCGGTCCAACGTGCAATACATTTCCGTCCGAGCCGGTCAGCACGCTCGCACCTGCAACGGTGATATCGGTATGACTCGCCGACGAAGCAAAAATCGCCGATCCATTTGCGCCATTAACGGACGTGTCGGTCAGGCTGATGGTGTTATTGCCGGGCGTCGCGCCGGGAATCAGTGCTACGGCGATGCCGTTCGTTGCACCCTGAACCGACGAGCCGCCGTCGAGCACAACCGATGCGTCTCCGACCATCGTCACGCCTGCTCCAGTCGTTCCGGTAATCTCGGTGTTGTGGCCTGTAAAGCTGGAATTCTGCTGACGCACCTCCACCCCTTTGGGGCCGGTGATGCGGCTATCGGTGGCGGTCATCTGTGCGCCGGCGCTGATGAATGCGCCGGTGTTCGCGCCAGCTTCGACTGACACGCGCTGCAGGTCGATCCGCGCGCCAGTCGTGCCGATCACACCCCATCCGGCGCTGCGGATGATGCCGTCGCTGACCGTTACGGTCGAGTTCGTTTCCGCCTGGAGGCCGGCGTAGCTGGTGCCGGCCGTGCTTTCCAGCAGCACGTTCCGAAGCGTTCCCGTGCTGCCGTTTTTCAGGCGCACCGCGTCGCCCAGATCGCTGGCTGTACCGTCGTTGCGGATGATCGTCTGGACGCCTGGTCGTGTTGCTGCGACTACGTCAACCGAGCCACTATTGACCAGCAGGCCGTGTGTGGAGATTTGCGCGCCCGAGTCCAGCAGGACTTGTGCGCCGGTTCCCGTGTAGCCAGTGCGCACACCATATACGGTCGCGCCTGACTGCACGTCCAGCGACGCCGCGTTCTGAAGCTCGTAGTCGTCGGGAGCAGTTTGAGCGGTGACGACGCGCGTACCGCTGGGTACGAGAACATAGGCATGCGCGGACGTGCCGGCAGCCAGCAATGAAACGGCGATCGCGAGAGGCGCGCGCCTGAGAGGGAGAGAAAACATGAGAGTCCGTTCCGGTTGAGCGCTGATGCCTGCTCAAAACGGAAGGCACGCGCGGAACGCGGATTCTGGACAAAGAACATTTTGGGATACATCGCAGGTTTACGAATTCTCATTCCCGTGCGCGATTGTTCTATTTCTCTCAGGTAATCGCGAATGATTCTCACATTTCGGATAACTACGATTTGAATTTGTTAAGCAAGCGCTGAGAATCCGTCGCGAGGACGCTAGCGTACCTCTCGCCGCATCCTCTTTTCCACCTTCTTTGAACGGATTCTCATGAAACTCATCTCGAAGTCGACTCTTCTGGCAGCCATGCTCGCAACAATCTCAATCGGCGCATTTGCCGCTGATTCAGTTGACCTGAAGGTGATCGGCACGATTGTGCCGGCATCGTGCACGCCGACGCTGTCGGGCGGCGGCGTGATCGACTACGGCAACATTCCGGCCGCTTCGCTTGGCGATACCGGTTTCACGACGCTCGCCGACAAGACCTCGTCGCTGACGATCACCTGCGATCAACCGGCCAAGGTTTCGGTGAAGGTCATCGACGACCGCAGCGGCACGGCGCCGGCTGGCGCGATCGCAACGGGTGATCAATATGCGTACGGTCTGGGCGCCGTGAATTCGAAAAACGTCGGTGCTTACTCGATCACGTTCCCTCATGCCACCGCGACGGCAGATGGTACGACCCCGGACGGCGTTTATTCAGATAACGGCGGCTCGACGTGGGGCACCCTGAATGTCACGGATGCACATCTCCAGGCAGGTGGCACCAACCTGGTCGCATGGACGGCAAGCGGCGGCACGGCTCCGCAGGCATATAGCGTAGTTACGCAGGGCATTGTGGTTTCGACGAAGCTGAACAGCCGGCCTGACCTGCCTGATCTGACGGACAACGTGCCGCTGGATGGCCTCGCTACGTTCTCGCTGGTCTACCTGTAATCGCGCCGCAGTAGCATGAAATAGCGGCTCGGTGCGGTTCAGACCGGGCTGCTTTCACGTCACTCTCATTTGAAAGGACGCATCCCCGCACCTTCCGTCGGATAACGCCCCAATCGTCACGACATTTCTCGTCACGAACTGCACATTTAAAGAATCTGCGATTTAACGAGCCAGAGAAAGCACCCAGAATTCAACTCAAGGATTCGGCGCAAACACAACCAGTCGGGTTCTTCTTCCTCCTCAATCTTGAAAGAGCTAAACATGAAACTCGTTTCGAAAAACACCCTTCTGGCCGCCCTGCTGGCCGCGACTTCGGTTGGCGCATTCGCTGCTGATTCGGTTGACCTGAAGGTCATTGGAACAATCATTCCACCGTCGTGCACGCCGACGATCGCCGGCGGCTCTATCGTTGATTTTGGCCGAATCAGTGCCAGCACCCTAAGCAATACTAATTTTACGGTTCTTCCTACGAAGTCGACTTCATTGACCGTTACGTGCGATGCACCGACGAAGATTGCAGTGACCGTGGTTGACAATCGCACCGGGTCGACGGTGCCGGGCATCGCGAATGCAATTAGCGCTAACCTCAACGATTCTTACGCGTATGGCGTTGGTTCAGTCAACGGCAAAAACGTAGGGACGTATGTCATTAATGCGCCGGCCACGGGCGCAACAGGCGACGGCGCAGCTGTGGATCGCATCGCCAGCCTTGACAACGGTCAGACTTGGTATGCGGCAACCTCGTTTTCCGGCAACTGGCGCCCGGTCGGGCTTGATTTGTCGTGGGCGCCGACAGGGGGCTCGACCCCTGGTGCATACACGATTATTTCGCAGCCGCTGAATGTGTCGCTCGGTCTGAACAAGATTTCAGGCATGCCGGCACTCAATCAAGAAGTGCCAATCGACGGTCTGGCAACGTTCTCGCTGGTCTACCTGTGATCGGTTAGTAGCAACGAAAAAAGCAAAGCGGCCCGGGTCTTCACAATCCCGGGCCGCTCTCACATTCAGACTACAAAACCCGTTACATCAATTCCCAATGTAATTAAACAACGACATCTTCTGGATCATGGAGAATCCCTGCTGCGCCGCCTGCAGCGAAAACTGCACCATCGTGTACTTGCTGATCACCTGCGTCAGATTCACCTGCGTCAAATCCGCCAGATTGCTCTGCGTCTGCAGGTTGCTGCTCTGCGTGACCGACTGCAGCGCCTGCACTTCGTTTTCCCGTCCGCCTACCGATGCCTGAACCGTAATCACGTTGTTCAGCGTGTTCGCCAGCTTGCCCATCGCCGTCGATAGCGCGTTCGTCAGGTTCGCCGTGCCCGCGCCCGCCGTGACCGGCGTCTGCAATGCCGCCACCGCGGCGTCGATATTCGCGAACACGTCCGTGCCCGCCTGCGTGGCCGGCGTCAGCGAGAACGAATCGCCCGATGCCGGCGCGCCGGAAATCACCACGCTCTGACCGCCCAGCGTGATAGCCGTGCCCGCGGTAAACGTCTGCGCGCCGGTCGTCGTGCCCGCCGTGACGTCCGTCACCGTATAGCTCGACGGGCTCGTGAAATTGATCGTGTACTTGTCCGCATTCGCCGGATCGGCCGCGTTCGTCGTGCTCACCGCCCCGATCGTGCCCGAGCCGGTATTTCCCGGGTTGCCAGCCGGAATCGAGTTCGTGCCGGTCGGCGAAACGCCGAGGAACACTGTCGCGCCGTTGTCGCCGGCGGCGATCTGACGGGTGCCCGTGACCTGCACGTACTGCACGCCGCTGTCGCCGTTGTACTGCACCGCGCCCGACGCGTTCGTACCGAACGGCTGCGACGTCGTCTGGTAACCCGCGAACAGGAAGCTGCCCGAACCATCGGTGGCGTTCGCCTGCGACAGCAGCTGGCTGCGCAAGCCCTGCAACTGGGTCGCGAGCGCGCTACGGTTGCCGTCGTTCAGCGAGCCGTCGCCGGCACGCACGAGCAGCGTGTTGATGTTCGTCAGAATCGTGTTGACGGTCCCGAGCGTCGAATCTTCCGACTGCAGCGACGAAAGCGCCGCGTTCTGGTTGCTCGAGTACTGCGACAGCGTCGCAGCCTGCATGCTCAGCTGCACGGCCTGCGCCGCGCCCACCGGATTGTCCGACGGCGTCGCAAGGCTCACGCCGCTCGACAGTTGCTGATACAGCTGCGTGAGCTGGCTTTGCTGATCGTCCATCGTCTGGACGTTCATGCCGAAATACTGGGTCGTGGAAATGCGCATATGCGTTCAACGCCTCAATTGAAAATGCCGAGGATGGTCTGGAACAGCGTGTCAGCAGTCTGGATCACCTTGCTGTTCGCCTGATACGCCTGCTGGTACTGCAGCAGGTTCGCGGCTTCCTCGTTGATGTTCACACCCGAAACCGATTGCTGGGCTGTCGTGATCTGCGTGACGAGCGAGGCCTGCGCCGTGCTCTGCGCGTCGACGTTGTTCGTCTGGTTACCGATGTCGTTGACGTAGTTCGCGTATGCGTTCGTCAACGTCACCGTACCGCCGTTCAGCTGCTTTGCCGTGACCAGCGCGGACAGCAACTGTGCGTTACGGCCGTCGTTGGCGCCACCGGTGTTCGCCGCGATCGTGAACGTGTCGTTGTTCGAAGGCGCGCCGCTCAGGCTTACCGTCACGCCGTTCATCCAGCCGCCCGCCGGCGGAGCGCCCGTGCCGGCGTTGATCGTCAGCGTCGCACCCGTCGCCGGGTCGTACGGCACGCCCGTGCCGGCCGTGGTGATCGTGACCGTCGAAGGCGGCGTGCCGCCCACCGTGACGACCGACCCCACCGGGAAACCGGTCAGCTCGCCCGTGCCCGAGTTGTACGTGAGCGTCGTGCTCGAGCTCGGCAGCGTGTAGCCCGCCGACACCGAACCCTGCGTGATCTGGCCGGAGCCGCTGTTGGTCGACGTCGCCGACGCCAGCACCGGCGCCGAAGCGGCAATCGCGGAGCCAACCGAGGTCGTCAGCGCGAAGTTGTTCAGCGCGCCGCGCGTGGGCTCGATGGAGAACTTGTCGCCCGCGTTCATCGTGCCGGACACCGAAAGCTGCAGGCCGCCGATCGGCGACGCAAGGCTCGTCGACTGGCCGACGACGGTGCCCGTCGCGGAATCCGTCAGCGTGTAGTTCGTGCCGTCGAAGGAAAGCGTGTAGTCGCTCGTCGTCGGCTGCGCGGCGTTCGCGAACGATGCGCTTAGCGTAGCCGTGCTCGTGTTCTTCGAACTGGCGTAGACGGTCGGCGAGCCGACTGTGAACAGCGCGCCGCCCGGGTTGCCAGACAGGTCGATACCGAGCGCGTTCTGCGCGTTCACCTGGGCGGCAAAACTCGTCGCGATCGCGCCGAGTTGCGCTTCGGCCGGATCGAGCGACTGGCTGCGGAACGTGAGCAGACCGCCAAGCTGGCCGCCAATGTCTGCCGAATCCGACAGAACCTGCGGCGTCGGCGCCGGGTTCGCACCCACGAGGCCGGCGTACGCCACTGACAGTTCGGTCGGATCGCCCGGCGACGTCTGCGTCGTGAGGTTGAAGCTCTTGTCGCTCATCACGAGCGGCTGGCCGTTACCCATGAACACGCTGTAACCGCTGCTGTTCTGCACGACCTGCACGCCGACGAGCGACGACAGGTTCGACACGGCGAGGTCGCGCTGGTCCATCAACTGGTTCGGCGGCTGGCCCGAGGTGCTTTGCGCGGCGATCTGCGCGTTCAGCGACGCGATCTGCGCGGTGTACGTGTTGACCTGCGCGACGGTATCAGTCAGCTGCGTGTTCACGCTCGTGCGCAACTGGTCGTACTGTTCGCCGGTGGCGTTGATCTGATCGGCAAGCGCTTGCGCATTGCTCATCGCGGTCTGGCGCATCGCGTTGTCGGACGCACTGTTCGCGACATTCTGCAGACCGGTGAAGTAGCTCGTGATCGCCGTCGAAATACCCGAAGTCGGACTGCCGACCAGGTTGTTCAACTGCGAAATCATGCTGTAGTAGGTAGACAGCGAACCGGCGCCCGACTGCGCGGTGTTCAGCTGGGTCGCCAGGTACTGGCTCCACTGACGCTGGACGGTCGTCGTCGACACGCCTTGCGGCAGATATCCGGAACCGGTGTACTGTCCGCTCGTTTCCGAGTAGACAGGACGCTCGATCGAATAGCCGGGCGTTGCCTGGTTGGCGATGTTCTGGCCCGTCGTCGTCAGCCCCCACTGGGCTGCGTTGAGTCCGCTGAGGCCGATGCTGAAAAGGTTACTGGACATGCGTCATCCTGAGAGGCGACGCTGATGCGCCGCCGAGTTGACTGAA
This sequence comes from Paraburkholderia gardini, assembly GCF_907164545.1. NCBI lineage: Bacteria > Pseudomonadati > Pseudomonadota > Betaproteobacteria > Burkholderiales > Burkholderiaceae > Paraburkholderia > Paraburkholderia gardini. The sequence goes on along the minus strand of NZ_CAJQZB010000041.1, from coordinate 40,894 downwards.
CACCATGTATATCGGCCCGGCCGCGAAAACATTGAGGGCCAATTGCGTCGGGCGAAGCGCTTTTCGCGCGCGCCGCGCGGGTCGTTCCGGGCACGCGGCGCGTGCCCGTCAAGCCTTCAGGCGCGCACCAGCGAGCGCCGCTTCATTTCGAGCTGCGTGATAAGGCGTTGAAGCGTGTTCTCCGCATTGCCCGGCAGCGTGACGAAACGGAAACCAAGCTGATAGCACGCCGCGCCGTTCGGCTGCGTGATCGCGCGATGGGAAACCAGTTCGAGGTCGAGATACAGCGTGCCGAGTGCGCCGAGAATCAGCTCGCAATCGGAGAGCACCGCGCCCATCGGAAGGTCGGCGATGCGCTCGTCGTTCGTGCGTATGCCGACGCCACCCAGCGACAGGTCGTGTACTTCAAAACGGAACGCGCCGCCGTCCGCGAGCTGGCCCTTGCAGAGATAGGGATTGAGCACGGGCGCATCGACGCGGAAATATTCACGACGCTGCACATAGAACAGCACTTCGGGGAATTCGGCCACGAAGGCCGGACGGCCTTCGTATTCTGTTTCACGCGGCGTGGCGGTCGAAAACTCGACACGAACGCCATCCGGCGACGCATGAAAGCGGCCGCGCGGCGCGGCAAGCAAACCCTCGTTCTGCTCGGGAAGACCACCCCAGTCGAAGGTGAACGTCCGCGCGCGCACATCCACATCGAGGATCTTCGTGACGAGCTGGCCACTCTTGTACTGCACGGTCAGAAAATCGCCACGGATGGCGAGGTTGCGTAGCTGGACGCCGATTTCCAGCGGGTTCCGGCGACCGAAATCGTTACCGCTCCCGGCGTCTTCTGCCTGAGTTTTATCGCCGTTCGACTGGTTGGTATCCATGTTCTTGCCAGTGTGCCTGTTCTTGCGGGCGGTCTACCGGGCAGGAAGGGCGGCTTTTGAAGCCGTCGTCCTTCGCCTGTCAACGCGCGTTCAACCGGAATACTTTCACTTCTTTCCCGTATCGGGTGTAACTGATTAGCGGCAGCGCGCACCCAAAGTTTAGGGCACCACCGTTAATTTTTCCCGGCAAACGTTTAATTCCTGCCCGCGCGAGGCGCTGGCCCGCCGCGATGTGAACCTGCGCACCGCTCATCCGCAAGCCCTGCTTCACCCCATTTTCTGCATGATCGAGATGAGCTTTCTCGCGTAATGCGGGTCGGTCGCGTAGCCGGCGCGCTGCATGCCGGTCGCGAAACCGTTCACGTCGTGCGAGCTGTTGAGCACCTGCGCGTAGCGCGGATTCGACTTCAGCATGCTCGCGTAATCGGTCATCGCGTCTTCGTACGAATCGTAGGCGCGGAATTTCTCGACCACGCGTTGCGGCTTGCCGTGTACGTATTCCGTCGTGACGGTCGACACCGTCTTGCCGGTCCAGTCCTTCGTCGCCTTGATGCCGAAGACGTTGTGGCTCGTCGAGCCGTCCACCTTCTTGATCTCGCTCTTGCCCCAGCCCGATTCGAGCGCGGCCTGGCCGATGATGAAGCGCGCCGGAATACCGGTCGCTTCGCTCGCCGCCTGCGCCGGTGCCGCGAGCCGGTCGACGAACGCATCGACTTTCGGCGAGCTGCCGTCGCCCTTCACCGGTGGCGTCAGCGCGCTGTTCGCCGAATAACCGCGGCCGGATTGCAGCGCGCCGTTGTTCGCCGGATTCGCGTAGGCCTTCGCGAGCGCGTTGAGCGCGGCGTTGTTGCCCGCGTTCGCGTCACCGGTCTGCATGCCGGAATTGCGCATTAACTGCTTGAGCATCGCGTCCGCCACGCCGATGCCCTTGTTCGACAGTTGCTGCGCGAGCTGCTGGTCCATCATCGACGTGAACGTGGCCGTGTCGTGCGAATCGAACGGACCGTCCTGCGGCGTCGCATCGCGCATGCTCTTCAGCATCATCTGCGTGAACACGGCATCGAACTGCTTCGCCGCCGATTTCATCGCTTCCTGCGGCGAGTTCTTCGCCTGGGCGCGCAGTGCGTCGAAGCCCTGGACGTCGAGCGCGAAGCGTTGCGACAGGTCGTTTGCCGCGCTGGTGGGATCTGAATTCATCACGGTTCCTTAGATGATTTCGAGGTCGGCGCGCAACGATCCGGCCGCCTTCATCGCCTGCAGGATCGACATCAGATCTGCTGGCGTGGCGCCAAGCGCGTTGAGCGCCTTGACGACGTCGGCGAGATTCGCGCCGGCGTTCACGTACTTGAGCGCGCCGTTATCCTGCTTGAGCTGGATCTGCGACTGCCGCGCGACCACCGTCTGGCCGTTCGAGAATGCGCCCGGCTGGCTCACCACCGGCTGCGTATTGACGACCACCGAAAGATTGCCATGCGCGACCGCGCAGTTTTGCAGCGTCACCATCTGGTTCATCACGATCGAACCGGTGCGTGCGTTCAGGATCACCTTCGCGGCGGCCTGCGCCGGTTTCACATCGAGGTTCTGCAACTGCGCCATGAACGACACCTGTTGCGCGGGATCGGTCGGCGCGCGCAGCTGGACCGTGCGGCCATCCAGCGCGACCGCCGTGCCGAAACCGAATGCGTTGTTCACGGCCGCGGTGATGCGCTGCGTCGTGTCGTAATCCATGTCGTTGAGTTCGAGCTGGACCGTGCCCGACTGCGAGATCGTGGTCTGCACCGCACGTTCGACAATCCCGCCGTTCGTGATGCGGCCGGCCGCGAGCTGGTTGACCTGAACCCGGCTGCCGTTCGCGCTCGCCCCCGCGCCGCCGACGGCCATGTTGCCCTGCGCGAGCGCATAGACCTGGCCGTCCGCGCCCTTCAGCGGCGTGAGCAGCAGCGTGCCGCCACGCAGGCTCTTCGCGTTACCGAGCGACGACACCGTCACGTCGATCGCTTCGCCCGGCCGCGCGAAAGGCGGGAGGGTCGCCGTCACCATCACGGCGGCGACGTTCTTCAACTGCATGCTGGTAAGCGCCGACGTACCGGTATTGCTCGATCCGGCGGACTGGTTGTTGATCGAGATGCCGAGGTTCGCGAGCATGTTCGCGAGCGTCTGCGTCGTGAACGGCGTTTGCGTCGTCTGGTCGCCGGTGCCGTCGAGGCCGACCACGAGGCCATAACCGATCAGCGGGTTGTCGCGCACGCCCTGGATCGATACGAGATCTTTCAGGCGCTCGGCATGCGCGACGGACGTGCTGAGCGGCAGCACCACGCATGCCAGCGCGCAGAGTGCGAGCGTGCGGCAGACGTTGCGAAGGCGCGCGGCGCCTGATGCGCCCGAGGTGCCTGACGTGCGCGCGGAGCCCATGCGGCTAAAAAGTGCGAAGCTCATGATCACCACGGCGCGAGATTGAGGAAGAAGCGTTGCAGCCAGCCCATGTTCTCGGCCTCGTTGATATAGCCCTTCGCGGAATATTCGATCTTCGCGTCGGCGACCTGGGTCGAGTACACGGAATTCAGGCCGGAGATCGTGTTCGGATTGACGACGCCCGAAAAGCGCACGAACTCGTTACCCTGGTTGATCAGCATCTGCTTTTCGCCGCTCACGTTCAGGTTGCCGTTCGGCATCACGCCCGTCACGGTCACCGTGATCGTGCCGTTGAACGTGTTCGACGCGTTCGCGCCGCCTGCCGCCTGGAACGTGTTGGTGCCGCTCGCGTCGAGGTTCACCTTGCCGAACAGGCCGGAGAGGAACCCCGCGGTCGGCACGCCGAACTTGGTCGCGCCGTCGCGGTTCGCGTTCGCGCCCGAGGACTTCGTCGCGTTGATGTTTTCCGCGATCACGATGGTCAGGATATCGCCGACGTTGCGCGGCCGCTGGTCTTCGAAGAGCGGCCGACCCGCGTAACCCGGATTGAAAATCGAGCCGGGCGACTGCTGCGAGGGCGGCAGGGGCGGGGCGGCCGTCATCGGCTGCTGGACGATCGGCTGCGTCGGCACGAGTGCGCAGCCGCCGAGGGCGGCGGCGAACGTTCCGGCGAGCGCGAGCAGCCGCGCCGCGCGCGCGCCGCGTGTGATTGCCGGGATACCTGTGAAATGCGACATCGTGATTACCGTTTCTGTTAACCCTGTCATTTACCGACCGGTCAGACCGGCATCTGGCTCAGGGTCTGCAGCATCTGGTCGGAGGTCGTCACGGCCTTGCTGTTGATTTCGTACGCGCGCTGGGTCTGGATCATGTTGACCAGTTCCTGCACGACGTTCACGTTCGACGCTTCCACGTAGCCCTGATTGAGCGAGCCCGAGCCATTCAGGCCCGGTTGCGACACGATCGGCGCACCCGACGACGACGTTTCCGCGAACAGGTTTTCGCCCTTCGCGTCGAGGCCGGTCGGGTTGATGAACGTGGCGATCTGCATCGAGCCGATCTGCGTGCTCGTGCTCGACCCTGCCTGCGTGATCGACACCACGCCGTCGCTGCCGATCGTGAGCGACGTGGCGTTCTGCGGAATCGTGATAGCCGGAATGACCTGATAGCCGCTCGACGTCACGAGCTGGCCCTGCGAGTTGGTCTGGAACGAGCCGTCACGCGTGTAGGCGTTCGAGCCGTCCGGCATCAGGACCTGGAAGAAGCCCGCGCCGTTGATCGCGACGTCCTTCGAATTGCCGGTCTGCTGCAGGTTGCCCTGCGTGTACAGACGTTCCGTCGCGACCTGCTGCACGCCCGTGCCGACCTGAATGCCGGACGGCAGTTCGGTCTGCTGCGTGGAGTTCGCGCCCGGCTGGCGGGTGGTCTGATACAGCAGATCCTCGAACACCGCGCGCGAGCCCTTGAAGCCGTTCGTGCTGACGTTCGCGAGATTGTTCGAGATCACGTCCATCTGCGCCTGCTGCGCATTCATGCCGGTTGCAGCGATATAGAGTGAGCGGTTCACGGTGATTCTTCTCCTGAGTGCAGGCGGGCCCGCAGTCTGTATTAACTGAAGTCGAGCAGCTTGTTGGCCGACTGGTCATTCTGGTCGGCGGACTCGATCATCTTCGTCTGCATCTGGAACTGACGCGCGTTGGTGATCATCGAGACCATTGCTGCAACCGGGTTCACGTTGCTGCCTTCGAGCGAGCCTGCCGCGACCACCACGTTCGGATCGGCGTCGGCGGGGTTGCCGTCGGTGGTATGAAAGAGGCCGTCATCGCCGCGCGTGAGCGTGCCCGGCTCCGGGTTCACGAGCTTCAGCTGGTCGATGAGCGCGATCGACGTCGGCGGATCCCCCGGGGTCAGCGCGGAGATCGTGCCGTCCTTGCCGATGGTCACCTCCGAACCCGGCGGCACCGACAGCGGGCCGCCGTTGCCGACCACCGGCAGGTTGGTCGCGGTCACGATCTGGCCGTTCTCGTCGACGTGCAGGTTGCCTGCGCGCGTGTACGCCTCGTTGCCGTCGGGCGTCAGCACCGACAGCCAGCCCGGACCCTGAATCGCGACGTCGAGCGGGTTGCCGGTCTGCTGGATCGGGCCGGGCGTGTAATCCGCGCCCGGCGTCGACGACAGCACGAAGGTGCGGGTCGTATCGTTGTTGACGGTGCTGCCGTCGCCGAACGCCATCGGCACGGCCCGGAAGGTCGCGAGCTGCGCGCGAAAACCCGTTGTCGACGTGTTCGCGAGGTTGTTCGCGACCAGTGCCTGCTGTTCGAGCGCCTGGGTGGCGCCCGACATCGCGGTATATATGAGCCGGTCCATGATGGTGTCGGTGCGTGCTGCGCTTACAGGTTGATCAACGTGTTATCGACGGCCTGCTGGGTCTTGATCGTCTGCGCGTTCGCCTGGTAGTTGCGCTGCGCCGTGATCAGGTCCACCAGCTCGCTTGTCAGATCGACGTTCGAGTTTTCCACCGCGCCGCCCTGCAGCGTGCCGTGATTCGTGCTGCCCGGCGTCGAGATCTGCGCGACGCCCGAAGCGGCCGTCGCTCCGTACTGGTTGTTGCCGAGATCGACGAGACCGTTCTGGTTCGCGAAGTTCGCGAGCACGATCTGGCCGAGCGCGGCCGTCTGGCCGTTCGAGTAGTTACCCGTCAGCGTGCCGTCCTGGCCGATCGTGAAATTGGTCAGCGTGCCGGCGGCGAAACCGTCCTGGTCGAGCGAGTTCGTGCCGTCCTTGCTGCCGAACTGCGTGGTGCCGCCGATACGCAGCTGCAGGCTTTGCGGTGTGGCTGAACCGTCGGTGGTCGGGATCGAGAAATCGAATGCCAGCGGCGTGGCAGTCGGGTTGCCCGCATTGTCGGTGGTGCTCACCAGATTGCCCGAGCTGTCGAAGGTCGCCGTGCCGATCTTGCTCGCCGTGCCGGTCGACACGCCCGCGTATACGTCCCACGAGCCTGCTGCCGTCTTCACGAAGTACATGTTGACCTGCTGCGCGCCGCCGAGCGAGTCGTACACCGGCACCGACGTCGGATAGCTGTAGGTCGTGCTGTCGGTCTGGTCGAACGGGACGGACGTCGGCGACACGGTAACCGTGTCATTGACTGCCGGGACACCCGCGAGCGTCACCGTCTCACCGGTCCCGAGCGTGATCGGCGAGCCGTCCGTGTAAGTTGCGCCCGTGACCGAAGGCGTCGCGCTGCCATTGACGTAGACGTCATACGTCGTCGCGCTCGTGAACGTGATCTGATAGGTGTTGGCGTTCGTGCCGGCGGCGGTATTGGTGATCGCCGCGCCGCTGCTGGTCACCGTACCCGTGTTGGTGCCGCCGAGCGCCACGCCTGGCGTACCGAGCACCAGCGGATCCTGCGCGTTCAGATTGAGGCCAGCCGTGATGGTGCTGGTCGTCGTCGGCGGGATGTTCGCGGTCGGCACCTTCAGCGGCACCGTGTTCGCCGAGTTGATGATGCCGTTCGCGTTGGCCGCGTAACCCATCAGTTGCAGGCCGTCGGCGTTGATGATGAAGCCGTTCTTGTCGAGCTGGAACACGCCGTTACGCGAATACGTCAGCGAGCCGTTGTTCGACATCTGGAAGAAGCCGTTGCCGTTGATCGCGACGTCGAGCGCCTGATTCGTCGTGTTGATCGTGCCTTGCGAAAACTGTTGCTGCACCGAGGCGAGACGCGAACCGATACCGATCTGCGTGTTCACCGCGGTTGCCACCGAATTCGCGTACATGTCGGCGAACTGCGCCGAGCCCTGCTTGAAACCCACCGTGTTCGCGTTGGCGATATTGTTGCCGATCACATCGAGGTCGCTCGACGCGCCAGCCAGCCCGCTCAAGCCTTGCTGATAACCCATGACATTCTCCGTATCTGAAGTATCTGGATGCAGTTAGATGATGGCGGCGATGTCGGTCAGTCCGACCGTGCTGCCCGTCGACAGCACGAGGCCCGCCGTGCCGTCCGTCTGTTTGATCACGCCTTGAACCGTGCCGGCGGACAGCGTCGTCGCCGTCGCGGCCTTGCCGCCGACCGTGCCGGTCGCGGTAATCGTGTAGGTGCCGTCCGGCAGCGCGTTGCCTGACTTGTCGACCGGTGTCCAGCCCACCGGCACCGTGCCCGCCGACTGCTTGCCGAGGTCGAGCGTGTTGACGATCGTGCCGGCCGAGTTCTTGACGACGATCTGCAGGTCGGACGCGTCGTTCGCGAGCGTGACGCCGAAGCCGGTCGCCTTGCCGCTTGCCACCTGGAACGTGTTGCCCGGGGCGAGCACCGTCGAGCCGATCAGGTTCGCGGCCTGCGTCTGCTGGCCCGCGGTCAGTTGCGTCGAGAGCGACGTGAGCGACGTGTTCAGCTGGCTGATGCCCGTCACCGTGTTGATCTGGGCCAGCTGCGAAGTCATCTGCGAGCTGTCCATCGGATTCGTCGGGTCCTGGTTCTTCATCTGCGCGATGAGCAGTTGCAGGAACGTGTTCTGCAGATCCGAGCCGCTTGTCGCGCTCGAGGTCGAGCTGGAGCTGGAGGACGAACTGGCCGTGCCGTTCATCGTATCGAGCAACGTCTGCGATATGGCCGGGCCGTTGTTACCGATAGAGGTGTTGGTGGTCAAGGAAATACTCCTCAGGTTCCGATCGTTAGCGTTTTCAGCATCAGCTGCTTCGCGGTATTCAGTGTTTCGACGTTGGCCTGATACGAGCGCGAGGCCGAAATCATGTTGACCATTTCCTGCACCGGATCGACGTTCGGCAACGTGACGTAGCCGTCTGCATTCGCGGCCGGGTTACCCGGTTCGTACGACGTTTTCATCGGCGTCGGATCGTCGATGACGCCCGTCACCTGGACGCCGCCGATCTGCTGGCCGGAGCTCGTGCGTGCGCCGCCCGCGATCGGGCTGACGCCGAACACGACCTGCTTGGCCTTGTACGGCTGGCCGTCGGGACCGGTGGTGCTGTCCGCGTTCGCCAGGTTCGACGCCGTGACGTTGAGCCGCTGCGACTGCGCGGACATCGCCGAACCGGCGACATTGAAAATATTCATCAGGGAAGGCATGGCTTCTCGACCTCTCTTGCCGGTGTCCGGCTATTAATCCCGTAGCGTGTGGTTTCTGGCGGTACTCAAATCAGATGCGGTGATGCGTGATATTCCTGCGTGCCTGCTTACGAACCCGACGTGATCGCCGAGAGCATGGTCTTGATCTGTTGCGACAACACGGTCATGCCCGACTCGAAGTGCAGCGAGTTGTCGGCGAAGTTCACGCGCTCCGTGTCGAGATCGACGGTATTGCCATCGAGCGACGGTTGCGCCGGAATGCGGTATGCGACCGTGCCGAAGTCGTCGGTCGGGCCGCCGGTGGCCTGAAGGGTCTGCTTGCCCGGCAGGTGTCCTGGCTGCGTCGACACCATCGACATGCCGCTCGTCACACCGGCGGGTTGCGTCATGGCGAGCGTCGAACTGTTCGACGCGCCCTGAACGGCGCCGCCGCTCTTTTTCAGCGCGCCGGCAAGCGCCGACGAAAAATCGACATCGCGTGCCTTGTAGCCGGGCGTGTCGGAGTTGGCGATATTCGAAGACAGCAGCTCCTGACGGTAGGCGCGCACATCGAGCGCCTGGCGGCCAAAAGCGAATTCGGCATCGAGTTTGTCCAGCATTGATCTTTCCCCATGACGGTCCGGGGCTTCCTGATCGGCCGATGTGCGCTTTGCGCGAGGCGCAGCGAACGATGATGGCGACCATGAAGGCCTTTTTGCATGTGATGCATCTTAGGGGCCGGCGCCAGGCGGCAATCGGACGAATAACCGGGGAAGGGGGCCTCTATTCAACGTTTGCCAGAGAGGGCCGCTCTCTAGAATGCGATTCGTACCAGTGCATTCCGATGGAGAAACACCATGTCCCTGTCCGCTTCCGCTCTCCCGCACACCGCGCGCCGCGCCAGTGCGGGCACCGTACGGACGCTGGCGGCGTGGCTCGCGCTCGCCGTCGGCGCGGCCGGCGCGGCGCTGCCTTCGTCCGCCTACGCGGAGGACGCCGGCGGACCGATCGTGATCGCGGGACCCGCCGAGACGAATCCGGGCGCGCTCGCGGCAATGGCCGGGCGCATGAATGCGCCGGCGCCAACGGCTGCCATGCAGCGCGCGGCGATGGACACAGCCGGCCGCGCGTCGCCGAACGATCGCAACAACATCGACCGGTTCGCCAACGCAGCCCACGCGGATGGTGCGATTGTCATTCCCGGCGCGGGCGAGGCGCCGGCTCCGGGCATGATGCGCGTCAGCATGCAGCCTGCCGAACGCCAGGTGACGCCGGTGATCATCGCGCCCTCGCAACCGGCCGTGCGCATGGCCGAGCCGGTGCGGCCGGTCGCGGCGAACCCGCCCGCCAGCGATGCCGCGGCACAATTCGACACGCTCGCATCGCGCGGCGAGCCGCCGCAACTGGGCACCAGTGCCGGCAACACGACGCGCGCGATGGGCGCTCATGCAGCGGCGCGCAGCGTACCCGCTTCGCAACCGACAGTGCTGTCCGCTGCGCTGCAGACCGTCGCTGCACAGCCCACGCAGGCGGCGACTCAGGCCGTACAAGCCGCGCCACCCGTTCCCGCCGGCCAGCAGGACGGCGAAGCGGTCCGCCGCGCCGCGCTCGCGTTCCTGCAGCAGCAGGTCGTCGGCCTGCCGGGCAAGGTCGAGATCACGATTGCGCCGGTGTTTCCGCGCGGGCTCGCCGCCTGCGCGACGTTCGAGCCGTTCATGCCGACCGGCACGCGCCTCTGGGGCCGCACGACTGTCGGTGTGCGCTGTGCTGGCGAGCGTCCGTGGACGATGTACATGCAGGCGCGCATTACCGTGCACGCCACCTATTACGTGGCCTCGCGCCCGATGAATCCCGGCGAGACGCTTTCCGCCGCCGACCTCGTCGCCCGTGAAGGCGATCTGACGATGTTGCCGCAATCGATCGTGACCGATCCGTCGCAGGCCATCGGCTCGGCCACCACGATGCGTGTGTCCGCCGGCCTGCCGCTGCGCCTGGACATGCTGAAGAGCGCGTCGTCGGTGACGATCGGCCAGACCGTGAAAGTGGTCGCGCAAGGGCAGGGTTTTGCGATTTCGGCGGAAGGCAGCGCGATGAACAACGCAGCGCCCGGCCAGTCGGTGCGGGTGAAGACGGCCAGTGGCCAGGTGATCCAGGGAATTGTGAAGAACGGTGGCACCGTCGAGATCCAGCTCTAGTTTTCTGGGGCGGGATGACGGAACACCGGGGCGCCGCGAGCACTGTGCGCACAGGAAGAAGACCGGAAGCGGGCGGTATCGATTGAGCTAAAGTTTCGATTCGTGAATGCCGTTATTAGACTCAAATCGTTCAGGAAGCCAATCGTGAAAGTCGATTCCACATCCAATTCAGGTCTGCCGACGTTGAAAGACGCCGCGCAGCGTGCGCAGCAAGGCGGCGACGCCGCTCCGGCGAGCGCGGGCGCAACGGCCGCCGGTGCAGCAGCCAGCAGCAGTGCGGCAGGCAGCGCGTCGGGCGACGCGAGCGTCAGCCTGTCGGGACTGGCCGCGCATCTGCACAGCCTCGCCTCCACTGGCTCGGCCGACATCGATACGGCAAGCGTCGAATCGATCCGTCAGGCGATCAAGGACGGTTCGCTGAAGATCGATACCGGCAAGATTGCTGATGGCGTGCTGGAAACGGCACGCAACCTGTTGCAGAAGAAGAGCCCGTCGACCGGCAACTGATTGACGCACCGGTGCATGGTGCGCCTCGTGCCGGGCGGCATTTGTCAAACTGGGTCCGCATGCAACGCGCGGGCCAGCGTGTCTAGCGAGTTGTGATGAAAGACGCCCTGCTTTCTACTGTCATCGACGAATATTCGACCGTCGAAGCCTTTGCCTCGGTTCTCGCCCTGGAAGAAAAGGCGCTCACTGCCGTTGAGCCGCTCGAAACGCTCCCGCCGATCGTCGAAAAGAAAACCGAACTGGTCGGCAAACTCTCCACGCTGGAACAATTGCGCGATGCGCAACTGGCTGAGCTCGGCTATCCGGCCGGCTGGCCGGGGATGGAGCTGGCCGCGGACGGCGATGCGCGACTGGCCGCGCAATGGTCGCTGCTGCAAAAAGCCGCCGAACGCGCGCGCCGCTCGAACACCCTGAACGGTTCGCTGATTCGCACGCGGATGGACTACAACCAGCGCGCGCTCGAAGCGCTCAACGTCGCGGTCACCACCGAACGCGTCGGGTTCTACGGCCCGGACGGACGGATTCCGGCGAATAACGGGCTTTAAGCCCGGTCACGCGGACCGTTTCGCTTCCTGAATCCCTGACACAAAAAGCAACGCGGCGCCTGGTGCGCCGCGTTGCTTTTTCTGCGATGGGTGGAGATATCGCGAAACCGGCTGATATCAGCCCGCCTCCGCTCCCGCCCACGCCATTTCCCGCAACCGCGTGCGCAGCCGCGCAACCGCCTGGCTGTGCAACTGGCACACGCGCGATTCGCTGACTTCCATCACCGCGCCAATCTCCCGCAGGTTCAGCCCGCGCTCGTAATACAGCGACATCAGCAGCTTCTCGCGTTCCGGCAGGCGGTCGATCGCTTCGACCAGCGCCGAGCGCAGACTGTCGTCGAGCAGCGCCGACAGCGGGTCCGAATGGTCGACGCAGTAACGGTCGAGAAACGGCTCATCGTCGGCGGAACGGTCGAAATCTTCGTAGTAGATCAGCTGGCTGCCATGCAGGTCCTGCAGCATCGACTGATATTCGTCGAGTGGCATTTTCAGGTGATCGGCGATCTCGGTCTCGCTCGCCGAGCGGCCCAGATGCTGTTCCACCTTGTGCACCGCCGTTTCCACCTCGCGTGAAGTGCGGCGCAGGCTGCGCGGCAGCCAGTCGTTGCTGCGCAGCTCGTCGAGCATCGCGCCGCGAATCCGCTGGCTTGCGTACGTTTCGAACTGCGCGCCCTGATCTTCCTTGTACCGGCTCGCCGCATCCAGCAGGCCGATCATGCCGGCCTGGATCAGGTCGTCGAGATCCACGCTCGCCGGCATCTTGGCGACGAGCTGCAGGCCGAGGCGCCGCACCAGCGGTGCGTATTTTGCCAGGACGTCGGCCTGGGAGATCTTTCCCTGAGCGTTGTACATCGTGCTCCCCTTGTCTCCGCGCTTCGCCTCTCAGGCGTGCTGCGCAGACGGTTGGTCGGCGTGTTTCGCCGCTGTTACTGTCGCGGAAGCCACCCCGGGCGTCCGTGACGACATCGCTGGCCGCATCGGCCAGTACTGCAGTTCTCCGGCGACCTGCCGGAAGTCGCGCGCAGCCGGTGTCGACGGAAACGCATCGACGACGCAGCGCGACAACTCCACGGCCCGCGTCATGCGCGGGTCAGCGGTCACACATCCTGCTTCTTCCAGCGCGACAGTCAGATACCGCCCCGCGACGCCCGCCAGATTTTCAAACGCACTGTGCGCATCCGCCGCGCTCTGGACGCGATTCACCAGCACGCGGAACTGCGGGATCGCGTGCGCGAAATGCAGACGCTTCATGCACGCATACGCGTCGGTGATCGCCTGGGCGTCGATGCGCGTGACGATCAGCACGTCGTTGGCCTGCATCGCGAGCGACGACAGCGCCCCGTCGTGGTCGAGTTCCGCGTCGATCAGCACGATGTCAGCCGGTCCGGCGAGCAGCAGCGCCAGCTGTTCCGGCGTGCAGCCCTCGCGATTGCCGCGCGAAGCGACGAGTACGCCAAAGCCAAGCTCGTGGCGGCCGACGGCCTGCGCGAGCGCCATCTCGCCGCGCACGACCGCCGTGAAGTTGCCCGCGCCGCGCACGCCGCCGAGCATGCCGTTCACCGAGTTCTTGCCAAAACGCTCGTCGATCACCAGCACGTCGCGGCCAAGCTCCGCGAGCGCGGCCGCGAGATTCACCACCGCGGTCGTGCAACCGACGCCGGACGAGCCGCCCGTAACAGCGACCACGCGCGAACCGGACCGGTTGAGCAGACGACGCAAGCCTTCCGCCTGATCGAGCACGAACTTATCCAAAGCGAACCTCGTGCAGATCGGCCGTCGAACGCGCCGACAGTGCCGAGAGCAGCGCGGGGATATCGTCGTCCTGCGGCACGAACGGCGAGCCGTCGCGCGGAATGCAGAACGCACTTTTGATCAGGAATTTCTTCGTCGCGACGTAGAGGTTCTCCGGCACCTTCTGGCCGGTCGACACGTAGTGCACCGGCAGCTTGTAGCGAATCACCGTGTCGAGCACGCTGCCGAGATTCGTCGCTTCATCGAGCTTCGTGAGGATGCAGCCGGCGAGCGCCTGGTTATCCGGCGACTTCTGGTAGGCCTGCACCACTTCGTTGAGTGTGTCGCCGTGGCTCGTTGCGTTCAGCAGCAGCAAACGTTGCACCGGCTGGCCCGTGCCGCACAGCATCGCGATCTGGTCCGACACCGAGCGGTCGCGCTGGCTCATGCCGATCGTGTCGATCAGCACGATGTGCTTGTTGCGCAGTTCGCTCAGCGCGAGTTGCAGGTCCGCGCCGTCTTTCACCGCATGTACCGAGACGCCGAGGATCTTGCCGAAAATGCGCAGTTGCTCGTGGCCGCCGATCCGGTAGCTGTCGGTCGTCAGCAGCGCCACCTTGCTTGCGCCGAAGCGCATCACGCAGCGCGCCGCGAGCTTCGCCGTCGTGGTCGTCTTGCCGACGCCCGTCGGCCCCGTCAGCGCGAACACGCCGCCGCGCTCCATCAGCGCGTCTTCGTTTTCGATCACGGGCAGGTTCGCCCCGAGCACCGAATGCACCCATTCCATGCCCGCGTCCATGTTTTCGACCGCCGGCAGGTTCTCGACCATCATCTTCACGAGCTGCGCCGAGAAACCGGCTGCGAACAGATGCCGGGTCAGCGCGGCATGCGTCGGGCTGCGACGCTGACGGTCGGCCCACAAGAGGCCGGTGAACTGCTCTTCCATCATGCCGCGCAGCGATGCGAGCTCGCTCATCACGGTTTCGTTGACGATCTGCTCCATGCGCGCCTTGATGCCGTCGGTCACGGCCGCTGCCGCGCCCGGAGACAGACCGGCAAGCGAGTTCACGCCGCCCTTCGCGGCGGCTTTCGCCGGTGCGGCGCGCGGCGCGGCGCGGCGTGCCGCGAGGTCGGCGGCTTCGCGCGCCCAGTCGGGCGTGCCCGGATCGTCGATTGCGGCCAGCGTGTCGACCGGCGCGCCCAGACCGCGCGCCATCGCGGTGGCCGGCGTCATCACCGACTTCGCGGTGTGCGCGACATCCGTCGCCGCGATGCGGCGCGCGTGATCGATCAGCCAGGGGTTCGTTTCGACCATCGTGCGCGGACGGCCCGGCGCCTCGGCGATTGCCGGCAGCGGCGTCATGACCGACGGTGGCGTCGGCATGTCCGGACGTGCGTCGATGCGGTTTTCCGGGCGGCCTGAAGCGCGACTGCCGGCGCGCGTGTCCGGACGGCTTTCGAGCCGCGCTTCGGAACGGATCTCGATGCGTGCGTCATCGGTCGTGCGGGTGCTGGACGTGGTGCCGCCGGCGTTGCCTGCCAGCGTGCTGCTGTCGTTCGATCCGGTTTCGCCGGCCGGCGTCGCCGCGCGCTCCGTGCCGGCTTCCGGACTCGCGCCGAACACCGAGGAAAAGACATCCGGCATGGCGCTCGCGTATGGATTCACGGCCATCGACGGCATCGCCGAAGACGGGTACGAAGCCGGCGCGCCGCCAAAGCCGGTGCTCATCGTGGTGTTGCTGCCCGTGCCGGAACCGGGGTTCGCGCCAGAATATCCCGCGCCGCCATTCAGTCCGGTGCCGAAGTTGCCGTTACCACTATTGCCAGCGCCGAACGACACTCCGGAACCGAAGTCATCGGCGGCTTGCTGCGCGGGAGAAATCGCGGCGAGATCGCGATCGGCGAGTGCGACGATTTCGACCGTGCCGTCTTCGATCGTACGGTTCGACAGGACGACTGCATCGGAGCCCAGTGCTTCACGAACGAGACGCAGCGCGTCACGACTCGTTGCGCCGACAAATTTACGAATGTTCAAGCTTGACTCCCGATGAGCGTCACGGACCGGCAACATACCGCTTCCCATTGAGACGGATTATTGCGAATTAAGTCCACCGCCCATCGGTGGATAAAGACCGGGAAAGGCGGGCAATTCGCGCATTAGGCACGCGCCGCGCACGGCGCCCGCGCGCCGATATCCGCGCGAAAGGCAACGGGAGTGGGGTATGAAGCGGTGCGCGGGCCGCTGGTTCGACGCCAGCGGCGAAGCAAAACGGCCGGCCTTACGCGCCAATCACATTGGCAACGCGCACGTGCCGCGTATCGGGCACTTCCGCGTAGGACAGCACTTTCAGTTGCGGCAGGCTGCGGCGCAGGAAGCGCGCGAGCATCGCACGCAGCGCATGCTGCACGAGCAGCACGGGCGCGAGACCCAGATGTTGCTGGCGCTGCATCGCCTTCTGCACTTCGGTCAGGAGCGTATTCGCGAGGCCCGGTTCGAGGCCCGGATTCGCGCCGGTCGAGAGCGCCTGTGACAACACCCGTTCGAGATTCGGGTCGAGGCCCATCACCTGCATGTCGCCGGTGCCCGGGAACCACTGCTGCGTGATCGCGCGACCGAGCGCGAGACGCACCGCCGCCGTGAGGTCGTGCGCATCCGTGATCTTCGGCGCGTGTTCGGCGAGCGATTCGAGAATCGTGCGCAAATCGCGGATCGGCACGCCTTCTTCCAGCAGGTTCTGCAACACCTTTTGCAGCGTCGTGAGCGACAGGATCTTCGGCACCAGATCGTCGACGAGCGAAGGCGTGTCCTTCTGCATCCGCTCGATAAGCGACTGCACTTCCTGACGGCCGAGCAGTTCCGACGCATACGTGACGACCAGGTGATTCAGGTGCGTCGCGACAACCGTGCTCGAATCGACCACCGTGTAGCCATACACCTGTGCCTGTTCGCGCAGGTTCGTATCGATCCAGACAGCCGGCAGGCCGAAGGCCGGGTCTTGTGTGGGCGAGCCCGGCAACGCGGCCGTCACCTGCCCTGGATTGATCGCGAGCCACTGGCCCGGATACGCTTCGCCGACGCCCACTTCGACGCCCTTCAGCGCGATCCGGTAGCCGTTCGGCCGCAGTTCCAGGTTGTCGCGAATGTGGATGACCGGCGGCAGGAAGCCGATTTCCTGGGCGAATTTCTTGCGGATGCTCTTGATCCGCTTGAGCAGTTCGCCGTCGGAGTTCTTGTCGACCAGCGGAATCAGCCGGTAGCCGACTTCCAGACCGAGCGTGTCGATCATCGTCACGTCGTCCCAGCTGGCTTCGGTTGCTTCGGTGGACGTGAGCGCGGCCGGCACGACGTCGACGAGCGCCGCGGCGGCCTTGCTTTGCGACGCGCGCTTTTTCATCGTGCGGCCAAGCTGGATCAGCCCGCCGCCGAGCAGCAGGAACGCGAAGTGCGGCATGCCCGGAATCAGGCCCATCAGCACGAGGATCGCGCCGGTGATGACCAGCACGCGCGGATTCGTGAAAAGCTGGCCGGTCAGCTGCGTGCCGATGTCTTCGTTGGTCGCGACGCGCGAGACGATCACACCGGCTGCCGTCGAAATCACGAGCGAGGGAATCTGCGCGACGAGGCCGTCACCGATCGTCAGCAGCGTGTAGACCTTGCCGGCCGCCGCGAAGTCCATGTTGTGCTGGACCACGCCGACGATCAGCCCGCCGATGATGTTGATCACCATGATCAGCAGGCCGGCGATCGCATCGCCGCGCACGAACTTGCTCGCGCCGTCCATCGAGCCGTAGAACTCGGCTTCCTGGGAGATTTCCAGGCGGCGCTTGCGCGCCTGTTCTTCGTTGATCAGGCCGGCGTTCAGGTCGGCGTCGATCGCCATCTGCTTGCCGGGCATCGCGTCGAGCGTGAAGCGCGCGGACACTTCCGCGATCCGCCCCGCGCCCTTCGTGATCACCATGAAGTTGATCACCATCAGGATGACGAAGACGACGATACCGACCGCGAAGTTGCCGCCCACGAGGAAGTGACCGAACGACTCGATCACCTGGCCGGCCGCGTCCGGTCCTTTGTGACCTTCGAGCAGCACGACCCGCGTGGACGCCACGTTCAGCGAGAGCCGCAACAGCGTGGAGAACAGCAGCACGCTCGGGAACGCCGCGAAATCGAGCGGCTTCATCGTGTACATGGCGACGAGCAGCACCATCACCGAAAGCGCGATGTTGAACGTGAACAGCAGGTCCAGCAGGAAGGGCGGCAACGGCAGGATCATCATGCCGAGGATCATGACGATCAGCACTGGACCCGCGAGCGCGCGCAGGTTGGTGCCGCTCAATGCGTCCGGCCGTCGCGAAAGGAACCCGATGCGTGCGTTCATGCTGAGGCTCCCTTGCCTTCGTTTTCATCGCCGAGTGCGTCGGCGGCTTCCTGCATGGCTTCGTCGTCGGGGACGCCGCCCTTGTCGAGTTCGGCGGGCACGTCGAACTCCGTCGGCGCGACCGGCTTTTCGCCGCCTTCGTCCCTGAACCGTTTGAGCTGGTAGACCCACGCCAGCACTTCGGCGACCGCGCCGTAGAGCGGGCCCGGAATTTCACGGTTCAGCTCGACGTTGTGATACAGCGCCCGTGCAAGCGGCGGCGCTTCGAGCAGCGGCACGTTGTTTTCGACGGCCAGTTCGCGGATGCGCGCCGCCACGAGATTCACGCCCTTGGCGACGACCTTCGGCGCGCGCATCTCGCCGTCCGTGTACTTCAACGCAACGGCGAAGTGGGTCGGGTTGGTCACGACGACGTCCGCCTTCGGCACTTCCCCCATCATCCGGCGCCGCGCGATCGCGCGCTGCTGCTGGCGGATGCGGCCCTTCACGTGCGGATCGCCTTCGTTTTCGCGGTGCTCGCGTTTCACTTCGTCCTTCGTCATGCGCAACTTCTTGTGGTACGACCAGAGCTGATACGGCACGTCGAGCGCGGCGACGAGCGCCATGCCGGCCACGGTCATGCCGCAGCAGACGCCGATCAGATGAACCGCGTTGGCGAACGCCTCGTGCATCGGCTGCATGGCGAGCGCGAGGATTTCATCGCGACGATTCAGGATCGCCGTCGTGCCGATGATGCCGACCACCAGCGTCTTCGCGAACGACAGGCCAAGCTGGATCGGGCCGTTGATCGAAAACATGCGGCCCAGACCCGCGATCGGGTCGAGCCGGCTGAACTTCGGCTCCCAGGATTTCGTCGAGATCAGCCAGCCGCCGAGCGCGAGCGGCGCGAGCAGCGCGGCGACGCCCGTCAGCGCGAGAACCGGAAACAGCACGGAAAGACCTTCGCGACCCACGACGCCCGCGCCGATCAGCATGCTGCGCGTTTCGAAGACGGTCGCGTGGTCGAACGTGAAGGCCGCGCGCAGCATGTTCTGCGTGTGCTCGCCGATCGAACCGGACATCGCCCACGTGCCGAAAAAGCCCGCCGACAGCAGCGCGAAGGTCGAAAGCTCCCGGGAACGCGCAACCTGCCCCTCTTCCCGCGCCTTTTCAATGCGCCGGGGAGTGGCTGATTCGGTTTTTTCGAGGTCGCTATCCTCTGCCAACGCGCTCTCCAGATGATCGGGGCACCCTGCCCTTTTTCAGTGAGAGCGATTATTCCCGCAGAAGTCGAGCGACCATCGGCGGATAAAGCCGGGGAAAGGGGGGTATTTCGGGGGATGAAACGCGCGCCCGGCTCAGGCGGCGCCGGTGCATCGGTGTGACCAGGAGGTCGGGGCGGCGCCGCGTCAGGCGGAACCGCCCCGCCCGGTCAGAACGCGATGAATGGCGCCGGGCCGCCCGTCGAGCTCAGATCCATGCCGAAGTACACATAGCGGCCGAAGAAAAACGGCAGGCCGAGATCGACCCAGCCGGCCCTGATGCCCTCGCCGGCCAGGTCGTTGAACGCGAAGTTGGTGCCGCCCGAGACGAGCGTCGCCGCGCTGACGACGTTCATGTTGACGTTCGCGCTCGCGCTGCCGGTGCCCTTCACCGTGAAGGGCCGCGTCTGCGCGCTCGGCGGGCAGTAGAAGCCCGGCTCGTTGCTGCCGCAGGCGGCGAGCGTCGAATCGTCGAAGAAATAGCCGTTCGAGCCCGTATCGAACAGCGCGGTCGCGGGATTGCCATTGAACGTACTGCCGGTCAGGTCGCCAGCGGAGTCGGACAGGAAGGTCTGCGCGGCCGTCAGCGTGTTGTTCGACTGCGTGTTGATGCCGAACACGAGCGTGCCCTGCGCCGAAGCCGCGCCGGTATTCGACACCGGCGGCAATTGCACGATCACCCCGTTGTTGTCGCCGCTGAATTTCGGCACCGGGTTGGCGACCTGCACGGCCGTAGTCGCAATCGTGGGCGTGCATGTGTTGCCGGTGCACCCGTAATAATTGCTGGAGGTCGGGTCCAGACACGTCGTACCGCAATCGTTCTGCATCACGCCGATGCCGAGGATGCCGTTCACGCGCAGGTCGTCGACGGTGTTTTCCGGCACGCCGGTACACGACGCGGGCACGGAGGCCGCCGCCAGATCGCCGATGATCTGGACCGGCAGACTGGCCGCCCGCTTCTGGCCGAGGGTCACGTCGGCGGTGCGCACGGAGCCCCACGTGAAACCGTCGGCGAAAGACGCACATTCAGCCAGGTGCTGCGAGCCGTTGACTGTCGTGACGGGCAACGCGGAACCAAGCGTCGCATTGAGCGCCGTACTCACGATTCGCAGCCCGTACGAGCCCGTATCGAGCTGCACGTGATCGACGATCTGGCAGTTCGCCGTGCCCGGCGCGCAGATTTGCACGCTCACGGTGGGGATGTTGATGACGTTCTTCAGCCCTTTATCGACGGTAATCGCGACAGTGTTCGCGGCGCCCACCGCGACCGGCTGCTGCGTCGGGCCGGCCGGCAGCGAACTGATGCCGTTGCCCGCGTTGTTGCTGCCACTGTCGCCGCCGCCTCCGCCGCCGCATGCCGCGACGAGCGACGCCATGACGACCACCGCCGCAACCTGCATCCATCCCTTGAGCTTTGTTGTGATTTGCACGCTTCGTCTCCTGGTGGTCAAGGGATCACTGGATGTCCTGGCCGCTGACGCCGGCCGGCAACGCCTGCGGCAGCCACGCGACGCCAGCGAACGCACCCATGTGACCGCCGGAGCGCACCACCAGCGTGCTCTGGTCGACCGCGCTCACGCCGCGCCGGCCAGACGTCGCGCGCGCGGCCTTCACGGCGTCGACGTATTGCGGGAAGTAGCTGCCGAGCAGGTCGGCGAGATCGGGCATCCGCGGACCCTGCCACGCGATGCCGAACACCGTCCCCGCCGACGACACATACTCATGCACGACGGTGCCGGAGCCGAACGTCGTCTCGCGAACGGTGTAGGCGGTGGAAGCGGACTGGGAGGGTGAAGCGGAAGCAGAGCGGGAAACAACCGCTGAGCCCTGCACGACGCGCGATGAGGTGGAAGCCCCCGCGGGTGTTGTCATCGGACTGCCGCCCAGCCCTGCGTGAGCGGAGCGGGCAGCGATCAACGTACAGCACAATCCGAGCGACGTCAGCGTAACGACGCGCGCGAGGTGACTCGATTTCGACATTCCCAGGCTCCCCTTGGCAAGTGACCGCCGGGTTCGTACGGTAGCGAACCGGCAGTTCTGGAACTGGCCCGCCGGTGCGCCGTGAATCGGACGATCCGGGCGATCCGGACGCCAGCGTCCTGTCGCCGTAGTATGCCTGTGGATTATTTCAAAGAGCCTGTTCCGCCTGTTCCGCCACGCGGCAAGCGCGCTTCACGTCACCGCCTGTGACGGCGAGGCGCTTTCGCGCGCACCGGCGCGCATTTCGACGCGCGCCGTCACGCGGCCCTGCATTAAAACCCGAGGCTCGCGAGCAGATCGTCGACCTGCGCCTGATCCTGCACGACGTCGGCCTTGCCTTCCGGGTTGATCTGCGGCCCGTTGAGCAGGCCTTCCGGGCTGCCCGTCGGAGCGGCCGGGTCGGAAGCCACCAGTGCCGCCGCGGTCGCCGCGAACTGCTCACGACGCTCCGGCGCGATGTTCTCGACCAGCACGCCAAGCAGCTGCTGCTCGATCAGGTACACGACGTCCATGATCTTCTTGATGACCTGGCCCGTCAGATCCTGGAAATCCTGCGCGAGCATGATTTCGAGGAGTTGCGAGCTCGTCGCCGTCGTCGAATCGGGCAGGTTCTTCAGGAACGTGCGCGTGTCGCCCATCAGCGCGCGCACTTCCTCGCGTTCGATGGGCGCGGCGTACCACTCGTCCCAGCGCGTCTCGAGCACGGCAGCGTCTTTCTGCAACTGCTCCTGCACCGGCTTCGCGATTTCAATGGCGGTCAGGACGCGTTCGGCGGCCTGCTCCGTCATCATCACAACGTACTTCAGACGGTCGCGCGCGTCGGGCACGGCTTCCGCGGCACGCTCGACATGCTTGTCGAGCCCCAGTTCGCGCATCGAATCGCGCAGCGTGCGCGTCAGTTGCCCGATGCGGGCGAGAATACGATCGGTCGCGATATCGCTGCCGTCGTCCCGCGAATCGGCGTCTTGCGCGTCGGTCGGCTCGTTCACAGTCAGCTCCCCGTCTTCGCCATCTTCTCGAGAATCTTGTTGAGCTTCTCGTCGAGCGTCACCGCCGTGAACGGCTTGACCACATAGCCGCTCGCACCGGCCTGCGCCGCCGCGATAATGTTTTCCTTCTTCGATTCCGCCGTCACCATCAGCACCGGCAGGTGCGTCAGGTTCGCGTCGGCGCGAATTTCCTTCAGCATCGCGAGGCCGTCGAGATTCGGCATGTTCCAGTCGGAAATCACGAAGTCGTAGCGGCCGCTGCGCAGACGCGAGAGACCCACCGCGCCGTCTTCCGCCTCGTCGACGTTCGAATAGCCCAGTTCCTTCAGCAGGTTGCGAACGATCCGGCGCATCGTCGGAAAGTCGTCCACCACCAGAATTTTCATTCCCTTATCCATTTCAATTCCCTTTTCCCGTGTCTTCGAAGGTGCGGCGAGCGTCCGCCTGTTCGTTCAGTTTCAGGCCGGCATCATACCCGCTGTACGCGGTCGCCCATCGACGCAAGACGGGCCATGACGCGCCGGCTCATGTCGGCCAGCGATGCGATTTCATCCGCGGCGCCCAATGCAATGGCCTCGCGCGGCATCCCGAACACGATACAGCTCGCCTCATCCTGAGCGAGCGTGTAGGCGCCCGCCTTTTTCATATCCAGCAACCCTGCCGCACCGTCGCGCCCCATGCCGGTCAGGATCACGCCGAGTGCGTTCTTGCCCGCATGCTGCGCCGCCGAGCGGAACAGCACATCGACCGAAGGCCGGTGCCGGTTTACCGGCGGCTCCTCGGACAGGTGGGCAATATAGTTCGCGCCGCTTCTTGCCAGCAAGAGGTGGGCGTGACCGGGCGCGATGTAAGCGTGCCCTGGCAGCACGCGCTCACCGTGCTCAGCTTCTTTAACGGTAATGCGACACAAACCATTGAGCCGTTGCGCAAAAGATTTTGTAAATCCCGGCGGCATGTGTTGCGCGATCAGCACGGCGGGCGCGTCCGGCGGCAACGGCACGAGCACTTCGCGGATCGCTTCAGTGCCGCCCGTCGATGCGCCGACGATGATCAGCTTTTCGGTCGATACCAGCGGATTGTTGAAGAGCGGCGCCGGGGCAGCAGGCGCCTGCGCGTGCGCACCGGGTTGCGGCGCGGGCGCGGCCTGGCGCACGCGGGCGCGGGCAGCGGCGCGCACCTTGTCGGCGAGCTTTTCGGCGTATTCGAGCATGCCGTCACGAATGCCGACGCGCGGCTTCGTCACGAAATCCACCGCGCCGAGTTCGAGCGCGCGCAACGTGATTTCCGAGCCGCGCTCGGTCAGCGACGACACCATCACGACCGGCATCGGCCGAAGGCGCATCAGCTTCTCGAGGAAATCGAGACCGTCCATGCGCGGCATTTCGACGTCGAGCGTCAACACGTCCGGATTGTGCTGCTTGATGAGATCGCGCGCGACAAGCGGATCCGGCGCGGTCGCGACGACCATCATGTCCGGCTGTTCGTTGATGATTTCGGTCATCAGGCTACGGATCAGCGCCGAATCGTCGACACACAACACCTTGATTTTTTGCACGGCTGTCACGCCTCCTCCACGGTCCTGGCGTTGTTCTGGGTAGTCGGGCGCGTTGCGCCAAACAATTCGATGCGCGGCTTCGCCGGCGCGGCCGGTGCCGCACCTGCTGCCGGGTTCGAGCCAAACAGCTCGATGCGCGGCCTGCCAGCCGGCGACGCAAAGAGTTCGACCCGCTCGCGGGCCCGCGCGAGCCGGTCGGCCCGCGCTTCGGCGGTCTGCCGGGCGAGCGCCTGCTCGCGCTCGGCGACCCCTTGATCCTGTTGCAGACGCAGCTTCTTCACCATCACCTGGCCCGTGCGCGGCATGAACGCCACCTTGCGCGGATGGCCACCCTGCAGATCCTCGGCGAGGATGCGGATTTTTTCGAGCGCGAGATAGCGGCGCACGAACTCCGAGTTGCGGTCGCCGATGTTCATCGTCGTCATGCCGGCGAGCACGGCCGCGCCGCCGAACACCTTGGCTTCGAAGCGCTCGCGCCGCCCGCCCGCCTTGATGAGCTCGTTGATCAGCACTTCCATCGCGTACGCGCCGTAGCGCATCGAATCCGACGCGGCCTGCACGGCGTCGGCGCCGTCATCGGGCAGCATGAAGTGATTCATGCCGCCGATGCCCGCCGTGCGATCCTGGATGCACGCGGCCACGCACGAGCCGAGCACGGTGACGAGCACCATGTCCTCGGAGGTCGTGTAGAACTCGTTCGGCAGCAGTTTGACGCCGGGACGCTTGAAGTGATTGTCGAAATAAAGATTGTTCGCGATCGGCAAGGTGCTGCTCATGCGTTGACCTCACCCATTGCCGGCGCGCCGGTGCGCGACGTGCCGCGCGCGCCGCCGCTGTCGCGCGTCAGTTCATAGACGGTCTGGCCGCGCAGTCTGAAGGCCTGCGTCACATAAGTGAAGTTCTCGGAGTGGCCGGCGAACAGCAGCCCGCCCGGCTTCACGAGCGGCTCGAAGCGCGACAGCACGTGTGACTGCGTCGGCTTGTCGAAATAGATCATCACGTTGCGGCAGAAGATCGCGTCGAACTGCGAGCGCAACGCGTAATCGCGGTCGGTCAGGTTGAGCTGGTCGAAGCGGACCATCGCGCGCACTTCCGGGCGCACCTTCACCATGCCGGCGTGCGCGCCGGTGCCGCGCAAGAAGAAACGCTTGAGCCGTTCCGGCGACAGGTGCTTGACCTGGTCGAACTGGTACGTGCCGGCTTCGGCCCTGGCGAGCACCTGCGTGTCGATGTCGGTGCCGAGCACGGTGGCGCTGCGCGCCGCGCTGTCGCCGAGTGCCTCGATCAGCGTCATCGCGATGGAATACGGCTCTTCGCCCGTCGAAGCCGCCGAGCACCACACCGATACTGGCGCGCTGCGCTTCTTCACGAAGTCGGCGAGGATCGGAAAGTGATGCGCCTCGCGGAAAAACGCGGTGAGGTTGGTGGTGAGCGCGTTCGTGAACGCTTCCCACTCGGCCGGATCGTTCGCCGATTCGAGCAGGTCGAGATACGACTTGAAGCTTTCGAGGCCGCGCGCACGCAGGCGCCGCGCGAGGCGGCTGTACGCCATGTCCCGCTTGTGGTCCGACAGCGAGATTCCCGCGCCGCGGTGGATCAGCTCGCGAATACGTGCGAAATCCGCCGACGTGAATTCGAAATCACGTCCCTGATCACCGGAACGAACTGCATCAGCCCTTTCGGGCCGCGGTTCTGCGCGCGTTGCCATCATGCCTGACCGCCAATTCCTAGAACGTTTCCCAGTCGGCGTCGGAGCCGGCTGTGCTGGACGCAGGTGGGGGGGCCGGACGCGCTGCCGGTTCGCTTGTGCCTGCCGGTGTCTTCCTCTGCTTCATCGCGGGTTCGGCACGGAGCGCCGCGGGTTCGGGCCGCAGGAGCGGTGCCGCCGTCGCGGGTGCTGCCTGCACGGGCGCCGGTGGTTTTGTCGCGTGTGCTGCATGAGCCGGAGCGGCCGAAAGCCCCGTCGCAGGTGCTGCCTGCGCGGCGGGCTTCGCCGCCGGGGTCGCCGGCGCGCGCGTACGCTGCGTCCGCGCGACACCGCGCTGCTGCGCCTCGACACCGCCCGCTACCCGCCAGCCGCCGACCACGGTCTGCAACTGGCGCGTCTGTTCTTCGAGCGATGCGGCGGCGGCCGCCGCTTCTTCGACGAGCGCCGCGTTCTGCTGCGTCACCTCGTCCATTTGCACGACGGCGCGGTTGACCTGCTCGATGCCGGTCGACTGCTCTTCCGATGCCGCGCTGATCTCGCCCATGATGTCGGTTACGCGGCGCACCGCCTGCACGATCTCGTCCATCGTCGTGCCGGCGCGGCCCACCAGCACCGAACCGCTCTGAACCTTGTCGGTGGACGTACCGATCAGTTCCTTGATTTCCTTCGCCGCGCTCGCGCTGCGTTGCGCGAGGCTGCGCACTTCGCCGGCGACGACCGCGAAACCGCGACCCTGCTCGCCGGCACGCGCCGCTTCGACGGCGGCGTTCAGCGCAAGAATATTGGTCTGGAACGCGATGCCTTCGATCACACCGATGATGTCGACGACCTTGTTCGAACTCGTCGCGATGTCCTGCATCGTGCTGACGACCTGGCTCACCACCTCGCCGCCGCGCGTCGCGATATCGGACGCGTTGACGGCCAGCTGGCTCGCCTGGCGCGCGTTTTCCGCGTTCTGGCGCACGGTGCCCGTGAGCTGCTCCATGCTCGACGCGGTCTCTTGCAGCGAAGCCGCCTGCTGCTCGGTGCGTTGCGACAGATCGGTGTTGCCCATGGCAATCTCGCGCGCGCCGGTATCGATCGATCCGGTGCTGCTGTGCACGGATTTCACCATCGTCGAGAGGCTCTCCTGCATGTGCCTGATCGCGCTGAAGAGGCGTCCGATTTCGTTCGTGCTGAACACTTCGACCGGATGCGTGAGGTCGCCCGAAGCAATCCGCTCGAAGGCATCGACAGCGTCGTTCAGCGGTTGCACGATCAGGCCGCGCAGCGCGAAGCGGATCAGCACGACCAGCACGAGCGCCAGCACCGTGACGCCGATGATGAACGCCGTCATCGTCGAAATATTCGACTCCGAAGCCTTCTGGCCGTCGACGGCGTTCTGCTGCAGCGCCTTCAGGACCGGCACGGCGGCGTTGTCGTAGGCGACGAACATCGGGCTGATCTTCGTGTCCGCGATCGCGTGGTAAGCCGCGAGATCGTTTGCGCGCAAGGCCGCGAATTCGGGATCGACGCCGTCACGCATCACCGTCGTGCGGCGTGCCAGCAGTTCGTCCAGCAGCGCTGCGTCGACGCCGTTCTTCGCTGTGCCGAGATAGGCCTGCCACGCGTCGTTCGACGATGCGAGCAGGACCTGCGCGCGATCGAACGCCTTCTTCGCTTCGTCCGCGTTGCCGGCCGCCGTCAGCGCCTCGAAGCGGTTCAGCGAAATGCGGGAACGCAGCATGAACGACGCCGCGTCGTCGAGCGCGTGAATCGCGACCAGATCGCCTCGTGCGATCGCGTCAAGCGACTGGCTCGCGCGATTCAGCGCCGCCAGTCCGAGTGCGCCGACCACCACGGTCAGCGCAACCAGAAGGGCGCCCACCGCTGTCAGCGAGGTGCGGATCGACAACTTGCCCAGCATCGTGTTCTCCCGTTTTACCTGTGTACGTATGCGCGCCGGCGCGGCTTATTTGCTGAGCGTTTCGATCAGCGCCATT
This sequence comes from Paraburkholderia gardini, assembly GCF_907164545.1. Lineage (NCBI taxonomy): Bacteria > Pseudomonadati > Pseudomonadota > Betaproteobacteria > Burkholderiales > Burkholderiaceae > Paraburkholderia > Paraburkholderia gardini. The sequence goes on along the minus strand of NZ_CAJQZB010000041.1, from coordinate 13,721 downwards.
TCCCGGCTGGTCATCAGCTTTTCGATGTCCATCAGGATCAGCATGCGGCCGTCGACCGTGCCGAGGCCGGTCAGGTACTCGGTCGTCAGCGTCGCGCCGAATTCCGGGGCGGGCATGATCTGGTCGGTCGCGAGCGTCAGCACGTCGGACACGCCGTCGACCACCATGCCGACCACGCGATGCGCGACGTTCAGGATGATCACGACGGTCTGGTGGTCGTACTCGACGCGGCCCAGATGAAACTTGATGCGCATGTCGACGATCGGCACGATGATGCCACGCAGGTTGATCACGCCCTTGATGAACTCGGGTGCGTTCGCGATGCGCGTCACGTTGTCGTAGCCGCGGATTTCCTGAACTTTCAGGATGTCGATGCCGTATTCTTCCTCGCCGAGCGTGAAGACCAGGAATTCCTGACCGCCGGCGTCGGCCTGCCCTGCATCGCGGCGGCCACTCGTGCCGCTCACGGTCGAATTGATGGATTGGACGTCTGCCACGTAAACCCCCAAACGGTTGGGTTAGTTGATAGGTTAGGAAAGCGTGTTCAGGGCGCCGTGCGCTGCACGGTTTTCGCGGTTCAGTGCCGCGACGTCCACGATCAGCGCGACACTGCCGTCGCCGAGAATGGTCGCGGCGGAAATGCCGTGCACCTTGCGGTAATTCGTTTCGAGATTCTTCACCACGACCTGCTGCTGGCCGACCAGTTCGTCGATCAGCATCGCGAAGCGCCTGCCCTCGGTCTGCATGATCGTGACGATGCCCTGGGTCGGGTCGACCTTCGCGCCTTCGACGGAGAACACTTCGTGAAGCGCGACGAGCGGCAGATATTCGCCGCGTACGCGCACCACGCGTTCGCCGGCGGCGACGCTGTAAATATCCTCGGCTCGCGGCTGGAGCGACTCCATCACGAAGTTGAGCGGCAGGATGAAAATCTCGCTGCCCACCTTCACCGACATGCCGTCGAGAATCGCCAGCGTGAGCGGCAACACGATGCGTGTCGTGCTGCCCTTCCCCGCGTGCGACGTGATCTCGACGTGACCGCCCATCGACTGGATGTTGCGCTTCACGACGTCCATGCCGACACCGCGGCCGGAGACGTCGGTGACCTGCTCGGCGGTCGAGAAGCCCGGCAGGAAGATCAGGTTCCAGACCTCTTCGTCGGTCATGTTCTCGCTGACCTGCATGCCCTGCTTCGCCGCCTTCGCGAGGATCTTGTCGCGGCGCAGGCCCGCGCCGTCGTCGCTCACTTCGATCACGATGTTGCCGCCGTGATGCGCGGCCGACAGCACGAGCTGGCCGGTCGAATCCTTGCCCGCCGCACGGCGCGCTTCCACCGTTTCGATGCCGTGGTCGAGACTGTTGCGCACGAGGTGGGTCAGCGGATCGATGATGCGTTCGATGAGGCTCTTGTCGAGTTCGGTCGCCTGACCGAAGGTGACGAGTTCGACCTCCTTGCCGAGCTTCGCCGCGAGATCGCGCACGAGGCGCGGGAAGCGGCTGAAGACGTAATCCATCGGCATCATGCGGATCGACATCACCGCTTCCTGCAGATCGCGCGCGTTGCGCTCGAGCTGCCCCATGCCGTTGAAGAGGCGGTCGTGCAACGCCGGGTCGAATGTGCTGGTCGTCTCCGCCAGCATGGCCTGCGTGATCACCAGTTCACCGACGAGGTTGATCAGCTGGTCTACCTTTTCGACACCGACGCGGATCGAACTGCCTTCCGCGGCGTTGGCCGCCGGGCGACCGGCTGCCTTGCGCTCCGCCTCCGTACCGCCGGCCGGCGCGCTGCCCTGCGCGGCAGGAGCTGGTGCAACGGCTCCTGCCGAGGGCGCGACTGACGCGCTCGCCGCTTCCGCGGGTTGCGTGTCGACTGCCGCGTTCGGCACGGCGGCGGTCGGCGCCCCCGCGCCTCCGTCTGCCATGCTTCCCGCGTCCACCGGATTCGGAGCCGCGGGCGCGGGCGTTCCAGGTTCGCCCTCCTGCGACTCGTCCACCGGCGCTGCGCCGCGGCCGATTTCGATCTGACTGTCGTCGATCACGAAACAGCACACGGCGATGATGTCGTCGGACGACACATCGGATTCGAGCCACAGCGTCAGATCGCTGCCTGTCTTCACCTGTCCGACGATATGCCCCAGGTTGCCGAGTTCTTCCGTCAGCAGTTCCTGGTCCTTCTCACCTACTCCCCGTAGCGTAATCTTCAGATGCGGTCCGCCCGCGTTGCCGGCAGCCGCAGCCGGCGTCGATCCGGCCTGCTTTTCGCCGACTTCCCGCACGGCCTGGTCGACCACGTGCTCCGGCGCCAGCGCGGACGACGAGGCAGCGGCCGGCGCGGGTGCCGCTGCCGGCGGCGTCGCGCCAGCCGCTGCCACACCGCGGCTTTCGTTATAGAGAAATTCGAGCCGCGCCTGGATCGCCTTCGCGGTCGCGGCGTCCGGCTCGGCGCTCGCGCGGTAGTCGGCGAGCTGGCCCGAGAGCACGTCCTTGGTTTCGAGGAACGTGTCGATCATGTCCTTGCGCAGCACGAGTTCGTTGTTGCGTGCGCGGTCGAGCAGCGATTCGAGAATGTGGGTCGTTTCGGTCAGCGCGGTAAAGCCGAAGGTCGCCGCGCCGCCCTTGATCGAGTGCGCCGCGCGGAAAATAGCCGCGAGGTCTTCCGGATCGGGATGGCCGATGTCGAGATTGAGCAGCAGTTGCTCCATCTGCGCGAGCAGTTCGTCCGCTTCGTCGAAGAACGTCTGGTAGAACTGAGTGATGTCGAGTGTCATGCCTGGGTCACCGCAAGAGATCCTGTCTGGGCTGGGCTGTGTCTTGTTTCGCTTCGTCCGTCGCCGCTCAGACAACGCCTGGTACGGCAAGCGCCGCGACCAGTTCAGTCAGCATGTCGGGGTCGAGCGGCTTTTCGATCCAGCCTGTCGCGCCCGCATCGCGCGCCGCCGCCTTGAATACGTCGCCGGATTCGGTCGTCAGCACGAGGATGGGCGTCGTCTGATACGCCGGATTGCCGCGCAGCGCCGCGATCAGATCGAGGCCGGTGCGGCCGGGCATGTGCTGGTCTGTCAGCACGAGATCGAACGGCATCGCCAGCGCGTTCTCCAGCCCTGCCTCGCCGTCTGCCGCGAGCGTCACCTGATAGCCGGCCGCCGTCAGCGTCGCCGAGAGAATCTCCCGCATCGCTGCCGAATCGTCGATTGCCAGAATGTGCCTGATCATGAAATCCTCACTGCGCTTCCTGTGGGCTGTCCGGCCTGCCGCGCCGCCCCGGCACCCATGCCGGCCAGACAACTGCCTGTTGCTTCGTTACTGCGTCGCCATTGCTGGCGCCGTTCTGGGCGCAACCGTCACCGGCTGCGAAATCTTTTCCAGCAGCGGCTGCTTCGAGGAGCCCGCTGCATCCGACGACAGCGTCGTCGTCGTGGTGTCGTCCCGCATCAACGCTTCTTCCGACTTGCGGTTGAGCACGATGATGCTGATACGACGGTTTTCCGGGTCGAGCGGGTCGGCCTTGTTCAGGTTCTGCGTCGATGCAAGACCGAGCACGCGCAACACCTTCGTTTCATCCATGCCGCCGGCGATCAGTTCGCGCCGCGACGCGTTCGCGCGATCCGCCGACAGTTCCCAGTTGCTGTAACCCTTCTCGCCGCCGGCATACTGCACGGCGTCGGTGTGACCCTGCACGACGATGCGGTTCGGCACGTCGTTCAGCGTCTTGCCGATCTCGCGCAGGATGTCGCGCATGTACGGCTCGACGATGTCGCGAGCCGTGGCGAACATCGGCCGCTTCTGCGAATCGACGATCTCGATGCGCAGGCCCATCAGCGTCGAATCGATGCGGATCTGCTGCTTGAACTGGCGCAGCACCGGATTGGCTTCGATCGCCGCCATCAACTTCACCTGCAGGTCATGCAGACGAACCTGCTCGCGACGCTCCAGCGAGCCCTGTGTCTGATTGACCGCATCGTCGTCGTTGCGGGCGGCGGTCTTTTCGGCGCGTGCCGTCGAACCGTCGCTCTGCCGCGTGATGCCCTGCTGGTCGGTCGAGATGTCGCGGCCGCCGCCTTTCAGGATGCTCGAGTCCTCGGCGCTGCGATCGCCGCCCATCAGTGCAACCTTGAGCGGCTGGTTGAAGTATTCGGCGATGCCGCGCAACTGCACCGTCGATGCGGAGCTCAGGAGCCACATCAGCAGGAAGAACGCCATCATCGCGGTCATGAAGTCGGCGTACGCCAGCTTCCAGGCGCCGCCGTGAGGGCTGGACTTCCTCGGCGCCGAGCGCTTGACGACAATTGCGCGATCCTTGTCCTTGCTCATTCCCAGTCCCTGGCCGTCGCCTTATTTCGCCTTGACGCGGCGCACGTGCTCTTCCAGCTCGGTGAACGACGGGCGTTCGGTCGAGAAGAGCACCTTGCGGCCGAACTCGACGGCGATCGCCGGCGCATAGCCGTTCAGGCTGGCGAGAATCGTCACCTTGATGCACTGGAACATCTTGGTCGACTCGGTCACGCGCTGTTCAGCGAGACTCGCGAGCGGCCCGATGAGCCCGTACGAAAGCAGAATCCCGAGGAAGGTGCCGACCAGCGCCTGCGCGATCATCTCGCCGAGAATCGCCGGCGGCTTGTCCGCGGATGCCATCGTATGCACCACGCCCATCACCGCCGCGACAATACCGAACGCCGGCATCGCGTCGCCGACCTTCATCAGCGCGTGGGCCGGGGCCTCGCCTTCGTGATGATGGGTTTCGATTTCCTCGTCCATGAGGCTTTCGATCTCGAAGGCGTTCATGTTGCCGCCCACCATCAACCGCAGGTAGTCGGTCAGGAATTCGACGATGTGGTGATCCGCCAGGATCTTCGGATACTGCGTGAAGATCGGACTTTTCTGCGGATCGTCGATATCGGCTTCGAGCGTCAGCGTGCCTTCCTTGCGCGCTTTCGCAAGCAGCACGTACAGGAGCGCCATCAGCTCCATGTAGACGTCCTTGTCGTACTTGGCACCTTTGAAGAGCGTCGGTATCACGCGCAGCGTGGCCTTGATCGTCTTCGCCCCGTTGCCGAGGATGAACGCACCAAGCCCCGCGCCCGCAATCATCAGCACTTCGACGGGCTGCAACAGCGCGCCAAGATGGCCGCCTTCCAGCGCATAGCCGCCGAAGACGGACAACAGCGTTACGAGTGTTCCCACGAAAATCAACACTGCCGAGCCCTCACAAAGAAGCGACGGAGACCGTCGTTAAACTGGTTTACGGCAGACGGACAGAAAACTTTGGGGGTAAAGGGGACCGGCCACCCGGTGTATGCCAGATGGACTCGGGGATACGCGCCGGTCGGGCGCCCATCGCCGGCCGGGTACCGCAGATGCGCGGACTGCCGCGGGGCGGTCCGCTCACCCGGCCGCGCACGGGCTGGATTTCCTCGCGGGACGCCCGCTTCGCGCGCCCGTCTGGGCGCCCGGACTCATGCTCAGGCGACGAGAATCGGAGCGTCGACCGGCCGGGCTTTTGCCTCGGCGGCCTTGCGGGTCTTGCCCGCCCGCGAAGGCGGCTGGCACAGCCCGCAGACGAAACCCTGCTGCGGATCGTGCGCGTGCGCGACAAAATGTCCGCCGCAACGCGTGCAGGGTGTCATCTGCAACATGCCCGAGTCGAAGAACCGCACCAGCGTCCAGGCGCGCGTGAGGCTCAATACCGGCTCGTCCTGCTGCAACTGGACGTGTTCCATATAGAGCCGGTAGCTTTTCACGATCGACTGGATCGGGTCGCAGCCGCCCTGCAGGTTGATGAACCGGTAGATATTGAAGAACAGCGACGAATGGAAATTCGGCTGCCATGTCATGAACCAGTCTGTCGAGAAGGGCAGCATGCCCTTGGGCGGCGAGACGCCCTTCAGTTCCTTGTAGAGCCTGATCAGCCGGTCGCGCGAGAGGCTGGTTTCCGCCTCGAGGAGTTGCAACCGCGCCCCAAGTTCGATCAGTTCGATTGCCAGGGTGATTTCCCTGACTTCCGTCATCACACTTTTCGTTGCCATCCGCCCTCGTTCTGTCGTCCGTGCCGGCTCCGGCCAGCCGGATGGCCGACCGTAGGGGACTGCAGCGTGCGCCTCAGCCGATCTGCTCGGTCGGCTGGCTCGCCATCAGGATCGCCGAATGCGCCTGGGCGACGACGCCCTGTTTGCCTTTCTCAGCGAGGGACGAAAGAATGGTGTGATCGTCGAACCGGAAGCGGCAAAGCACCTGGTTCGACGCGGCCAGCTTGACGGTCTGTGCAAGCGACAGATTGGCGAGAACATCGGCGAGCTGGTCGGAGATACCCATGCGGAACATGCCCATGGGCTTGTCCTCACGCAGAAGACGTTGGGCCAGCAGAAGGTAGGACAGGTTTACTTCTCTGATCTCACTGAGCATTTCGCTAGTGGCGGTCATGATTCCCCCGGTTCAATCTGGCTGGTCAGGCCGTTGCGAAAACGTTTGCTCGATCGCGCGCCCAAAAGCGCACGACCTGCCCGTTTATGGTCATTCCAGCATTGTGTCGAAAGTGCAACCGGTCGGAAATCGGACAGACCGCCCGTCGTTTTGACGGAATTGTCCATTAATCATGTAGGAATTTTTCCTACATGATTTGTTGCACGTGGTTTTTGAGGATACGACAGGCAGTTTTTCTGGCGTAACGGATGTCGCGCCGAGGGGAGTGGGAAAGATTATATGCAGATTTAAAGCCGCGTATTCACCCGTTTCGCGACCTGGCGGACGCGCCAGGGAAGCCGTGCGCCACGCGCCTCGGCGGAGTACCGTGCCACCCTTCGACTCGCCTCTCATAGCGTCGAGTCCCGCGCCGTTATTGGGTTTCCCGGATATCGGGAGAAATCCCGGGCGCCTGTTTCGCGCTGTAACAACATTAAGTGTTTGAAAAATAGCTCGAATTAGCGCACCCAATCCCGATAATGGCCCTAAGGGATAACCCGATCCGGCTCGGGCAATCCTCGCGCAGCAAAGTGGAAACGTCGCGCAGCCCGTCCGCCCGGCATTCGCCCGCTCACCCGGGCAACGTCGAGCGAAGCCGTCTGAACAAGGAGAACCACATGCGAATCGCACAAATCGCGCCGCTTTATGAAGCTGTCCCGCCGAAATTTTACGGCGGCACCGAGCGTGTTGTCTCTTACCTCACTGAGGCGCTGGTGGACCTCGGTCACGACGTCACGCTGTTTGCGAGCGGCGATTCGGTTACCTCTGCGAACCTGGAAGCATGCTGGCCGCGGGCGTTGCGCCTCGATCCGACCGTGCGCGACGCGATGGCACCGCACGTGCTGATGATGGAACAGGTGCGCCGCGTCGCCCACGAGTTCGACGTGCTGCACTTCCACCTCGACTATCTGCCGTTCCCGCTGTTCTCCACGATGGACACGCCGTTTGTCACGACGCTGCACGGCCGCCTCGATTTACCGGAGCTTCAGCCAGTGTTCGATGCATTTTCGGACGTGCCGGTCGTATCGATTTCGGATTCGCAGCGCCAGCCGCTGCCGCAGGCGAACTGGCTCAACACGATCTATCACGGTCTGCCGGCGCAGCTACTGACGCCGCAGCCGCACAGGAAGCCCGAGTACCTGGCGTTCCTCGGCCGGATCTGTCCGGAGAAGCGCGTCGATACAGCCATCAGGATCGCTGCCCAAAGCGGTCTGCCGCTGAAGATCGCCGCCAAGGTGGACAAGGTCGACCAGGAATACTTCAAGACCGAAATCGAACCGCTGCTGTCGCAGGCGCACGTCGAGTTTGTCGGCGAGATCAACGAGGCGCAGAAGCCCGAGTTTCTCTCCGGCGCGAAGGCGCTGCTGTTCCCGATCGACTGGTCCGAGCCGTTTGGCCTCGTGATGATCGAGTCGATGGCGTGCGGCACGCCGGTGATCGCGTTCAACCGCGGCTCGGTGCCCGAAGTGATCGATCACGGCGTGACCGGCTATGTCTGCGAGGACGTGCAGGGTGCGGTTGCCGCGCTCCAGCGCATCGACGAGCTTTCTCGCAGCGAAATCCGCGCGCAGTTCGAGCGCCGCTTCAGCGCCCGGACGATGGCGCAGAATTACGTCGATGGATATACGACGCTTCTGGAAGCCGCGCGCCGTCCGGTGCTGCGCCAGGTTGCGGCTGGCTGAGCGATCAGCCGGTGCGCTAATTCGGGGGAATCGTCTGCGTGAATCGTTTGCCTGGTGTATGAATCGAACGATCCATTTCTCCGACAACAAAAAGCCGCCTGAAAAGGCGGCTTTTTTATTGACATCAAACGACCGTATCAAGTAATGGTTTAGTGCGCGCAATCCCCTTCAGAAAGCTTTCGATAACGGCACGGAATTACTGTTCGATCAGAAATCGCTCACGGTTTTTTCCTGCAATCCATTTTGGCGGCTTGCCGCGCCCGCTCCACGTGCTGCCGGTTTTGGGATCCTGATAGCGTGGCGGCAGCGGCGCTTTCCTGGGTGGCCGGCCACGCCGGGCGGCCTCGGCAAAGCCCAGATCCTGTGCCGTAAGCCCGTATTCGACGATCTTGTGACGGATCTCCGCAATCACATTCACGACTTCGGTACGACGTGCCTCTTCGGCCTGCGCCTGAAGCCGCGCTATCTGAACCTTAAGATCTGCGTATTGTGATGACATTCTGGTCTCTCCCTTATCGCGGCAGTCATTCGGTCGGAGATTAGCTGCAATTAGAAAAATTCGCAATGCACGACGAACACGCTTACCACGAAATCATCAGCTTGATTATTAAGCTCTACCCGAAGTTATATTGCACCGAACATTATCCCGAAATAATTACCGACATTCCGTCGAATTTGACAATTTTTGACAGCGACGTCTGGTGCGTTTGCCTAAAATCCGCGACTCGAGCGCGCATTGTGTATTTCGCGATGCCGCAATGGCAGTCGACCTTTAAAGGAATACGCAAATGCAATTGTCGCGACGTGTCGCCGCCGAAATGTTCGGCACGTTCTGGCTCGTGCTCGGAGGGTGCGGCAGCGCCGTCCTGGCTGCGAGTCTCTCCGGCCCCGAGCAGGGTCTGGGTATCGGCTACGTGGGCGTCGCGCTCGCGTTCGGCCTTACCGTGCTGACGATGGCCTATGCAATCGGGCATATCTCCGGATGCCATCTGAACCCGGCTGTCAGCGTCGGGCTGACGGTCGCGGGTCGCTTCCCGGCCCGCGACCTCGTCCCGTACATCGCGGCGCAGCTGGTCGGCGCGATACTCGGTGCGTTTGTGCTCTCGCTGATTGCATGCGGCAAACCGGGCTTCGACCTTGTGGCGAGCGGCTTCGCCACCAATGGATATGACGGCCGCTCGCCCGGACACTATTCGATGCTCGCGGCGTTCATCTGCGAAGTGGTGCTGACCGGCTTCTTCCTGTTCGTGATTCTCGGCGCAACCGATCGCCGCGCGCCGGCGGGATTTGCACCGCTGGCGATTGGTCTGTGCCTGACGTTGATCCATCTGATTTCGATTCCGGTGACGAACACGTCCGTCAATCCGGCCCGGTCGACAGGTCCGGCGCTGTTCGTGGGCGGCGGCGCGGTCGACCAGTTGTGGCTCTTCTGGCTCGCACCGATGCTTGGTGCGATTGTCGCGGGTCTGGTCTATCCGGTTGTTGCCCGGGAACGTGAGGCGACGCGAGGCGTTGAAGCGCCAGGTTAAGTCTTGAGTCTCGACGCTTTTGCCCGGGATCGAGGCGCGGTGAATATTAATGGATGCCACAAGTGTAAGAACGCCTTACTCCTGTTGGGGACACATCCAGATATCCTGAGCTGGCCGAAACGTGCGATCGCGACAAAACACCGTCGCAAAGCCCCGCGTAGCCGGGGTCGCCACGCTTTCGCCAGCCTCGCTTCAAACGCTCCTCCGTCATACGATGCAAGGCCGCAACGCGGAATCGATGCTTTCACTCCGTAACATCTCGTCGCAGCACGGCCGTTCCGCGATGCGTAGATTGAACCTGTGCGACAAACAAGTCGCGATACAGGAGAACAACATGAAGCGCATCGTTACTCATCTGCTGGTTGCCGCGGGTCTTGCAGTTGGCGTGTGCGGCGTTGCCGAAGCGCATACGGATCTGAGTATCGGTCTCTCACTCGGCGTACCGGCCCCTGTGTATGTGCGACCGGCATCGGTCTATGTCGCGCCTCAGCCGGTATATGGCCATCCGGGATGGGGCCGCGGCGGCTGGCATGATCATGACCGCGACTCGCATCGCTGGGGTCGTGGCGATCGCGGCGGCTGGGATAACCGCGGTGACCGCGGTTATGGCTGGCATGGCTGATCGCCAACGGGTTAGCACTCACTCGTCCGGCCATCGCGCGGGGGCCTCTGCGTGGAATTCGCAGAGGCCTGTCCTGCTGACTTCGACCTCACTTCGACTTCACTTCGCCGCAAGGATCACGACGTCAGTTCGTTATCCATTGCGAACAGCTGGCGCAGATGATGGGCCACCCCGGCCTCGAAGTTATTGCCAATCCGTGGCACGTCCGGCAGGCGGCGGATCAGATCCGGGTTGGCGTTGTTCATCATGAACGGATAGCCTGCCGTTTCCAGCAGGTCGATATCGTTCATGTTGTCGCCGAAGGCCACGCAACGTGCCGCGTCGATACCGAGGCGCTCCAGCACTACCCGCAACGCCGTGCCTTTCGACACGTTCGCGGCCATGACTTCGAGACAATCGGGCAACGAATAGGTCACATACAGCGCCTCGCCAAACTCGCGTTCGAGATTCGCCGAGATCTGCGCGAGGTCCGCCGGATCGCCGATATACAGCACCTTTGCGATGTCCTTGCCTGAGTGCTCGCGCAGGTCCATCACTTCGTACGTAAATCCCGAGTCCTGATGAAAGCGCAGCAGTTGAGGCGCATCCCGGTCGATCAGCCATTCCTTGTCGGCAAACAGATTGACGATCACACGGCCATGCTCACCGGCGACTTCCGGCTCGACGAGGCGCCGCACGATTTCGGGCGCGAGATCTCGCGCGTACATCAGCGTGTTATCGGGTGCATGCACCCGCGCGCCATTCGACGTCACCAGCCAGGGCTTGATACCCAGCACATCGCGAATGCCAGCCACGTCGGAATAATGGCGCCCGGTCGCGATGACAAAATGGAGCCCCTGCGCTTCGAGCGCACGCACCGTGGACACGGTGAACGGGTCCACCTGATGGTCGCTGTTGAGCAGGGTTCCGTCGAGATCGGTGGCGATAACTTTGTACATGTCGTGGGCGATGCCGCAAACTCAAAGGGCGTATTTTAACGCCCCGAACCCGCACGCCGCGTCCCGTCGCCGTTTTACGCGTTGATCCGCCGCGCTTCGATCCTTGCAAGCTGTAATCCGCCGTGCGCCGAATCGGCCAGCGGCGTGCGCAGACGCTCATGGTACGAAGCCGGTACGTAGGGCCGCAGCGGCTCACCCAGGCCACCGCACAGCGCGACGGGCAAGGTGCCGCGCGGATCGAGCGCATCGATCATCTTTGCGATTTCCGTTCCAGCTTCTGCGAGAAGAAGGGCGGCAAACGGATGCGTGCAATGCTGCAGGACGACGGGCGCGAGGCTCGCATAAGCAGTCTGACTGGCTGCACACAGCCAGACGATCAGGCTGTCGCGGTCCTGTGCGTCGACGTGACCGAGCAGCGCCTGCGCGAACGCATCGTGCGGCGCGCGGCCATCGAGCGCCTGCTGCGCGTGGACAATTGCCCGCAAGCCGAGCCATGCGCCGCTCGCCTCATCGCCAGAGGGAAAGCCGAAGCCGCTTGCGATACGCCATGGTCCGTCGCCGTCGGCCGCCGCGGCGACACTGCCTGTGCCGAGCGCGACCACCACGCCATGTGCATCACCGTGCGCGCCGAGCAGTGTCGTATAGGCGTCGCTCTCGACCGCGAGCCCCGCCACTTTCGGTGCGTGATCATGGAACGCCGCGAGCCAGTCGCGATTATTCACGCCCGCCAGACCGCATCCCAGCACGCAGCGTGACCAGTCCAGCTCGATCCCGGCGGCGGCGAACGCATCGCGGCAGGCGGCCTCGATCGCCTGCCAGGCGCGCTCGACGCCGAGGCCAAGTCCCGATGGGCCGCCCGCAGCCTGCGCGAGTTCCGCACCGTGAATGTCGCCAAGGACGAGACGGGTGCCGGAGCCGCCGCCATCGACACCAATGAGGTAAAGATCTGAAGTCATCGAATACAGTCGGATAAAAAGGATGGTGCAGAGACTATCGGGTTCAATTCGATCCGGCAATCTGCCATCCGGCCAGGTGGCGGCGCGCGCCCATTCCGCTATTCTTGCCTGGCAGCATCCGGAGGGTCGGGTAACTCATACACGCAGGAGCGGGAAAGTGACACAACGATGCAACTGGGCGGCAACAGAAGCGCTTGCGCAATATCACGACACAGAATGGGGCGTGCCCTCTCGCGACGACCGGCATCTCTTCGAGCTACTCGTACTGGAGGGCGCGCAGGCGGGCCTGTCGTGGTCGACGATTCTTAACAAGCGCGAGGGATATCGCCGGGCGTTCGCCGATTTCGATATCGACGCGGTGGCCCGCTTCACGCCGAAGCGCATTGACGCGCTGCTGCTCGATGCCAGTATCGTTCGCCATCGGGGCAAGCTCGAATCCGCGGTCACGAACGCGCGCGCGGTCCAGAAAATTCAGGCCGAACACGGTTCACTGGCGAACTTCGTATGGTCGTTCGTCGACCAGACGCCCATCCAGAACGACTGGGCAAGCTATCGGGATGCACCCGCTTCGACCGCCATTTCGGACGCCCTCAGCAAGGCGCTCAAGACGTGGGGCTGCAAATTTGTCGGCACCACGATCTGCTATTCGTTCATGCAGGCCGTCGGCATGGTGAACGACCACGAGCGGACCTGCGCGTGCAGGGCGGCCTGCGTCGCGCTCGGCAAAAAGGGCCGCAACCACAAAGCCGGGTAGCCGCGATGTTCAGTTTGTCGGCTGCCGTCGCTCGAGACGCCTGTTAGCGTCTCGTTGCGTGGGCCAGACCACGCTCGATACTGCAAAAATTGCCCGCTTCGGGTTTGATCCACTACATATTTACCGATCTCAGTCGTTATAACTGTGAGGAAGACAGTAGGTCTTCAAATAACAACGACCGCTGCGCGTAGCGCAGAGGAGATTCACCATGAAAAGCCTGAACTTCCTGACCCATCAGGAGATTTTCGACCAGGGCGTCGGCCATCTGTTTGGCCAGAAGCGCGCAGCGCTCCTGCCACATGGCGGCGGCGCTTACCGGGGTCACTGCGGCGGTTGTCCCATCGGCAATTTCATCAAGCCGGGCGACTATATGACGGCAATGGAAGGCATTCCGGTTCGCTATATCGGAAAAGATCCGCGCGATGTGCCTATTTACATGGACGTCGGCGTTGCGGCACTCAAGAAAGCGCTGCTGCGCGCGCGCATCAACATCTACGACGCGACTACAGTCGAATTGCTCAGTTGCCTGCAGAACGTGCATGACGTGTTCGGTACGTGGGAATGGCAGGAACGTCTAGTTTCGATTGCCCGGCAGTTCGGCCTGTCCACCGAACGGGTGAAGACCGCGGCGTAACGCCAGAGTTGCGCCGATCCTGGCGAGCACCAGTTTGCCTGCGCTCACTTCGCTGTCTCACATGAGTCCGCGTACGCGATCGCGGCCCGACTTTACTGTTTCCGGGCGCTCAAATGAAAACGGCGGTGTAGCTTCTTTCGAAGCTACACC